>CACWIW010000076.1 GCA_902761035.1 uncultured bacterium | reverse complement strand
ATTCCGCCTTGCGGACAACCCGGCTGCGCTCCGCCGCGACGCCGAGAAGATTCCAAACACCATCGCGCCCTATCACCTGGTGCTGAACGTCAAGGTCCCCTTTGACGTCCGCAAGGTGGCGTAGGAACAGGAGGTGATCCCATGGCAATGCCGCAGCGAGACAACTACATCGAGCAGATCCACCGGCTTGAGGGCTTGATCGCCTTCGCCGAGGAGCAGAAGGATTGGGACGAGGTGGAACGGCTCAAGGAGCAGCTTCGCCGGCTGCTGGAGCGGATGTAGGGCAGATGATCATCTGGAATCCGTGGCATGGCTGCCATAAGGTGAGCGAGGGGTGCCAGCATTGCTATATGTACTTCCTCGACCGAATGCGCGGCATCGACACCTCGAAGGTGTCCCGCAACGCCAACTTCGACATGCCGTTGAAGCGTGGACGTGACGGACGCTTCAAGGTCGCGCCCGGCATGGAGCTACTGGTCGGGCTTTCCACGGACTTTTTCGTCGAGGAGGCGGACGCCTGGCGCGACGAGGCATGGGCGGTGATCCGAAAGCGCCCCGATGTCGTGTTCCGCATCCTCACCAAGAGGGCGGGGCGTATCCGCGACCATTTGCCGTCCGATTGGGGCGATGGATACGAGAACGTCATGCTTCAGGTCACGACCGAGAACCAAGCGCGGGCAGACGAGCGGCTGTCCATTCTTCTCAACGTCCCCGCCAAGCACAAGGGCTTCATGGCGGCACCGCTCATCGGCCCGGTTGATGCCGAACGCTATCTCGCCACCGGACAGTTTGAGCAAGTTCTCTGCGGCGGGGAGAACTACGACGGGGCGCGGCCGTGCCATTACGAATGGGCGAAGGGGCTGAGCGACCAATGCCGCCGACACAACGTCACGTTCGACTTCATCGAGACCGGTACGGTGTTCGTCAAGGACGGAAAAGAGTACCGCATACCCGACAAGCGGGTGCAGAGCCGGCAGGCGTACCTTTCGGGCTTGAACTTCCAGGGCCGGATGCCGCAGTACAAACTTCATCCTGCGGAAGGATCGCTCTTCGACGAGCCGATAGCCTTGCGGACGGGCGAGTTCCGCGAAACCTGCACCACATGCGGCTCGCGCCTCACCTGCAACGGGTGCAGCAACTGCGGCGCCTGTTCTGCTTTGTAAGTTTGAGCCAGTTCTCTACTACACACGGCGGAGAATTTTTGATAAATGGGAATATCTGAAAATATATTCACATTCTGAACGATATAGAAAAGAGAACTGTCAATGAAAACTCGTTGTCTGCGCCACCATAAAAAACCAGAAAACCCCGCTAGGAGTTTTTTACCCGACAGGGTCAGTGTCCGTGCGAAGCGTAGGCGCGGGCTAACTGCGGCTTTTAGGTTTATTCCCCATGCTTTCGCTCTGAACTGCTTTCCTGTTTGTTATGATCTTTAGAGCCCCAACTGGCTCTCTTATATAAAGGTCGCGCGCGCGAGGAAGATCACGCTCCCCCTTCCTCTCCCAAGCGCATTGTATGTCCGTTTGGTTCCATGCACCTTGGGGTATAACGCAAAAGTCTAGGCCCCTATGAGTGTGTCATTTTGACACAGTTGGCACATTTAAATGCTGCGCACCGTCGAAGGTTTTGGTGCGCACCATTTGCTGCTTTGGTGCGCACCAAAGTAAATTCCGCTGCAAACTGGCCTTTTCCCACGAGGTGAGTGTGTCAAAATGACACACTCGATGAACGCCCAAACGCGCGCGTTGCTCCCGCTATTTGGAGTTTTGGAGTCTTGGAGTTATTGAGATTTTTTGAAGTTTTTCTCAAAAATTCTCCCAATCTCCGAAACTCCCAATAACGAAAGCAAAAAAGCTTTCTCTGCGCACTCTGCCCCTCTGCGCCTCTGCGTGAGACTATCATCTAGTGTCCTATTTTTGTGTAACCACTTAGATAAAAAGAATGTCAGATACGCCCTTAAGCGTTGCCTATGCTGCATGTATGATGGATGCAAAAGCCATGAACAAAAACTAATTCAGTAAAAAATCATTCAAAAGGCGAAAACGCCGAAATAAAGAAAGGTAGAATGTTTTATGTTGTCATTCGTGAATTCGATTGTTGATCCGGTTAAGGATTGTTGTCAATTTATTCTGAATTTCATATCAGACATGCTCCCTTTCGGAGCTTTGTGGACACTCCTCGGACTTGCACTTTTTGTCGTTGTGATGGGAGGGGCCTTATATGGTATTGTGCGTCTGCTCAAGCACCTTCATTCCAACGGTGATGTTCATCAGGTCACGTGTCCCTTCACTATCAGCCACATAGCATTCGGTCTGGTCTTTGGTGCCATCGGTTTGTTCAATCCGAACGCACAATGGATGACTTGGTTGACGATTGGCATTGTCGGTTGGGGCGCGGTTGTGACGCTGTTGATCGTAATGCGTGCAGTGGAATTAAAAGATTCTCAGCATGGAATGCTGTTTTACTTGACTTTGGGTCTGACATACTGGTTGGAACTGTTCGTTATTGGCCTGTTTGCGGCACTCGTCATATACGCCGCTGTTGCGCTTGTCATAATTGTAACTGTCGGTTTGGCAGTTGCCGGAGGTATGTTGGGCACGGCTGCGAAGCCATCCCGTTCTTATGCTGGGTCATGCGGGTGCGGGAGCCATCGTGAGGCTGAATTGGAAGACGGTACACGCATCGTAGAGGAGGGCGCCACCTGGCGGGAGGTCGGCGGGTATGACGTGTACAGGGAGAATTATGACGGTTCCTTCACGAAGGCATAATCTAAAATCATCGGTAGGAAGTCTCACGCAGAGGCGCAGAGAGGCAGAGAGCGCAGAGAAAGCAGGAAAGGTGATGGGGTTCTTTCAAGCCATGTGGCTTGGCTCGCGAACGATGCGGAAGAGGGGTGTTTTGCAACTGCCTCGGTATTTTTGCGGCGTTCCGAGGACTGGGCTTATAACCCAGCTCAACGAAATGTCAGATCGCCGCGCATGAACGTGGATGCAGTGCGCCCGAAATCGTCGATTCGACGAAGCTTGCGTTCCATCTGCCGTCCGGCGCGACCACACGTTGTACGTGACGATTGCAGCCAAGGGCTAGGCGGAGGACGGCACGTTCAAGGGTTCGTTCAAGGCATACGCAGACGTTGGCGGGAAGCCGAAGGTGACGACCGGTGGAGTAAGGGAGGGCTCGCCCTACCTTTTCGGCTCGCCGAGACGGCTCGCCCCACCTACGGGAAAATGCGTTGTTTCAGTTGTTGGTGGATTTCGGTTTGACTTGCGGGGCTAATTCCGATATACTATTCTCCAATTTTCCGTCTGGACCAGGCCGTAACCGACTGCCTGGCCGGTAAGGAAAGCACAAAAAGGACACAAAAATGCCTAAGATGAAAACAAAGAAGTGCGCCACGAAGCGCATGAAAATGTCGGCTACGGGAAAGGTGATGCGTTCCCAGGGTGGCAAGGCCCACCTGAACGGCTACAAGAGCCGTGGGCGCAAGCGCAATCTCCGTGGCATAACCGTCACTGATGCAGCCGTCGAGAAGACGATGCACCGCATGCAGCCGTACGCCTAAGGAGGAATGAAAAATGTCACGTGCAACAAACGCCCCTGCTTCCCGTGAACGCCGCCGCAAGCGCCTTGAACTGGCGAAAGGTTTCCGCGGCCACCGCTCCAAGACCTTCCGCACCGCGACCGAGGCCGTCGATCGCGCCCGGCGTCTGGCGACGATCCACCGCAAGCTGAAGAAGCGCGACTTCCGTCAGCTCTGGATCGCCCGCATCAACGCCGCCACGCGCGCCGAGGGCATGAGCTACAGCGCGTTCATCGCGGGCCTCACCAAGGCCAATGTCACGATCAACCGCAAGATGCTCAGCGAGATCGCGATCCACGATCCCGAGGGATTCAAGCAGATCGTCGAGATCGCGAAGAAGGCCTAAGGTCGCTTTGCGAAATCGACCAGCAGCCAGCAGCCAGTCCTCACTGGCTGCTGTTTGTTTTTCCCCAGTTGAATTCCCAATTGAATTCCGCCCCCGTTTTTGGTATACTTAACACTCGTTTTCACCCAAGAGGAAAAATTAATATGGCAGTGATAGGACAGGGCCTCGTGCTTATGATTGCAGGCATGGGCATCGTTTATCTGTTTTTGACCGTTTTGATTTTCGTGGCGAAATACGCTTCTGCGTTTGTCGCCCGTTTCGACGGCATACTTCCGCAGGATGCGCCGAAGAAGGCACCCGCGAAGGCGGCAGCCGGCAGCGACGACGCCAACGTGGCGCTCGCGATTGCGGTGGCGCTGGGGTGACAACTATCGGGGGAGTCCAGTCTCCCCCGAACCCCTACAATAAGGATTTCCATTTTATTATTCATCAAGGAGCTACTATGGCCAAGAAAAACGTTAAATTCATGCTCACCGCGTTCCGCGACGGATTCCAGAGCGTCATCGGCGCGCGCGTGCTTTCCAAAGACTTCCTGCCTTGCGTGGAGGAAGCATATCAGGCGGGCGTCCGCTGGTTCGAGGCGGGCGGCGGCGCGCGCTTCCAGAGCTGCTACTTCTACTGCCAGGAGGATGCGTTCGACGTGATGGACAAGTTCCGAGCGGCGGCGCCCGAGGCGGATCTCCAGACGCTCTCGCGCGGCGTGAACGTGGTGGGCCTCGAGAGCCAGTCGAGCGACATGATCAAGCTCCACGCGCAGATGTTCAAGAAGCACGGCATGAGCTCGATCCGCAACTTCGACGCGCTGAACGACGTGAACAACCTCAAGTGGTCCGGCCAGTGCATCCACGACGCGGGCCTCAAGCACGAGGTCGTCGTCACGATGATGGGCCTGCCTCCCGGCATCGACAATAAGGGCACCCACACGCCGGAGTTCTACCGCGACCGCCTGAAGATGATCATGGACGCCGGCATTCCCTTTGACCGCGTGGCCTTCAAGGACGCCTCCGGCACCTCCACGCCCACGACGGTTTACAACACGATGAAGCTCTGCCGCCAGCTGCTCGGCAAGGACGTACACATCCAGTTCCACTCGCACGAGACGGCCGGCAACGGCGTGGCCTGCTACCTCGCGGCCCTCCGCGGCGGCGCGGACGGCATCGACCTCTCGATGGCCCCGATGAGCGGCGGCACCTGCCAGCCCGACATCATCACGATGTGGCACTGCCTCGACGGCGACCCCGACTTCGGATTCGACTTCGACATCAACAAGATCAAGAAGGCCGAGGACTCCTTCAAGAACGCCATGTCCAAGTACTTCCTCCCGCCGGAGGCGATGAGCGTGAACCCGCAGATCGTGTGGTCGCCCATGCCCGGCGGCGCGCTCACGGGCGGCGCGCTCACGGCGAACACGCAGATGCTGCGCGACAACAACATGATGGACAAGTACGACGACATGATCGCCGAGATGTACGACTGCGTGCGCCTCGGCGGCTTCGGCACGTCCGTGACGCCCGTCTCGCAGTTCTACGCGCAGCAGGCGATCCAGAACGTCATGTTCGGCAAGTTCAAGAAGTTCGCGCCCGGCTACGCGAAGATGGTGCTCGGCTACTTCGGCAAGACGCCCGTCCCGCCGGATCCGGAGATCGTCAAGAAGGCCAGCGAGTTCATGGCGTCGAGCGACCTCAACAAGGCGTACAGCCAGCCCACGACGAAGACGGTGCTCGAGATGAACGACGCCGACCCGAAGAAGGGCGGCGCTGTCGCCAAGAAGATGCTCGAGGAGGCCGGCCTTCCGATTACCGACGAGAACATCTTCATCGCAGCCTCCTGCAAGGAAAAGGGTATCCTCTTCCTCAAGGATCCCGCGAAGGCCCCGATGGGCTGCCGCTTCGCCGAAGAGGCGAAGCCCGCCGCCGGCAAGGGCGGCCCCGTGACCGTGACGATCAACGGCAAGGCGTACGGCGTCGAAATCAAGGGCGACGGCAAGGCCGTGGTGAACGGCAAGGAAGTGGCGTTCAAGGCGGAGAGCGGACTAAAGTCCGCCGCTCCGATGTCGGCCGCGCCCGCCGGTGGCACCGAGGTGAAGGCACCAGTGCCCGGTACCGTGCTGCGCGTCACCGCGACGAGCGGATCGAAGGTGTCGAAGGGCGACGAGATCCTCGTCATGGACGTGATGAAGATGGAGACGCCCGTTGCCGCCCCGTGCGACGGCACGGTGACGGTGAACGTGGCCGCCACGGACAAGGTCGCAACCGGTGACGTGCTCGCGGTTATCGGGTAAGGACAAAAGACGGAGGACAAAAGACAAAGGCTTCTGTCCGTTGTCTTTGGTCCTCTGTCCTGAAGGATTCAGACAATGAAGAAAATCATCTTAACGCTTCTCTTTGCCGCTTGCGCGTATGGTGCGCAGGCCGATGGCGACTGGAGAGACACGCTCGGCAAGGTGAAGGACCTCGCCGGCGACACCGGCATCGCTGGCTTCGCCCGCAAGGAGGCCCCAGCCTACATCACCGGCGATTTCGCGGAGAAGGACCGCGCCCCGAAGCCCGACTTCACTAAGCCGATTGGCGACCAGGCGCAGTACGCGAACAAGAACGGATTCTGGGTGACGAGCGACGAACAGGCCGCGAAGCTTTCCACCAAGGCGCACCCCGTCAAGAAGGGGGACTGGATCGGCGGCTACTTCGACGATGGGGGCGCGTTCGTGAAGGGCCATGAGGTGAAGGTGCTCGGTGGCCTGCCCTACGGCATCGGACAGCTCATCATGATTCCGCTCTGTCTCGTGATGATCTACCTCGCGATCGTGAAGGGCTTCGAGCCGTTGCTGCTGCTGCCTATCGGCTTCGGCGGCCTGCTCGCGAACTGCCCGCTCGCCGGCGTCACCGCTCCCGCGATGATGCACGATGGCGTGATAAGTTTCCTTTCAAGCGGTATCCCCGTGATGCAGGGCGGTATTGTCGAGCCTGGCGGGTTCCTCTACTACTTCTTCAGCTTCGGCATCGACACGGGCGTGTTCCCGATCATGATCTTCATGGGCGTGGGCGCGATGACGGACTTCGGCCCGCTGATCGCCAACCCGAAGATGTCGCTCCTCGGCGGTGCGGCGCAATTCGGCATCTTCTTCGCGCTCTTCGGCGCACTCGGCCTCGCTGCGATTTTCGGTGCGGACTTCTTCGGTTGCGACCCGATCAAGGCTGCGGCCTCCATCGGCATCATCGGCGGTGCTGACGGCCCGACGGCGATTTGGCTCACCTCGCGCCTTGCCCCGGACCTTCTCGGCGCAATCGCCGTGGCGGCGTACTCCTACATGGCGCTCGTGCCGATCATCCAGCCGCCGATCATGAAGGCGCTCACCTCAAAGGCCGAACGCGCAATCACCATGCCGCCGCTCCGCGAAGTGAAGAAAATCGAGAAGATCTGCTTCCCGCTGATCGTGCTTCTCCTCTGCGCCGTGTTGCTTCCGAGCGCCGTGCCTCTGATCGGCGCGCTCATGCTCGGCAACCTAGCTAAGGAGGCAGGTCCGTCGGTGGCGCGCATTTCCGATACGATGTCCAACGCGCTCATCAACATCGTCACCATCATGCTTGGCCTTTCGGTCGGCTCCAAGCTCGCGTGCGAGAAGTTCCTCTCCGCGACGACGCTCGGCATCCTCGCGCTCGGCCTCTGCGCGTTCTGCGTGGGCACGGCGGCGGGCGTTTTGATGGCGAAGCTGATGAACCTCCTCTCGAAGGAGAAGGTGAATCCGCTCATCGGTTCGGCTGGCGTCTCGGCCGTGCCGATGGCGGCGCGCGTCTCGAACAAGGTATCGCTCTCGGAGAATCCTGGCAACTTCATCCTCATGCAGGCCATGGGTCCGAACGTCTCGGGTGTAATCGGTTCAGCCGTGGTGGCTGGCGTCCTCTACACGCTCTGTCGATAATTGATAATCGAGAGGGGAATTGCCCGTGGAAGAGAAGAAGTGGTATGTGCGGAACACGGCGGGCAAGGTGTTCGGCCCGATAGACTTCGAGTCACTCAAGTCCTGGGTCAAGGACGGGCGCGTGGAACCGCTCGCCGGTGTTTCGTGCGACCTGAAGAACTGGGTTCTTGCGCCTCTCAGGCCAGAGTTAGAGATGAACTGGGTCGTGGAGAACAACCCCGGCCAGTTCTACGGGCCCACGCACAGGTCGGTAGTGGACGACCTAGTAAAGACCGGCACGCTCTCCCCTGCGGCCCGCTTCTACCAAGACGACCGCGGCGCGGCCCTTGAGCGCATCCGGGCTCTTGAGTCCGCACTTGCCGCCAAGGACGCAGAGACCGTTCAGAAAGACACTTCTCTCGCCGAGGCGCTGAAGCTTTCCTCGAAGAAAGACCTCCAGCTCGCTGCCGGACAGAAAGCCCTGCGCGAGCGAGATGACCGCATCTCGGAGGCGAAGTCTCAGCTGATGCTGAAGGACACGCAGATTGCCGAACTCACGAAGATCGTCCAGCAGCGCGACGTTCAGCTCCAACAGGCCACCGCCGAGATTGCTCGCCGCGACGCTGACCGGCAGGCGCAGGACATGGAGATTGCGCGCCGCGACGCTGAGATCGCCACGCTGCGCGAACAGTTGGCAAAACGGAACGAGGTACACAAGCGCGAATGGAAGACGGAGGTGGTCGTGCCGGAGGTCGTCGCAAACGAGTTGCCTCCGCCCGTAGCCCGCCAGGCCTTTACGTCGTCCCCATTCGCCGGCGGCGCGTCGTCGGCCGCTCTCGCCGAACTTGAGCGCCGCGCGCAGCAGGAGCTCGCACGTATGGGCGCGGAGGGTGCCAAGAAGTTTTTCAGGATGAAGAAGTGACGTAGCCGGAGACGCCGATGAGCAACCAGTGGTATCTTCGCACCCAGGACGAGACATTCGGCCCCGAAAGCAAGGCCCGCCTGCTGGAATGGGCTCGCATGGGGCGTATCCAGCCGGGGCAGGATATATCATCTGACGGGGAAACGTGGACACCCGCTACGGAAGTGCCGTTTCTCGACATGCGCTGGTCCATTGACATCGGCGATGGCCGTCCGCGCGGTCCATTCAACAAAAACGCCGCGCAGGCACTGCTTTCAAGCGGACGCCTCCCGCCGGGCTCTCGCCTCGTAGAGGTGCGCCCGCCGTTCAAAACGACAGCGCCCCAGCCACCGCCTCAATCTCAGCCCAAGGAAGAGGACCAAACTAGCGGTGACCAAGAAACCACTGCGCTCCGTCAAGAAATCGAACGCCTTAAGGAGTCTCTCAAGGAGGCCGAATCGCGCGTGCGCGCTTCGCGGCGTGAGGCTAAGAACGCCGCAGAGGCTGCGCGATCCGCCGAGGAGAAGATGTCTGCCGTGATGTCACAGAGCGCCACGGTTGAGTCCGAGAAGGCCAAGGCGCTCAAGGATCTCGACGAACTGGCTGCGGCGAAGGCCGCCCGCGAGAGTGAAATGGCCGCGGAGTGCGCCGAAGCACAACAGGCACTTGCGGCATCTAAGGACAATGTCGCGAAATGCGAGGTGCGCATCCAGGAACTTTCCGACGAACTGAAGCGTCTGCCTGCCTCGGCGCGCCTCGCGGCGGATGCCCAGGCCGCAGTATACACGCTGATGAAGGATGAGGCAGATGACATCGGCGCTGGTATTGAGGAGGAGACGCGCGAGCTGGACGAACTCCGCCGCCTCCATCAGTCCCGCCGCGAACGTCTTATCGCCCGTCGCCAGGAAATCTTGAAGCGCATCGGAACGGACGCCGAGGACATGACGCGCCGGGCTCTGAAGATGTATCCCGAAGACCCACGTCTGGTACACATGCGTCAGGAAGTGGATGCTTTGCGGCTTCTCCAGGAGAAGGCTACCGCTGAAAGCGACAGAAAAGTGCGCGACCTTTCGGCGAAGCTGCGCGAACGCGACGCCGAGGTGAAGCGTCTACAGCAGCAGGCGGCCGATACGACCGTCATCTACCGCCAGCTCCAGGAAGTGCGCGAGCGCCTCCTTCGTCGCGAGAAGGAATTGATGGAGGAACGCCAGAAGGCCGAGGCCGAACGCCAGCAGCACGCAGCATCGCAGCAGGCGTTGATGGCGCGGCTCTCAGCATTGGAAATGGGACTCCCCGGCGCGACGAACCAGTCCCGCGAGGCGCGTAGCGTGCGACTCGCCCCGTGGATGGGACTGAAGAAGTGAGTGTAAAATGTAAAGTGTAAAGTGTAAAGTGTGGTGCGTAATTTGTGAAAATGGGAAATAGTGAAAATGACCGAGTATGAATTGGCGGGGATTGAGGTGATCGCGCGGGGGGTGTGCGTGCAGGATGGAAAGATTTTGTTGTGCAGGGCAAAGGGCGGTGCAACTACGTATCTTCCGGGTGGACACATCGAATTCGGCGAGACGGGACGTCAGGCGCTCGTGCGCGAGGTGAAGGAAGAGCTCGGTGTGGACGCCGAGACGGGCGCGTTTCTCGGCGTGGTGGAGAACGCCTTTCAACAACACGGCAAGCCTCATGCGGAAATCAACCTCGTTTACGAACTTAAACTTCCGGCGGCGATGCCCGCGCGCGCTCTGGAGGACTGGATCGAGTTCGAGTGGCGCGACCTCGCGCATCTTGATGACCTGCTTCCCGCTGCATTCCGCCGTCTGTCGCACGATTCCACTACTATCTTTGCGCCGTAACGCCCATGCGAACACTCTCGCTCGTCATCCCCGTTCTCAATGCGCCCGACCTCGTTCGGAAAGCAGCTTCTGCTGTCCCCGATCTAGGACATACGGCGGAAAAGTGCGGTTTTTCGCTCTCGGAGGTGATTTTTGTAGATGACGGCTCGTTTCCGCCGTTGCAGGTGGACGCTCTCGGATGTCGCGTGATTCGCGTCGACGTGAACGCAGGCAAGGGCGCGGCCGTACGGCGCGGTGCGCTGGAGGCGAAGGGCGAGTGGGTGCTGATGAGCGACGTGGACATGAGCGCGTCGTTTGGCGAGTTCGCGCGCCTCGCCGCGCGGGCGGATGCCTGGATGGTATGTGGTTCGCGCCACGGACGCCGCGGCATGCCGTTGCGTCGCCGCCTGCTTTCAGGCCTGTTCCATTTCTTCGTGTGGTGCATCGGCGTGCGCGGCGTTCATGATACGCAGTGCGGGTTCAAACTATTCCGTATGGACGTAATGCGCGCCGTGTTCGAGCGCCAGAAAATCGCGCGCTTTGCGTTTGACGTGGAGCTGATCCGCCGCGTCATGGCGTTGGGTGGCGAGGTTGCAGAGGTGCCGGTCGAGTGGAAGGGCGGAACGCGCAGCTCCCTGCGTGTCCTTCGCGATGCCCCCCGTATGCTTTGGGACCTTCTCCGTATCGCGGTGGGGCACTGAGCGCGAGCTACAGTCTGGCTCTGTTGACAAAGTACACTGCGCCGACCATGCAGAGGAGCGCCCAGAGGTAGTCCCAGCGCCACTTCTCGCCCATGAAGATCATCAAGAACGGAATGAATACGCAGACGGTAATCACCTCCTGGATTATCTTTAGCTGCGCGACGTTTAGTCCGGACGCCGCCCCCAGCCTGTTTGCGGGCACGGCGATCATGTACTCGACGAGCGCGATGACCCAGCTCACGAGGATGATGACGGCAAGCGGCCAACTGGAGGCACCCGGCTTCTGCAGCCTGAGATGCCAGTACCAGGCGAACGTCATGAACAGGTTGCTCGCCACGAGCATTCCGACTGTGGCAAGGATTCCAAATGGTTTTGCTTCCATATTTCCTTTCACTGGATTCATGCGGAGAGCAATATTCTACCACAATTTGGCGGTGACGATTTGAAAAAAATGAGGCCAAAAACGGGAGATGGCGCATCTGTGTAATTCACCGCCAAGCCTTCTGATAATTGGAAACAACTATTTGAAACAACTTTCCTTTGGCGCACGGGCTAACTCGCCCGCGCCCATTTGCCGATCCTCAAACTACCACAATTCTGAATGTTCAAGGTGCGCCCGCAGGATAAGGTTGTTCTTGAAAGTTGTCATGGTTGTTTCCAAATCCCAATACGTATGGGTGAAAAACGCAGATGCGCCCTTTGGTGTTCCATCCCGAACAGATTTGTGATAGACTATCCCCATGAAAACAAAAGTATTTATGATTGGTGCGCTCTGCGTGGCGGCTTTGACTACTACGGCGGCAAGCCCAGATGACTCCATCTTCGAGGCAAAGAGCGAGTTCATGATTGACGTGCGTCCTCCAGTGGGCTGCATGGTTAACTACAGCGACTACTACGAGGAGGTTGTCAACACGTACCTTCCAAGTTGGCGTTCCGAGGCGGTAGTCACGAAGATACTCCAGCAATATCGCGCCAACTATCCCAACTCAACTATGACGGATAAGGAAATCATCGAAGTGCTTGCCGATTCCGAGTTGAAGCGGGTGCCGCATGCGCGGCTCATTGAAATTTCCGTTCGCTCCAAGTCGCCCGTAATTGCAGCGGCGCTTGCCAACGCTTACGCCGAGGCCATCGAATCGTTCACCGACGAGGAGAACAAGAGGCGGTGCACGAAGGCCGTTGCGCGGATCCACGAGCAGGTGGAGAAACAGAAGCGCATGGATGACGATCTGGCTGCCCGTCTGCTCAAGTTCCACATGGAGCATTCGGTTGACAACCTAGAGGAACAACGGGCGATCTTCAACAAGAGCCTTTCAACGGCGACCGCCAATGTGTTTGAGTACGAAAAGCGCGTGATGGCGCTGAAGGAATGGGTGGGCATCCTGGAGACGGTACAAAATGCCCCAGAAAAATTCGGCGAACTGCCAGCAGGCGTGCCGCAGTCCTCAGAAATTGCCACGGCCTACACGAAGTTGCAGTCGGTGAAGATGGAACTCGCCAAACTCAAAGAGATGTATACGGCGCAGCACCCGTCCATGGTGGCGAAGGAAAGCGAACTCAAGGCGGTTTCACGTCAATTCAACGATGCCGTTGAGCGTGCATACAAAACAGCCCAGGGCGATTTAGCGCACAACGAGAGCCAACTGGCGCATTTCAAACAGAAAAGAGATGAGCTGAAAAAGTGGATTGAAGACTTTAGGTTGAAGATTGTCAAGGCGGACGCCGGTCTGAAGCAGCTTGAACAGGAGAAGAAGATATCCAGCGCGATCTATCAAGACCTCCTCTTGAAGGAGAACCATGTCCGCATCGCCGCCGAGCAAGGTTGCATACTTGTCCGCGTAGGACGTCATGCCAAGGTTCCAACCCGTCCGGGGAGACGTTGAGTTCGCTGAGGTTTTGGAAAACGCGCAATTTGAAAGCGCGGGACGTATCCTCCCATGTTCCCAGTCGAGTCTATCATCCCCGGCATTCGCGCGTCGCTTGAGGCGAACCGCGACGTGGTGCTGCGCGCGCCGCCCGGAAGCGGCAAGACCACATGCGTGCCGCCCGCGCTTCTCGACTGCCCCTTCTTGCGCGGAAAGAAGATTCTCATGCTGGAGCCGCGCCGCCTCGCCGCGCGCAGCTGCGCGGCGTACATCGCCCGTCGGATGGGCGAACGCGTGGGCGAGACGGTTGGCTTCCAGGTGCGCCTCGAACGCTGCATCGGCCCGCGTACGCGCCTTGAGATCGTCACGGAGGGCCTGCTCACGCAGCGCCTCCTGCACGATCCGGAACTCTCCGACGTAGGACTCGTCATCTTCGACGAATTCCACGAGCGCTCGCTCGCGTGCGACATCGGCTATACGATGGCCGTGGACGTGCGTCGTGCGCTCCGTCCCGACCTGCGGCTCCTCGTGATGTCCGCCACCCTCTCCACGGAGGAGATCGCCGCCCACCTCGGCGACGCTGACGTCCACACCGCCGAGGCGCGGATGTATCCCGTGGAGACGCGCTACCTGCTGATGGAGAGCGTCGCGCCGATTTCCGCGCAGATGGCGGGGGCGGTGAAGCGCACGCTGCCGGAGTCGGCGGGCGACGTGCTGTGCTTCCTCCCCGGCGAAGGGGAGATCAAGCGCTGCGCGGAGGAACTGCGCGACCTCTCCGGCGCGGTCGTGATGCCGCTCTACGGCGCGATGCCGAAGGAGGAGCAGGACCGCGTGCTGCAGCCGCTTTCCGACGGACGACGCAAGGTCGTGCTCGCCACGTCCATCGCCGAGACCTCGCTCACGATCGAGGGCGTGACGACGGTGATCGACTCCGGCCTCATGCGCGTGAGCCGGTTCTCGCCGCGCTCGGGCATGAGCCGCCTCGAGACGCTGCGCCTCACGCGCGACCGTGCGGACCAGCGGCGCGGACGCGCGGGGCGTACCGCGCCCGGAATCTGTCTGCGCCTCTGGACTGAGGCGCAGGACCGCACACTCGTCCCCGCGATGAAGCCGGAGATCGTCGAGGCCGACCTTTCGTCGACCGTCCTCGCCTGCGCCGAGTGGGGCGCCACGGCGCGGGACGGCCTGCCGTGGCTCACGCCGCCGCCCGCCGCAAGCTGGGAGAACGCGAAATCGCTCCTTGAACTGCTCGGCGCGCTCGACAAGTCGGGACGCATCACGGAACACGGACGGCGCATGGCGCGTTTCGCCGCCCATCCGCGCCTCGCGAACATGATTCTGCACACGGGCGACACGCTCCTCGCGGCCATCATCGAGGAGGGCGCGCCGCACCACATCACCGACATCCGCGACGTGCGGCCCACGTCCCGCATGAAGGAACTCGCCCGTCGCTGGGACGCGATGGCCGCGCGCGCGGGCGTGCGCGCGCACCGGTGCGAGGCCGGTGAGGCGCTCGCGTTCGCGTTCCCTGACCGCATCGCCCGCAACCGCGGCAACGGCACGTTCCAGATGACGGGCGGACGCGGCGCGTTCATGGAACGCACCGAGGCGCTCGCGACGTGTCCCTATCTCGTCCTCTGCGACCTTGACGACCGCGGTGGCGACGCGAAGGTGCATCTCGCCGCGCCGATCGACGAGGCGTCCATCGAGGAACTGTTCGCGGACGAGATCGAGGAGGTATCCGACACCTTCTGGGACAAGCGCGAGGCGTGCGTGAAGAGCGTCCGCCGGCGCAAGCTCGGACGCATGGTGCTGCGCGAGGGCGGGCAGGCGCGTCCCGACGCCGATGCCGTCCGGCGCGCGCTCTTCGAGGGCATCCGACAGAAGGGCGTGGACCAGCTGCCGTGGACGCCCGGCACGCGCCAGCTCCAGGCGCGCATCTCCTTCCTCAACCGCGTGCTGGGCGCGCCGTGGCCGGACGTCTCGGACGCGGCACTCGCGGCGCATCTCGAGGACTGGTTCGCGCCGTTCGTGGACGGCATGAGCCGCTGGGCGCATCTGGAGCGCCTCGACCTCGCGGCGGTGCTTGACGCGGCGCTCGCGGAGGCGGGGGTGAACCGCTACGCGCTCGACCAGGCCGCGCCCGTGAAGATGGAGGTGCCGAGCGGGTCGAACATGACGATCCACTACGAGGAGGCGGAGCCGTTCGTGCAGGTGCGTCTGCAGGAGTGTTTCGGTCTCCAGGAGACGCCGAAGGTCGCGAACGGCACGGTGCCGATCGTGATGAAGCTCCTCTCGCCCGCGCAGCGTCCGGTGCAGATCACGAAAGACCTCGCGTCCTTCTGGCGCACGTCCTACGCACTCGTACGTAAGGACCTGCGCGGACGCTATCCCAAGCACTACTGGCCGGAAGACCCGCTGACCGCCGTAGCCACCCGTCGCGTGCGTCCGCGCTGAAAGACTTATAAAGACAGAGATGCCATCATAGAGGAAAATAAAATGAAGACAAGAACAATACCCAAAGCATTAAGTCGTTTATTTGCAGCGACTGTTACTGCTAGTGCGGTTCTGCCAGTTGTTGCGGCGGAGTTTTCTGATCCTGCGACGTTCAACCCGACGTGGGAGAGCGCGAGGCCTGGTACGTCGCGCAGCACCGACCTTCCGACGGGTGCGCTCCTCGGCAACGGCTCGCTTGGCGCGGTGAACGGCGGCGACGGCAATCACAAGCACTTCGTCCTCACGCGCGGCGACATCTGGAGTTGCGGCGACTTCACGTGCGGTAAGGCCGACCACCATGTTCGCCCGATTTCCTTCGCAGACTTCTCCATCGGACCGGGGATGCACAGCGTCAAGTCCACCGACACGCTCGACCTGCCCACGGCCACGCTTCGCACAGAGGGCGGCTTCGGCAAGGGACGCGTGAAGATCGAGACCTACGTGGCGTCCACGGAGGATCTGCTTGTCGTGACAGGCGTCTCCGATACGGACGACAACTGGGCCGTTCACCTGACGGCGCACAACGAGAGGAAGCCATTCCCGATCGAAGTGAAGTCGTCGAAGGAATCGTTCTACGTGCGCCGCTCCACGATCAACCTGCTCCCGCAAGGCGATCCGCGCGGTTGGACGACGAACGCCACCGCCGCTTTGAGCGTACTCGGCACGGAGCTTGAGAACTTCTCGGTAGTGGGCGAAGGGCACGTGATGGTATGGGCGAAGATACGCGCCAACGTGCCGTTTGCGTTTGTCATCTCGTCCAACCCCTCTCGCCGCTTCACATGGGATGAGCTCGCGAATCTCAAGGCGGCGCACGTCGCCTGGTGGAAGGAGTGGTGGGGCCGCAGCCGCGTCACGACTGGCGATGCGGAACTCGACCGTTTTTACCACGGTCAGGTCTATCTGCTCGGCGCGGGCGTGCGCTCGGACAAGTTCCCGCCCGGTCTTTATGGCATCTGGGTGACGACCGACAACCCGAAATGGCACAACGACTTCCACATGAACTACAACTACGTGGGCACCTACTACGGGTGCTTCGCCGCAAACCGCTGCGAAGTAGCTAACGCGATGCCCGACCCACTGATCGACTATCTGCCGCAGGCGATTCGGAACGCGAAGGAGGTGCTGCCGCATCTCGACAGGTGCAAGGGACGGTTCTACAAAAACACGCGCGCCTACCTGGACAGCCGTCCGGATGTCGCGAACGGCATCGACGATGCGGCTTTCTACCCCGTTGCACTTGGTCCATGGGGCGCATCTGCCGAGGGTGGCGACAGCCATTGGAGCCAAGTCTCGGACGGGGCATTCCAGTGCGCCGTGATGTGTACGCATTGGGAGTACACGCTCGACCGCGCCTACCTGAAGAAGGTGTGGCCGGTTCTCGACAAGACGGCTAACTTCTTCCTCAAGTGGTGCGAGAAGGAAGTTGTGGGAGGGCCGCGCTCCGTCGCGGCCTACCGCTACAACGTGTGGGATTCGCACTGGGAGGGAAGCGGCCTTGCGAAGAACAGCGCACCCGCGCTCGGCTGCGTGAAGCACCTCTTCGAGACGCTTGTCGATGTCGCGCCGGTCCTGCACGAGATGGGAATCGATGTGCCGGCGGCGAAGCTTGCCGCGTGGAAGGACATGCACGAACACCTCTCCCCGCTCGCTGTCGGCGTCTATCCCATCAACGGCAAGCTGGTGAAGATGCTGTCGGGCGTGGAGAACGCGGACGGCTCGGCGAATCCGTCCGGCGGCAATGCGCTCAACCTTGAAAGCGTCATCCCCGGCGAACAGTTCGCGTTTGACGTGACGGATGAGTTTCGTGCGCTTGCGACGAACGCCGTCAACGGAAACATTGCGTTGTCGCCGAAGAGAGTTTGGACTACATGCAACCAGACGCCGAAGCTTTTCGCGACGGCGATCCGCACGGGTTATCCTGCGCAGGCGATCATCGATGCATTCAAGAAGCACCAGCTATCCATCATGCAGAAGAACTTTCACATCCACGACGGCGTCCACGGCGTGGAGAAGATCGGCGCGATGGAGTTTGTGCAGTCGATGCTCATTCAGTGCGACCACGGGTACGTGAAGGTGTTCCCCAACTGGACGGGCGCGGACGCGAAGTTCGAGAACCTGCGCGCAAAGGGGTGCTTCCTCGTCTCCGCCGAGATGAAGGGCGGCAAGGTCGTGCGCGTGGAGGTGAAGAGCGAGAAGGGCGGACGGTTCCGGCTGGTGGATCCAACGGGCGGGACGCCCGTTGTCCCAGTGTCCGGCTGGACGCGCGGCAAGACGCGCAACAGCGGCGAGGCGACGCTTGAGCGCGATTTCAAACCCGGCGAGACCGTCGTGCTGAATCCTTAGGAGGTCGAGGAATGGAACTTTCGCTCATATCGGAGAAACTTCAGGCGGGACGCGCCAAGGAAGTTGTCGCCCTCGTGCAGCAGGCGCTGGACGAGGGGATGAGCGCGCAGTCCATCTTGCAGGACGGCCTCATGGCCGGAATGGCCGTGGTGGGTGTCCGTTTCAAGAACGGCGAGGCGTTCGTCCCGGAGGTGCTCGTGGCCGCGCGCGCGATGAACAAGGGCGCGGCGGTTCTGAAGCCGCACCTCGCGGCGGAAGGCGCGAAGGCGACGGGGCGGGTGTGTCTCGGAACGGTACAGGGCGACTACCACGACGTCGGCAAGAACCTCGTCAAGATGATGCTCGAGTCGAAGGGGCTTGAAGTGATCGACCTCGGCACGGACGTTCCGCCGGATGCGTTCATCAAGACCGCGCAGGAACAGAACTGCGCGGTGATCTGCTGTTCCGCGCTTCTCACCACCACGATGGAGGTGATGCGCGACGTGGTGAAGGCCGCCGAGGCGGCCGGAATCCGCGACAAGGTGAAGATCATGATCGGCGGCGCGCCGATCACGGAGGCGTTCTGCAAGGAGGTCGGCGCCGACTACTACACGTCCGACGCCGCCCGCTGTGCCGACGTTGCGGCGGAAATCTGCAAAAAAGGAGCAGTTCAATGAAGAAAATTATCCATGTTGCGGTCATTGTAGCGACGAACACGTTGCTGGTTTATCCGACTATTGCCGTGCCGCCGCAGACCGCCACCATCATCCCCGCGCCGCAGGAGATGCGCGTGACGGGCGGCGAGTACTGGGTGACGAAGCCGCCGAAAATGGAGCAGGTCAACGGCATTCCGCCAGAGGGATATGAGCTTACCATTCGTCCGGACGGCATGACGATCCGTTATTCCGACAACGCGGGCGCTTACTACGCGAATATGACGCTCTTCCACATGGGCCGCACCGACGTACAGAAGAAGTGCAAGGTCTATCCGTGCGTGGAGATCAAGGACGCTCCGAAGTTCAAATGGCGCGGCGTCCACTTCGACGACGCGCGCCACTTTTTCGGCAAGGAGGTGGTGAAACGCACGCTTGAACAGATGTCCTGGTTCAAGCTGAATGTCTTCCACTGGCACATCACGGACGACCAGTCATGGACGCTTGAGATACCCGAGTTCCCCGAGCTTGTGAAGTACGGCGACGAATGGGTGACGCGCAGAGGACAGAAACCGCGTTCCTTTGGCGAGAAGGTGGGGCCGTTCTACTACACCGCGAACGACGTGAAGGAGATTCTCGCCTACGCCAAGGCGCGTCACATCACCGTGGTGCCGGAGATCGAGTTCCCCGGACACTTCCTCTGCGCGCTCTGCGCGTATCCCGAGCTGAGCTGCGATCCCAACGACATCCTAAAACACGGACGCCAGCCGCTGTCGCGCGGAGTCCTCAACAGCGTGATGTGCGTGGGCAATCCCGACGCCATCCGTTTCGTCGAGAAGGTGCTGGACTACGTGTGCGAGCTGTTCCCCTCCGAGGTCATCCACATCGGCGGCGACGAGTGTCCCCGCCGCGCGTGGACGAAGTGTGCGAAGTGCCAGGCGTTCATCAAGGAGAAGGGGCTGCGGGGGGTGGAGGACATCCAGCCATGGCTCACGCGGCACTTCGTGGAATACCTCGCGAAGAAGGGACGCCGCACGATTGGCTGGGATGAGATATTCGTGGACTCCAAGAACCAGAACGCCAAGGGAGACGCATTCACGTCCATGCTCCCCAAGACGACGATGGGCATGTGCTGGCGTAACCACGGCGCGGGCGCGCTCGCGGCGAACAAGGGCTATGAGATCGTGCGCTGCCCCACGTCGCACTGTTACTTCGACTACCGGCAGGGGCTCATGGAGGATCCGTACATCTACATCGGCGGGATGCTCCCCCTCGCGCGCGTCTATCAGTTCGATCCGTTCGTCGGCGTTGAGGCCGAGGCGCGGAAGAATGTCGTGGGCGGGCAATGCTGCAACTGGACGTCGCACACGTGGAACCGCTACGACATGGAGTGGAAGCTCTGGCCGCGAGGGTTCGCGATGGCGGAGGTGTTGTGGACGTATCCTGACCCGGCGAAACGCGATTTCAAGGAATTTGAGAAACGCGCGGCGGAATACCGCCGGCGTCTCATCCATTCCCATGTCAACTGCGCCCCGCTGAAGTAGGTCAAGAAACAGGATAGTCCAGATTACAGTGATGTTTGCGCACCCGCAATATTGTGGTATACTATCCGCCCATGGATAAATCGGTTATTTGGATTCTCTGGGCCGTCGGGGCGTATCTCGTCGGTTCCATTCCGTTCGGCTTCCTTGTCGGCAAGATGCGCGGCAAGGACATCCGCACGCTCGGGTCGAAGAACATCGGCGCGACGAACGTGTACCGCACGGTGGGGAAACCGTGGGGCATCCTCGCATTCCTCTGTGACTTCCTGAAGGGCTTCCTGCCCACGCTTGCGGCGCAGAAGTTCGGCAATGCGGACTGGCTCCCGTTGATGGTGGGCATCCTCACGGTAGCAGGGCACATGTGGACGTGCTTCATGAAGTTCAAGGGCGGGAAGGGCATTGCCACAGGATTTGGGATGCTTGTGGCACTCACGCCCGTGCTCGTGCTCACCGCGTTTGCGGTGTGGGTGGTCGTGATGCTCGTCTCGCACTACGTGTCGCTCGGGTCAATCGTGGCGGCGGCGTTCCTTATGGTGGTCGTGTGGCTTCCGCTGAGCGATTGGGTCGATTGGAGAATCCTCTGCAGGTGCACGGGCTACCACGATCTGCCGCTCTGCATCCTCGTGACCGTACTTTGTGCGTTCGCGATCTGGAAGCACAAGACGAACATCATCCGTCTGCGCGCCCACGCGGAGAGCAAGATTTATTAGCTTGGAGCTTAGAGCTTGGAGCTTGGAGGTTGGAGCTTAGAGATTGGAGCTTAGAGATTGGAGCAATTTTAGAAAGGTAAGAAAATGGCTGAATACAACTACACGGAAATTGAGAAGAAGTGGCAGAAGTACTGGCTTGAGCACAAGACGTTCAAGACGCCCGACCATGCCGAGGGCAAGCAGAAGTTCTACTGCCTTGACATGTTCCCGTATCCGAGCGGGGCGGGTCTGCACGTGGGCCACCCGGAGGGCTACACGGCCACGGATATTCTTTGCCGCTACAAGCGCATGAAGGGTTTCAACGTGCTGCATCCGATGGGCTGGGACGCCTTCGGCCTTCCCGCCGAGCAGTACGCCGTGGAGACGGGCACGCACCCCGCGATCACCACGAAGAAGAACGTGGATCGCTTCCGCGAGCAGATCCGCTCGCTTGGCTTTTCATACGACTGGGACCGCGAGGTGAACACCACCGATCCGAAATACTACAAGTGGACGCAGTGGATCTTCGAGCAGCTCTACAAGAAGGGCCTCGCCTACGTCGCCGAGGTGCCGGTGAACTGGTGTCCCGCACTCGGCACGGTGCTCGCGAACGAAGAGGTAATCGACGGGCGTTCTGAGCGCGGCAACCATCCCGTGATTCGCCGTCCGATGCGCCAGTGGATGCTCAAGATCACGGAGTACGCCGAACGCCTGCTGAAGGACCTCGATACGCTCGACTGGCCCGAGGGTATCAAGGAGATGCAGCGCAACTGGATCGGCAAGTCCACGGGGGCGATGGTGGACTTCAAGATAAAATATACCATGGGCGGGGGTGCGGGGGCGCCAGAGCCCCCGGTAGTTGTTACCGTTTACACCACTAGGTGCGATACCCTCTTCGGCGCCACGTACATGGTGCTGTCGCCTGAGCATGCGCTTGTGGCGAAGTGGCTCGCCGAGGGGAAAATCGCGAATGCCGACGCCGTGAAGGCCTATCAGGCGAAGGCCGCTTCCAAGAGTGACCTCGAGCGCACGGAGCTCAACAAGGAGAAGACCGGCGTGAAGCTCGAGGGCGTGCTTGGCGTCAACCCCGTGAACGGCGAGGCGCTGCCGATCTTCATCTCCGACTACGTGCTCGCCACCTACGGCACGGGCGCGATCATGGCCGTGCCCGCGCACGACGAGCGCGACTTCGACTTTGCGAAGGTATTTGGGCTGCCGATTTACCAGGTGGTAGCGCCGGCTGGAGAATCCGGAAAATCCGGAGATTCCGGAAATTCCGGATTAGACCGCGTGCCCTACACGGCCGATGCCGCCTTCACGGATATCGCCACGGGCGTGATGGTAAACTCCGGCTTCCTGAACGGGCTCTCCGTCGAGGAGGCGCGCCCTGCGATGATCAAGTGGCTGGAGGAGCGCGGCGTAGGCAAGGCCCAGACGCAGTACAAACTGCGCGACTGGCTCTTCAGCCGCCAGCGCTACTGGGGCGAACCGTTCCCGGTGATCCACTGGGAAGACGGCACGCAGAGCCTCGTGGACGAAAACGACCTGCCGCTCACGCTCCCCGAACTCGACGACTACAAGCCCACCGGCACGGGCGAGCCGCCGCTTGCGAAGGCGACGGACTGGGTGAACGTGGTCGACCCCGCGACGGGCAGGAAGGGCATGCGCGAGACGAACACGATGCCGCAGTGGGCCGGCTCCTGCTGGTACTACCTCCGCTACATCGACCCGCACAACGACAAGGCGTTCGCCGACCCCGCGCTCCTGAAGGAGTGGCTGCCCGTCGATCTCTACGTGGGCGGCGCGGAGCACGCGGTTCTGCACCTCCTCTACGCGCGCTTCTGGCATAAGGTGCTCTTCGATCTTGGTCTCGTGCCCACGCCCGAGCCGTTCCAGCGTCTCGTCAATCAGGGCATGATCCTCGGTCTTGCCTACAAGACCTCACGCGGCGTACTGATCCCGATGGACCAGATCACTTGGCGCGACGGCAAGCCGTACGGCGCGGAGCCGACTGAAGTCGGCCGGCCCGATAATCCAGAGGAATTGCTCACCGAGTTCCCGGCGAAGATGTCCAAGTCGCTCAAGAACGTGGTCAACCCGGACGACGTGGTGCGCGATTACGGTGCGGACTCCCTGCGTCTCTACGAGATGTTCATGGGACCGCTGCAGGCCGTGAAGCCGTGGTCCACGAAAGGCGTGGAGGGCGTGTTCCGCTTCCTCAAGCGCGTGAACAAGATGGTCACGGAGCAGCCGATTGCCGACCGCGCGCTCACGAAGGACGAGGCGAAGACGCTCAACGCCACGATCAAGAAGGTGGACGAAGACCTCGCGTCGATGAACTTCAACACGGCGATTTCCGCGATGATGGTGTTCGTGAACGCCTTCGCGGGCGACGGCAAGGACCTGCCGCGCGAGGCGGCGGAGAAGTTCGTGCTGTGTCTCGCGCCGTTCGCGCCGCACCTCGGCGAGGAGCTGTGGCAGTTCCTCGGCCATGCCGAGACGCTCGCCTACGAGCCGTTCCCGGCGTTCGACCCGGCGGCGCTCGTGGAGAACGAGATCGAGGTGCCCGTGCAGGTGCTCGGCAAGCTCCGCGGACGCGTGACGGTGCCCGTGGACGCGAAGCCGCCGGAGATGGAGGCCGCCGCGCGCGCGAATCCCGACGTGGCAAAGTTCCTCGAGGGCAAGCAGGTCGTGAAGGTGATCTGCGTGCCGAAGAAGATGGTCAACTTCGTCGTGCGGTGAGGCCGCAATGAAACGGATATCCGCCATCCTGGGCAGAAGCGCGCTTGCGGGCATCGTACTCGCGGCGGCGTTCTGCGCGGGCGTGGCGCTCATCCTTTTCGGCGCGCTCTGGTGGATACAGCAGACGGACGGCGGTGCCGTCGATGGTGAACTTGTCGAGACGTTCGTAGGCGGCGTGGAGAACGCGACGACCGCGAAGGTCGTACGCGTGGAGATTACGGGCGAGATTGGTCCGCCCGCGCCGTCTCCCGTGGGCGACCTTCTCGGTGGCGCGCTGGGTTCAGGCGACGCGGGGGAGTTGGACACCTTCAAAGCCGTGCGCGGGCGCATACAGCTCGCGACGGAAGACAGGGACGTAAAGGGACTCTACCTCGTAATCGACACCCCTGGCGGTGACTTGACCGACAGCGACATCCTCTGGCACGAAATCCAGCTCTTCCGAGAGGCGCAGGCAGGGCGGTTCGTGTTGGTACACGCCCTTGCGCAGTGCTGCAGCGGCGGCTACTACGTGGCGTCGGCGGCTGATTTCATCATGGTGGTGCCCACAGGCGAAGTGGGGTCGATCGGCATCATCTCAGATTATGGCTACAACGTCTCTGACCTCGCCCGTCGCTTCGGCGTGACGAACATGGTGGTGGCGACTGGCGAGAACAAGGACACGCTCAATCCCCTCAAGCCCGTGGACCCGCGTCAGCTTGCGATTGAGCAGGGACTCGTCGACAGCCAATTCAAGCGCTTCGTGCAGGTTGTCGCGGAGGGGCGGAAGATGGATGAGGAAAAAGTGCGCGCCCTTGCGGACGGGCGCGCGTACGCCGCGTCGGACGCAAAGGAGAAAGGGCTTGTCGATGCCGTGGGCTATGAGGAAGACGTTCTGGACAAGCTCACCGAGATGGCCGGCGGGGAAGTGTGCGTGGTGTCGTACGAGGCGTCATCCGCGAGCAGGACGGGCTTTCTGAAGAGACTGTTAGGAGGAACGCAAGCGGTTCAGCGTGCGTACAGACATCGCCGTCGCGGGCTGCCCGTTCCGCGTCTGCGTCTCGTCCGGTGATCCGCCGCAGTTGCTCGACCAGGAGAAATTTGAACGGATGAAAACGACGCGGAGAGATTTTTTGTTTGGCGGCGCGGCTGCGGTTGCGGCAAGCACCACGTTCCCGTCGGTCGCGACAAGCGCGACCGCTCCCGTGCGGAGGAGCGAGGAACGGCAGAGCGCGCTGATCACAAAATGGGATGAAGCGATGGAAGCGGTTTCTCCGGAGGAATATTACGCGTACCTGCGCGACGGCGACACGCGGGGTTACAAGGCATTGATGGCAAATGCGATCGCGTTTGAGAAAGTGATGCGCGAGGTGAAGACGACGGTCGTGACGGGCGACGTCCCTGCGATCTGGAGCGTGTACAACATGGGCTACATCGTCAAGACTCGCGAATCCTTATTCTCCATCGACCTCAACCACAGGCGCGGGACGGAGTTCGCGCCGATTCTCGACTTTGCGCTCGTTACGCACAACCACGGAGACCACTGGCGGAAGGACTTCTACAACGCGATGACGGAGCGCGGGAAGGTCGTCGTCTCCAACTTCCTCGACAATCCACGCTTCAACGAAATGAAGGGCGACAGCGAAAAGGGCGTGGGAACCTATAAGATCAAAGATGTGGAGATTCGGACGTCCCTCATCGACCACAACGACGAACCGTGGGGAATCGACTTCACGATGGCGTTTGAGATCAGGATCGGAAAATGGCTGCTCTACCACACGGGCGACAGCGGACGCGGCACCGAGCCGAAGCTCGTTACGCCCTGGGGGCGTCCCGACCTGTGGCTATTCTTCCCCGGATGCGGGATCGACACGGCACGGGCCGTGGAGAAAGTCAACCCCAAGCGCATCGTATTCGGCCATCTGTGGGAGCTGGGGCACAGGCAGCGGCACCATGGGCGGCTCGACGAGCCGTTGATTCGCCGCGCCCTCGCCGCCGCGCGCCCAATCGTAAGCGATACTTCCCTGGCTTTCTGGGGCGACAGGATCGTGTGAGAAGGGCGATACTTGCGGCATGTAATTTTCTCAATTTACCCCCTTGCGAAGTCCCCTCATTTCTAGTATACTATTCGGGCTTGTCAAAATTAGGCGCCATTATAGCTCAGTTGGTAGAGCACTTCCTTGGTAAGGAAGAGGTCGGCAGTTCGATTCTGCTTGATGGCTCCATTTGCGATGAGCAAGGAAACACAACTCACAGGAACCCATAAAATGGCAAAAGAAACATTCGATCGCGGCGGCAAGCCGCACGTGAACGTCGGCACCATCGGCCACGTCGACCACGGTAAGACCACTCTTACGGCCGCGATTACGCACGTCCAGGCTCTCAAGGGCCTGTGCGAGGAAATCAAGTACGACCAGGTTGCGAAGGCTTCCGAATCCGCCGGTCGTCGTGACGCCACGAAGATCCTCACGATCGCCTCGTCCCACGTCGAGTACGCCACGGCGAACCGCCACTACGCGCACGTTGACTGCCCTGGTCACGCTGACTACGTTAAGAACATGATCACGGGCGCGGCGCAGATGGATGGCGCCATCCTCGTGGTGTCCGCCGTTGACGGCGCAATGCCGCAGACGCGCGAGCACGTGCTGCTCGCCCGCCAGGTGGGCGTGCCGAAGATCGTCGTGTTCCTCAACAAGTGCGATCTCGTCGAAGACGCGGAA
>CACWIW010000075.1 GCA_902761035.1 uncultured bacterium | reverse complement strand
CATCCGCTACTTCGCGCACCGCGGCCTCACGCGCTTCCAGGCGGAGCACTGGGGACTCGACGACTGGAAGAAGGAGATCGACTGGCTCCTCAAGCGCCGACTCAACACGTTCATGCTCCGCATCGGCCAGGACGACGTGTTCCAGCGCGCGTTCCCGGACGTCTGCCCCTATCCCGACGCATCGAAACCGCAGCCGGGTATGTACAAGGGCTACAACGACCGCACGCTCTTCTGGAGCCTCCAGTTCCGGGGCCAGCTGCGGCACGACCTTCAGAAATACGCCTTTGATCGCGGCCTGATGTCCCCCGAGGACTTCGGTACGATGTCGCATTGGTACTCGCCCACGCCGGACTCCTACCTCGCGAATAAGAAGCCGCCGTTTCTCCCGCAGGCCAACTCCACGCACGCCGAACCGCATCTGCGCGTGTGGGACATCCGCACGGGAGACTGGGCCGAGGAATACTGGAAGCTGACGAAGACGGCAATCGACGCCTACGACCAGGGCGCGCCGGAACCGCGTCTCCTGCACACCATCGGCCTGGGTGAGCGCTGGTGCTACAAAGACCGCAAGGCGAACTTCGACCTCAAGGTGAAGACGCTCAACAAGTTCCTCGGCATGGCGAAGCGCGACTATCCCGACGCGAAGCTGCTGATCGCCGGATGGGACTTCTACTCCACCTGGAAGAACGAGGAGGTCAGGGAGTACCTCAAGACACTCGACAAGGACAGCGTCCTGCTCTGGGACTACGAGGCTGACGACGCGAAACGTGGCGCCAAGGCGCGCAACTTCACGAACTGGGACGTGATCGGCAAGTTCCCCTACACCTACTCGATCTTCCTCGCCTACGAGAAGGCGCTCGACGCGCGCGCGAACTATGAAATCATCGAGGAACGTCAGAAGCTCGTCCAGAACGATCCGTTCTGCAAAGGCTACATCCTCTGGCCGGAGTCGAGCCACACGGACACGCTGCTCCTCCGGTTCTTCACGGCGAACGCATGGTCCGACAAGCTCGTGCCGTACGGCGACGTGCTGGACGAGTTCTGCGCGAGCCGCTACGGCGCGAACGCGGAGACGATGAAGGCGGTGTGGAAGGCGGCGCTTCCGGCGTCGTGGCTGCGCGCCTGGGGCAACAACTACTCCTACGCCGTCCTAGGCATCGGCGGTAATCCGCCTCCCATGAAGTTGATCGATCAGTGGAAACAGCCCGTGGAGGATGCGCAGAAGGTGTTCACGTTGCTCCAGCAGGTACCGTGGGACGATCCGTTCGTCCAGCGCGACGCCATCGACATCGCGCGCATGGTTCTCGACCGCTTGATCGCGGTGCGCGTGTGGGAGTTCGGCCGCGAACTCGGTGCCTGGAGGACGAATACGACAGCAAGCGTACAACAGCAAGATGCTCTCCTCGCCAAGATCAACCGGGTTGCCGAGCTCTGCGACGCGATGGCCGATCTTCTCGCGCTTCACACTGATTACTCGCTCTGGGAATCCTACCAGCGCCTCGACGCGGTGGAGAAGATTCGCAATCCGCTTTTCGAGAAGACGCTCTTCGAGAACGCCTCGTGCGACTACTGCCGCAGCCACCAGTACGAGCTCGCGCGGCACTGGTACGCGCAGCACGTGAAGGCCGTGGCAGAAAAGCTCGCAAAGGCCGTCGCTGCCGGCGACCGCAATGCGGAAATCACTGTCAACGCCGAGAAGGAGCGTCTCGCGCTCAAAGCGAGACCGCTTGAATCGCTCAAGCCCACGCTCCCGCGCACGGCGGAGAGTTTCCGTCGTGTCCTCGGTTCAATAGTAAAGTGACAGAAAAGAGGGAAGAATATCATGAAAATATATGCTATGTCATTGTTGGCGATGTCGTCTGCGGTGGCGGCGACGTGCGCATTCGGGGGCGTTGCCCCAGTTGTGGTATTGCCTGATTCTCCAACGGTGGTGGAGAAGTCAGTCGCCGAAGAGCTTGCGGGCGAACTCGGCAAGTGCCTCGGAGAAAAACCGAAGGTCATTGCGGAGGCCACTCTGGCGAAGGACGCGACCGCTGCCAGGCTCTTCGTCGGCGCGACGAAGGCCGCGAAGGTGGCGAGGGGGGCGGGTACGGCGGTTTCATCGAAACCGCCCTACCAGGTGGATGAGGTTTTTCTGAAATCCGTGGAGGGGGGCGTGGTGCTGGACGGCGATCCGGCGCGCGCGCCGCTGTATGCGGTTGATCTCTATCTCGAAAAGTATTGTGGCGTGCGGTGGTGGACCTCCGACGCGGCGACGTATCCGAAGCTAGATGCGGTCCCCGTGAAGGACATCTCGCTCTCGTACGCTCCGCAGTTCAAGTACCGCGAGACGTACTACCTCGACGGGTTCGACCCGCTCTTCAAGGTGCGTTCGAAGGGCAACTTTACGTCGGTCACGGGAGCTGGGCGGTAACCATCGTCTCTTTTTCTTCAAGGGACGCCACAGCGCTTACCATTCCTTCTTCGAGATCCTGCCGCCCAAGGTGTATTTCGAGAAACACCCTGAATGGTATTCGCTTGTGAAGGGGAAACGTGAGCCGAAGCAGCTGTGCCTTGCGAACGCCGAGATGAAGGCGGAGTACATCAAGGAGACGCTGAAGCGTCTGCGCGAGGACCCGTCTGCCGACTTCATCCAGGTCTCGCAGAACGACTGGCGCGGCTACTGCACGTGCGACAAGTGCAAGGCGATGATGGACGAGGACGGCGGCGCGCCGTCCGGCCCGTACCTGCGCTTTGCGAACGACGTCGCGGAGGCGGTTGAGAAGGAGTTCCCGAACGTGCGCATCGACACGTTCGCGTACATGTTCACGCGTCGGGCGCCGACGAAGACCAAGCCGCGTTCCAACGTGGTGGTGCGCCTTTGCGACATCTTGTGCGACGTGGCGCGTCCGCTCGCCGAGCCACTTCCGCCGAATAAGGCGGATTTCGCCAAGGACCTTGCCGACTGGCAACGCGTCGCGGGCGGCAATCTCCTGATCTGGGATTATCTCGCCGACTTCTGCAACTACATGATGCCGCATCCGAACATTGGCACAATCGCGCCGAACATCCGCCTTTTCGCCAAGAACGGCGCGGTGGGCGTGTTCGAGCAGGGTGATGCAATCTGCTCCGCCGGTTCGTTCGCGACGCTCCGGCACTACATGACCGCTCACCTGCTCTGGGATCCGAAGGACGATGAGAAGCGGCTCATGGACGAGTTCCTGGAAGGGTACTACGGCAAGTCCGCCGCGCCGGTTCTCAAGAAGTTCATCGAGGTGATCGAGGCGGGCCCGCGCAAGACGAAGCAAGTTGTGACCTGCTACCACGATGGCGCGCCGTTCCTCGACGTGAACGACAAGCTGCTCGCCACGAAATACATGGACGAGGCGGTGGCGGCGGCGGCGAAGGACGGCGAACCGTTCGCGACCCGCGTCCGGCGCGAGCGCCTTTCCATCGACCACATGCTGCTCCTCAACTACGACATCCTCAGGGACTTCGCGGCGAAGCTGGGCTACACGTGGACGCGTCCCGCGACAAAGGCCGAGGCCGTCGAGAACTGGATTCGCGATGTGAAGTCCTTCGGCGTGAAGGCGCGCCGCGAAACGACGCATGCCAATCATCTCGAAAAATACTTCAACAGCCTTCGCGAATCGGCCAGACCGCCTGTGTCGGCAACCACGGTGCCGATGGGGAACGTGCGCGTGGGGTTCACGATTGAAACGGGCGAATGGAAACCCTCGAAGGATGCGAAGACGGGCGGCGGCATCGGGTCTGACCGCGCGCTCGTCCACGCCTCGGTCATCCCGCACGGACAGATGAAGTCGCTCTCCGTCACGACGAACGGAAACGTGGTGACAGCGGTGTGGAAGGGGCATCCCGTGTGCGGCGAGAACTTCACGGTGACGGCGAAGATGAGGTTGCTCGGCGGGCGCGGGGCGCCCGCCCTACCAGGCGGATTTGAATACATCGGGTTTGAGTATTCCGGCAATGAAAGCGGACAGTATCCCAAGCGGATCGTGTTCCCAGAGGTTGTCGTTCCGCGTACGGCGAAAACGGCGCTGTTCCGTCCGTTCTTCGCGGGCGACATCCTGCGTCCCAACTGGTCGAAGATGAAGCCGATGCAGCGCGTCTATTCGTCGGGACTGATCTTCAAGGTGTTCAACTGCATGGCGGCGCTGGAGGAAGGGGGCGTCTCGCACTTCTTCGACCAGCGCGGCGACGCGCGCCTCCATGCGGCGGCGTTCGAGGCGACGATCGGGTCCGCGCCGAACACGCTCGTCCTGCGCAACATCTGGCTTCCGCCGGTTTCGGAGGAGACGCGCAAGGCCGGCTCGCTGCCGTATCCCGGAGTCTATGCGCCGTATCGCGGCGGCTGGTACGAGGCGGCGAAGATGCACCGCGCGTGGATGGAGACGCAGCCGTGGTTCAAGGCGGCCGCCGCGCGCGACTTCTCGAAACTGCGCGAGATCGACTTGTGGATGTGGAGCCGCGGAAACATAGCAGTCTCCGAGCCGCCCGTCCACTGGTTCATGAAGGAGACGGGCCTCAAGGTCGCGCTCGACTGGTACTGGTGGCACAACGTCCCGTACGATACCTCCTATCCGTTCTTCTGGCCGCCGCGCGACGGCGAGGACGCGTTCCGCGCCGCCGTGAAGCGCATGAAGGACCGCGGCGCGTTCCTGCAGGTCTATACAAACGGGATGCTCTGGGACGAGGACGATCCGCGCTGGGCCGAGGGCGGGCTTGAAAGCACGATCGTGCGGAGCAATGGCCGAATCTACGGCACGACGTTCAATCCGTTCACGAAGCAGAGCCAGGGGCACATGTGCGGCGAGGCGCCGAAGTTCCAGGCGAAGATGCGCGCGCTGGAGAAGACGCTCGCCTCCACGGGGCTCGACGGCGTCTACATCGACATGATCAGCTGCGCCGCGCACTTGCCCTGCTTCAACCCGCGCCACAAGCACGCGCTCGGCGACGCGCACGCCCTCATTGCGGGTTACCGCGACTACGTGAACGCCGTCCATGCGGACAACCCCGGCTTCCTGCTCTCCTCCGAGGCGACGAGCGAGGCGTACCTCGACAGGTTTGAGTCGTTCATCATGCTCTACTCCAGCTGGGAGCGCAACGGCCTTGGCACGCTGCCGGGCGAGGAACCCGTTCCCGCCGTCACGGTGATGTACCGCGGTGCGGGCGTGCTCTTCGGTTCGTTCGCGACGCCGGGTGGAATTCCCGGTTGGGATCCGCTGTGGGGCAAGTACCCCGACAAGCCGGACGTGGAGAAGCAGATCGCGAAGTATCCCGACCAGTTCGCGGTCGAGTTCGCGCGCGGCATCGTGTGGGGCGTGCAGCCGATGGTGCACAACTTCGTGATGCGTGACGTCACCAACCCGCGCATCGCGAAGGACATCCAGTTCATGAAGGACTCCGCGAAGTTCTACCACGACCACAAGGACTTCCTCTTTGACGGCGAGATGCTGAAGCCCGCGAAGCTCGCGTGCGCCACGAAGCGCGTCCCGTTCCTCAAGACGAGCAGCTACAAGCGTCCGCACGAAAGCGCGGAGTGCGTGCAGCCGGCCTTGCCGACGGTGTTCCACTCCGAATGGCGCGCGCCCGACGGGCGCACGGCGGCGGTTCTCGTCAACTGGACGCGCGAGGAGCAGCAGTATTCGTTGGAGTTCGAGGGGAAGAGGTTTGAAGGCAATCTCCCCGCGCTTTCCTGGAGGTTGGAATCGCGCTAAACGCTGTTGTGTTTTTCGGTACATTTCGGATTTATTTGGATTTTGTCCGAATACACGGAGAAATTATGGTATAATTAACCAATTCCAAAATAGGAGACTGATAAATGAAACAAGTATTTGGAACGCTGGTTTTCGCGTGTGCCTGTGCTGCGTACGCGCAGAGTTACGTTTCGCCTGAATTTTTGGCCCCAGCGCCCAATGGCGGCGCGTACGTGACGGAGGCCACCGCGGCGCGCGTGGCGGAAGTGGGGCGCGACGGGCGCGTGGTGCGCCAATGGCCGGTTTCCGCCAACCCCACGGGCATCGCCGCGGGGGGTGGTTTTGTGTACGTGACGTGCGGCGAGGCGAACGGCGAGCTGCGCAAGTACGCGCCGGACGGCGCATGCGTGAAGTCCGTCGCCGTGGGACACAGCCCCTGCGCGCCGGTGATTTCCAAGGACGGTGGAACCGTCTACGTGCTCAACCGCTTCGCCGCCCAGGTGAGCGTGCTGGACGCCGGAAAGATGTCGGTCGTCAAGACGGTCAAGGTTTTGCGCGAGCCGTTCGCGGCCACGCTCGGCACGGAAGGGCGCTTCCTCTTCGTCGCGAACATGTTGCCGTACTGCGCGGCCACGAACGACGTGGTGGCGGCGTCCGTGAGCGTGATCGACACGCGCACGTTCGCCGTGCGGCACATCCTGCTCCCGAACGGCTCTACGGGCGTGCGCGGGATCGCCTCGTCGCCCGACGGGAAGTCCGTGTATGTGACGCACACGATGGGCCGCTACCAGCTGCCCACCACGCAGCTCGAGCGCGGCTGGATGAACACCGCCGCGCTGAGCGTATTCGACGGCGCCACTGGCGCATACGTGAACACCGTGCTGCTGGACGACGTGGACCGCGGCGGGGCGAACCCGTGGGGCGTGGCGGTGACGGAGGACGGCCGCACGCTCGTGGTCGCGCACGCGGGCACCTGCGAACTTTCCATCATCGACCGCGCGGCACTGCATGACCGCCTCGTGAAGGCCGCGAAGGGCGAGAGCGCGAGCGGCATCGTGAAGAGTGCCGAGGACGTGCCGAACGACCTCGCGTTCCTCGTGTCGATCCGCCGCCGCGTGCTGGCGGGCGGAAACGGTCCGCGCGGCGTGTTCCTTTCGGGGCGCACGGCAATCACCGCGCTCTACTTCGAGGACGCCGTCTCGCTCTTCGACCTCGACGATCCCTCCGCGCGTGCCAAGCTGGTGCCGCTCGGGCCGCGTCCCGACCTCTCCCGCGACCGTGCGCGCCGCGGCGAGATGCTCTACAACGACGGCTCGATGTGCTTCCAGCAGTGGCAGAGCTGCGCGAGCTGCCACCCGGACGGACGCGTGGACGGCCTCAACTGGGATCTCCTGAACGACGGCATGGGCAACCCGAAGCAGACGAAGAGCGAGCTTTACGACCACCTGACGCCGCCCACGATGATCACCGGCATCCGCAAGGACATGCACACCTGCAACGCCGCCGGACTCATCCACATCCAGTTCGTCACGCGTCCCGAGGAGGACGTCAACTGCTTCGACGCCTACGTTGAGAAGATGAAGCCCGTGCTGAGTCCCTACCTCGTGAACGGCAAGCTCTCCGCCCGCGCGCAGCGCGGCGAGAAGCTCTTCGTGAAGGCGAAGTGCGCGGAGTGCCACACGCCGGACAAGAAGGCGCCTGGCGGCGAGCCGCTCTGGACCGACCTCAAGCTCTACGACGTGGGCCTTGGTACGGCCACCGAGGCCGGACGCAAGTTCGACACGCCCACCCTCGCCGAGTGCTGGCGCACGGCCCCTTACCTCTACGACGGCCGCGCCCTCACGATGGAAGAGGTGCTGACGACCTGCAATCCGAACGACACGCACGGCGAGACCTCCAAACTCACCCCGGAGCAGATCAAGGACCTCGCCGAGTACGTGCTGTCGCTCTGACGGTGCCAAACGGTAGGGCGGTCGCCCCGCGACCGCCGCCATCCGCGCAACTAACGGCAACCCAATTGACGGTAGGTTGATTTTTGCTGTTGGTTTTTGCCGTTTGGGCGTTTGGATTTTTGCTATACTATCTTTCCCCAATAACTAGACAAGAAGGAATATCATAATGAAAAAACCTGTTGTTGCTCTTGCCGCGCTGACGGCTTCCGCCGTATTCTGTCTGAACGCCGCGGAGAATAATCTCAAGCCCAAGGCACTCGTCATCATGCTGGACGGCATGCGCGCCGACTCGATCGAGAACGTGTACACGCCGAATCTGCGGATGCTTCGCGACGGGAAGTGGCAGCCCGGCTACAAGTGCGCGTGGTCCCTGAGCGCCCACACGATCTACGACGCGATCACCGTGAGCGGACCCAACCACACCTCGATCGCCACGGGCGTGACCTCGAAGAAGCACACCATCAAGCAGAACGGCAAGAGCACCTGCGACTTCAAGAAGTGGCCGAGCTGGCTCGTGCGCGTGGCGGACGCTAGGCCCGGGACGAAGGGTCTCTTCATGTACTCGTGGAGGTGGGACCACCAGATATCGCCCGATCCCAGAATTGAATTCATCCATGGCAGCGATGCCGCGAATGCCGCCGCCATGCCCAAGCGCCTGGCTGCGCCCGACGTTCCCGACTGTGTGCAGTGGTACATCGACTGGCCCGACCATGGCGGACACGGCTTCGGCTACTACCCCTACACGATCGGCCACCTCAACACGGTCTATCTCTCCGACAAGGCGATCGGCGACGCCCTGAAGGCAATCGCCTCGCGTCCGACGTTCAAGGACGAGGACTGGATGATCATCGTGACGGCCGACCATGGCGGCTACGCGCGCACGCACGGTCTCTGGGGCGGACACTGCGAGACGATCCCGTTCCTCGTGGCCGGCCGCAACGTCTCACAGGGACGCCTCCCCGGTATCCCCCGCAACTACGATGCCGCGCCGACGGTGCTCACGCACTTCGGGATCGACTGGAGCGGCTTCGACCTCGACGGCAAGGCCGTCGGCACCGAGACCGTCACCGACGCGAAGCGCTGCCTCAAGGACGGCCTCGCCGTCTACATGCCGTTTGAGGGCAAGGCCCCGGCCGCCTTCGCGAACGCCGCCAAGGGCGGTGTGACCGCCGAGCCGCGCGGCAAGGCGGCAATCGTCGGGAAGGGCGGTTTCCTCGGCGGCTGTCTGCACCTGGTGGATTCGACGAACGGCACGGGAAGCGTGTGCCTGAAGGGTTCCGAGAAGCTTGCGTTCGAGAACGGCGCCGAGTTCGCCATCGCGATGTGGGTGAAGATGCCCGAGGCGCAGAAGGGCGACTCCGTGATCGTCGCGAACAAGGACTGGCACAAGGGCTCCAACCCTGGCATCCTCGTGACCGCCAACAAGAAGATCGAGTCGAAGGTCGGCGGCGTGTGCTTCAACGCCGGTATGAGCAGTGGCCGCGGCCGCATCGACGTGGGGCCGTACGACATCGAGTTCGGCAAGTGGACCTTCTACGCGGTGACGCGCGGTCCCGACGGCGTGCTCGGCTACTACCAGGGCGGACGCGACGGTTACCTCTACCGCATCGCGTTCAACGCCAAGGACATCAACTTCAAGACGGGTCTTCCGTTCTTCCTCGGACAGGACGGCACCGGCAAGTACCCGGCCGCGTTCAACGGCGACATCGACGACTTCGCGCTCTGGACGCGTTCGCTCTCGTACGAGGACGTGCGCAAGATCTACGAGGCGGGACGCAACGGCATCCCCCTCGGCGACCTGCTGTAATTCAAGCAGAACGGTAACGAAAAAGGAGGCGTGAGAGGATGAAGAGACTAGTGTTGGCAGTTTGTCTTGCGGCACTGTGCGCGCAGGCGAAACCGAGGCGACATCCGGCGTACGAGCCCGACGGTAATCCTGTTTCGGGCAAGGCCGCGCAGGCGGAGAACCTGTTCTTCAACGCGAAGGCCACGGCCACGGGGCAGTACGGCAACTACGCGCCGAAGCTCGCCGTGGACGGAAAGCGCGAAGACAGCGCGGCGCACTGGGCCGCCGAGAACCTGCCGCAGGCGCTGACTGTCGACATGGGCGCGGTGAAGCCGCTCTCCGAAATCCTCTTCGTGCCGTACTGGAAAGACGGACGCATCTACGGGTTCAAGATCGAGGGTAGCACGGACGGCAAGTCATGGAAGATGCTCGCCGACCAGACGGCGAACTCCATCTGCGCCGGCTCGGCGGGCTTCACGCTTGATTTCGACCCCGTGGAGGTCCGCTACGTGCGCGCCACGGTCGTCTCCAACTCGCGGGGCGCGAAGCCCGGCGCCCACATCGTGGAGATCGAGGGTTACGCCCGCGTGGGCGGTGCGAAGGGCGCGAAAAGCACGTTCCTCGCGGGCGACATCTTCGCGCGCTACGACCGCGACGTGATGGTGGATGTGAAGAAGCTCGCGCCTATCGCGAAACTGCGCGGCTGGCGTGGCGAGCGCGTGAGCGCGATGCTCGTCGCGTCGTCGCAGGGCGGCTTCCAGGAGCTGCGCCTCGCCGCCGCCGATCCCAAGGCGCGTCTCGACGTGCTGCGCTACACGCTCGGCAACGGCACGCTCTACGGCGACATCCTCGACGGAACGACCGAGACGTCCTTCAAGGGCGTCACGCGTCCTGTCGTCTACACCTACGACATCCCGGCGAACGCCTCCGGCACGATCCGCGACACGGTGACGGCGTTCATCAACGGCGAGCGCCGCGAAGTCCCCGTTGAGATTACGGTCGTACCGCGCACGCTCCCGCCCGTCAAGGACTGGAAGTTCCACCTCGACCTCTGGCAGCACCCGGACGCCATCGCGCGCTGGCATGACGTCCCGTTTGGAAGCGACGAGCACCTTCGTCTGCTTCTCCCCTACAACAAGATGCTCGCCGACCTTGGACAGAAGACGATCACGGCCACGCTCATAGACGAGGCGTGGGGCCAGCAGACGTACGACCGGTTCCGCTCCAACGTGCTGGCGACGAAGCGCGCGGACGGCTCGTGGTCATACGACTACACGCTCTTCGACAAGATCGTCGAGAGCATGGAAGCGGCCGGCGTGAAGGGACAGATCGACTGCTACTCGATGCTCCCGTGGACGCTCAAGTTCCGTTACTTCGACGAGAAGAGCGGACGCTACGTCGCTCCGCGCATGGAGCCGGGAAGCGCGGCGTACGAGGACTTCTGGGGGCACCTACTCGCGGACCTCTGCCGCCACACGAAGGAGAAGGGCTGGTTCGAGCGCACGAAGATTGCGCTCGACGAGCGCCCCGACAAGCTGATCCGCCCCGCGCTCGCGGTACTGCACAAGTATGCGCCCGGAATGGAAATGGTGATGGCGTGCAACCGTCCGTCCCAACTCAATGCAGCTACGTTTGACGTCTCCTACGGCTACTGGCACAGCGATGGGCTTGCGAAGTACGCGGCCGAGCGTCGCGCCCAGGGCAAGTTCACCACGTACTACGTGTGCTGCAGCCCGGCGCGTCCGAATACGTTCATCTTCAGCGATCCGGCGGAGAGCGCATGGCTCGCGCCTCTTTCGGCGGCGAAGGGCTTTGACGGTCTTCTCCGTTGGGCGTGGTGCAGCTGGGTGGAAAATCCGCTCGACAGCCAGGACTTCACGTCATGGCCTTCGGGCGACACGTCGCTCGTCTATCCGGGCCCGCGTCTTTCGCTCCGTGCGCTCCTTCTGCGCGACGGCATTGAGGCCTTCGAGAAAGCGCAGATACTTGGCGTGGGCAACATCCCCGAGCTCAAGGTGTTCACGGTGAAGCGCGGCGGCGAGGCCGGCGTGCACGCGGCGGACGTCCGCGCGCTCGACGCGGCGCTCAATAAGCCGTTGCTCAAAAATTAGTTGAACTCTATAACCCTTTACAAAGCCTTTCTTGCTTTCGCTGCTGGGAGATTAGGAGTCTTGGAGTTGAGGAGAATAATACAAATTCTCCCATCTTCTCCAAGCCTCCAAAACTCTGAAACTCCCAATAGCGAAAGCAAGATGTTTTTTCTCTGCGCTCTCTGCTTCTCTGCGCCTCTGCGTGAGACTATCGTTTAGAGTCCAATTAATTTTTGAACATAGACTAAGTGAGTCGGCAGCAGTCCATCTTGCCATCAAGGTGCTTTCAGGGCGCAGAGGCTCTGGCCGGGTTTGAACTCGGCGATGCCGGCAGTCTGCCACGTGCCATCGGGGGTCTTCGCCATGACGATTGCCTTTGTACCTTGTGGAAGCGAGATGAGCAGGTGGTCGTTCATATCGTGCGACTCGCCGTAGGTCATCCCCTTGGCCATCACCTTTCCGGTACCCGGCGCGACGAGGCAGATTTCGACGGGACGGCGCGTTTTGGATTCGTCGCGTGCCACGAACGCGACGCGCGCGGCGGGGATGTTCCCGCGGAAGCGCCTGTAGCTTGCGGTCACGTCGTCCGCCGGTATGCTGGTCGGGGCATCGGGTTTCCCCCACGTTTTCCAGAACCACGTTCCGCCGGGGCTCCAGCGTGCGGCGTAGATGCGCGTGCGCGGGAAGGTGTCGTCCGCCTGTCCGGCGTAGGACGAGAACCACGACTGGTCGGGCGGTGCGATCTTGCCGTCCTCTGGGTCGTTGAAGAAGTGCCACGTCCCCGCATCGTAGTACTCGGCCCACGAGTGGTTGCCGGGCATGGTCGTCCAGTTGCACCCCGTGAAGCGGGCGGGGATGCCGCACGCGCGGTAGGCGTCGATCTGCAGGATCGCGAGGCCCGTGCAGGAGGCCATGTGGATGCGCATGGAGTGGAACGGCGACTGGTCGGGCTTGTCGCGCTTGGTGTTGTAGTGGACGCCAAGAAGGTTCCCGATTTTCGAGTTGATGATCTGCACGGCCTCGCCCGTCGTCTTGCAGTCCTTGACAAGCGGCCAGAACTTCTCGCGGAAAAGCGGGCGCCAGTCGTCCACCTCTTCGCCGATGGACGAGTACGGCAACACGTACTCGCGGAAGATCTCGTCCGTGATCGTGTCGCGCCACGGTGCGGTGCGGCGCGCCTCCTGCGCGAGCTTCACGTTCGCACGCAGGTACGCTTCGCTCACGACGCCGCGGTCCTTTGTCGGCATGTGCCGGACGAGAAAGGCGTAGTCGCCGTCCTCCTCCGCGCCGGCTGAGAACGCGGCGAATGCCGCAAATGCCGCGCTCATAAGGAGCGCCTTGACGGGCAAACGCTTGTCTGCCCAATTGGTGTGCTTTGGATTCATGGCAAGAGTATACCAAAAAAGAACGGTTTTTTGGTATAATATCGGCCCTTAAATGAAGGAGCACCATAATGAAAGCCGAAAGATCGTTTGAAAATTCCAGTACATGCAAACCGTACGTGCGGTTTATGTTCGCGGTGGCCATGTGTGCCGCGTCGCTGTTCGCGGCGCCGCAGCAGAATTTCGCTACGGACGTTGAGGCGTATCTCGCCGCACACAAGATCGCGGGCGTGGAGTCGTTCCAGGGGCTCCTCAAGTTGATGGGCGAGCCGTGCGGCGCGGCGGCGACCATCGACGCTACCGTACTGCCGAAGCACAAGGCGCGGAAGGTGCGCCTGTGGGGCATCCCCCTGTTGCCCGTGTACAAGTCGTGGGGACTGGACGTCGCGGAGTTCGACCCGGAGGCGGCGGCGCAGGGCGATTTGCCGGACGTGGTGATCATCGCCATTCATAGCGGTCCCGACTACTCGAAGGGACTTGTCGACGCGATGTTCCGCGCGGCGGCGGAAGGCGTCCACGTAATTTCGCTCTGCCCCACGGATCAGTGGAGCGCCGCGATCGCGAAGCGCCTCGGCTTCACCTACGGCGGCGTGCTCACGATCGGCCCGGCCGAAAAGGGCGGCGCGCTCATCCCCAATTGTCCGAAGCTATTCGATGGCTTCCCCGCGAAGGCGCGCCTCAACGCCGAGTTCGGCGCGATCGCCAAGGTGCAGCACGGCATGTATCTGACGTTCGACAAGTGCCTGATGTGCGTGGCGGACGCCGGGAAGGGGCGCATCGCAAGCGCCATCGCGCAGTATCCCGTGGGACGCGGCGCCGTCACGCTCGTGGGGCCCGACCTCGTGCGCAACCCGAACGATCCCGCCTGCAAGCGTCTGTTGCTGAACCTGATTGACCTCCTGCCGCCCGCGCCGAAGGCGCTGAAGCTGCCGTTCATCTACCATCCCGTCCCGCCCGAGGGCAAGCCGTACTTCGAGCTGCGCGTGCCCGGATCGCGGAACGAGTACATCACGGCGGCGCGTCCGCCGGACCACCTTTGGCACCCCGCGCTCTTCTTCTCGTGGAAGCAGGTCAACGGACACAGCTTCTGGGAGCCGCGCCGCGACGGCGCCGCGAACAGGGTCGTGTCGCACCGCGAGACGCCCACAGCGGACGGCGCGATCTTCGAATCCGAGCTCGCCTACGTGGTGAAGGGGCGCGCGATCCTGCGCGAACGCCGCACGGTGAAGGCGAACGTGAAGCCGGACGGCGGCTATTCGCTCGACTGGACCGGACGCTTCGAGGCGCTGGACGACCTCGCGTTCACCGTCGCCAAGCCGAAGTGGGACAAGAAAGCCGGCACCGCCAACGGCGGCGGATACGCCGGGCTTTCGATGCGCCTCGCGAGCAACGCCGACTTCGAGTACTCCTGCACGAACACGCTCGGCAACGCGAACACACGGTGCATGGGCGACCTCTCGCCGCGCATCGACGTCTACGCGAAGTCGAAACGCACCGGCGAGACGACGCGCGTCTCGTTCATCGCCGACCGTCCCACGCACAACTACACGCTCTTCCAGCCGGAGCGCAACGACAACGCGGGCTTCTATTTCGTCTGCTTCGCCGAGGCGTTCAACAGCGACCTCAAGATGAAGAAGGGCGAGAAGCGCGATTTCCATTACGTAGTCGAAGTGGGGGCACAATGAAAAAGGAACTGGCGCAATTTATGGCATCCGCAATCGCGGTAATGGGCGTTGCGGCGGCGACATCTCCGTCGCTCGCCGCCGCGCCCACGGGCACGGAATGGAAGGAGCCGGAGAACCTGTCGTTCGGACGCGAAGAGCGCCGCGCGGCGTTCTCCAGCTTCGACACGCTTGAAAGCGCGCTGAAGATCCTCCCCGAGTTCTCGGAGCGCACGATCTCGCTTGACTCCGAGACGGCGTGGAAGTTCAAGTGGTCGCCCGATCCCGCATCGCGTCCGGTTGGCTTCGAGAAGCCGGAGTACGACGTCTCCGGCTGGGAGACGATTAAGGTTCCATGCTCGTGGCAGGCGTATGGCGCGAACGGAAAGGGCGGCTGGGGAACGGCGCTCTACGTGAACCAGACCTATCCCTTCAAGCGCGACCAGCCAGACGTGATGGGCGAGCCGCCGAAGGACTGGACCGCCTACTCCGCGCGCAACCCAGTCGGCTCCTACCGCCGCGACTTCGACATGCCGGAGAAGTGGAACGGACAGGAAATCTTCCTCAAGTTCGACGCCGTCGATTCGTTCTTCTACCTCTGGGTCAACGGAGAGTACGTCGGCTTCTCGAAGGACTCGCGCAACCCCGCCGAGTTCAACGTCACGAAGTTCGTGAAGCCCGGCAAGAACGTCGTCGCGCTGGAGGTTTATCGCTATTCCGACGGCTCGTATCTCGAAGACCAGGACATGTTCCGTCTCTCCGGCATCGCCCGCTCGACCTGGCTTCTCGCAAGGCCGAAGACACGCATACGCGATTTCACAGTCACGCCGCGTCCCGTTGACAAGAACAACCTGAATGGCGACTGGGTGCTTGACATAAAGGAAGACATTGTCGGATGGCCGTCATCAAAGGACGATGGGTCGCGATTTGAGCTTGGCATCTGGCTGTATAACATGTCGGGAGAGGAGGTGTTCTTCAAGGACTTCAAAAGAGACCATAGATATGACCATCCAATATTTGCTGCAGAGTTGAAGGTGTCTTCTCCCAAGCTCTGGAGCGCGGAAGAGCCGAACTGCTACAAGCTGGTGCTGAAGGTTGTGTCTCAAGGCGAGGTTGTCGGTCGTCAGTCGTCGAATGTCGGCGACAACCGACAGGCGACAACCGACAGTCGTGAGCAGGCTTGCGAATACGTATCTTGCTTGGTTGGCTTCAGGGTCTCTGAAATCAAAAATGGTCGTTACTACTTCAACGGCAAGAAGATCAAGTTCCGCGGCGTCAACCGCAGTGAGAGCGACCCGATGTACGGACACTACGTGCCGCGCGAGAGGCAGCTTCAGGACATCCGCCTCATGAAGGAGGCGAACATCAACCACGTTCGCAACTCGCACTATCCTGAGGACGACTACTGGTACTATCTCTGCGACATCTACGGCATCTATGTGCTCGATGAGGCGAACGTGGAGTCGCACGGCTACTACTACGGCGAGGCGTCGCTCTCGCATCGCAAGGAGTGGGAGAAGGCGACGGTCGCGCGCAATCTCGACATGGTGCGCCGCAACCGCAACCATCCGTCCGTCGTGTTCTGGAGTCTCGGCAACGAGGCGGGGCCGGGAGAGAACTTCGCCGCCGCGTCCGCCGCGATCAAGAAGATGGATCCTTCGCGTCCGATCCAGTACGAACGCGACAACTCCGTGGCGGACGTCGATTCCAACCAGTACCCGGGCGTGGACTGGACGGTGTGGAAGGCGAACGACCACAAGGCGAAGAAGCCGTTCTACATCTCCGAGTACGCGCACAACATGTGCAACGCGATGGGCAATCTGAAGGACTACCAGGACGCGATCGAGTCGTCGGACGTGATCCTCGGCGCGGCGATTTGGGACTGGGTCGATCAGGGCCTTTACAAGAGCGCAAAGCCGCAACCCGGATGTCGGTTGCCGAATGTCGAATGTCCAAAAACCGAAGTCGAAAGTCGGATGTCGAAAGAACACCTCATCATCGCCTACGGGGGCGATTTCGGCGACAAGCCGAACGACGGGCAGTTCGTGATGAACGGAACCGTTCTCTCCGACCGAACGCCCGAGCCGGGCTACTGGGAAGTGAAGCACGTGTTCCAGCCGTTCGCGTTTGAGTTTGCGAAGGATGGCTCTAAGGTGACGGTCAGGAACCTCAACTACTTCAAGAAGGCGACGGGATATACGCTCAACATCGTGGTGCTGGGCGCGGAGAAACCGACACGGGCTTCGCATCCGCTCGACATCGCACCGCGCGAAAGCGCCACGTTCGACATCAAAGGCATCAAGGACGGATCGGTCTGCGTGCGCTGCGAAATCGTGTTGGACGATGATGACGGCATCCTCAAGAAGGGGCATGTAATCGCGAACGGACAGTTCGACTTCACGGGTATCTACGAAGCGGCAAATCGAGTTGTGGTGAAGGCGGAAGGGAAGGTGGAGGAAACGTCCAATGCAACATCCCTCGGCTTCAAGGCGGGCGGCACGGACGTGCGTTTCGACCGCGCGTCCGGTGCGCTTGTTTCGTATGTGAAGGGCGGCAGGGAACTGTTGCTTGCGCCGATGACGCTCGATGTGTTCCGCGCGCCGAGCTCTAACGAAGTGGGGCTGGGCGGACGATGGGCGCAGGCGGGCTTGCGCGAGCTCGTCCAGAAGGCCACGTCGATTTCCGAGGTGACGACGAATCCGGACGGATCGAAGTCGTTTGTCGTCGTGGCGGACGTTCGCGGCAAGCAGAAGGAGCGCCTCGTCGGGTTTGGCGGCAACAACGGCAAGCCGTGCGAGATCGTTCCGCAGGGTCCTGTCGCGAAACACGATCCGCACTTCGTCGTTGCGCAGAAATGGACCGTGTTCGGCGACGGCAACGTGGCGTGCCAGTCTGAGATTCGTTCGCGCGGACGCGTGATGGAGCTTGCGCGCATCGGCTACCGCTTCACGCTCGACAAGGGGCTTGGCAAGGTCAGCTGGTTCGGCGCGGGTCCGTTTGAGAACTATCCGGACCGCAGGAGCGGCGCGTTCACGGGATGGTGGAGCGGAAGCGTGTCGGGGATGGTGGAGCGCTATGCGAAGCCGCAGGACATGGGCATGCGGTGCAACACGGCCTGGGCGTCGCTCATGGGAAGCTCCGGCATGTTCATGCTGATGTCGCTCGGCGAGCCGTTTGCGTTCTTGGCGATTCCGTATTCGCCGACGGAGCTGGTGAAGACGATGCATCCGCAGGAGCTGCCTCAGGTGACGAAGACAGAGCTGGGCATATTCGCGGCGGTGCGCGGGCTCGGTGGCGCGTCATGCGGGCCGGGGCCGATGGGACGGGACATCGTCAGGAACAACAAGACGTTTGCGCTTGATTTCTTGATCGGTGTGCCACGCGACCAGAACCGCCTCCCGTATCTGCCGCACCCTGAGCTGCCTCCTGATGTGCGGACGGGCGAGGACATCGTTCCGACCATAATCGCATGCACTTCGGCGGAGCCGGGCGAAGGCGACGCGGATCACCTTGTGGACGGCGACCTCTCGACCATCTGGCACTCGCAGTACGGCGTGACGCTCACGAAGTACCCGCACGCGGTGACGGTTGACCTCGGACGCGTCGCCAAGGCGAAGGGCGTGACGATTTGGCAGCGGCAGAATGGTCCGAACGGCAACGTGAAGGGCTTCCGCTTCGAGGTCTCGCAGGACGGCAAGACGTGGCGCGAGGTCGTGAAGGGTGAGCTGAAGGCGACCGCCGCCGCGCAGACGTTTGGTTTTTCGGGGGATGTCCGCTTCTGGCGCTTCACCGGCCTGGCCGAGCACAATGGACGCGAGTTCGCCTCCCTCGCCGAAATCCGCATTGAAGAATAACCTCCACAGGAGAAACAAATGAAAAGAATGATTATGTTTGCGGTGGCGATGGTCGCCGCGTTGACAAGCGCAAAGAGCGCGAACGAGCTTTTCAAGGGCGCGCGGTGGATCGAGCAGCCGAAGGAGCTGAACGCGGCGGCGCCGCGGTTCACGACGACGTTCAAGGTGGACCGTGACGGTCCCGCGGAAATCGCGATCTGCGGTCTCGGACAGTACGTCGCGACGCTGAACGGCAAGCCCATCGGACGCGGCGACGAGTTCAATCTCCCCGGCTGGACGCGCTCGACGAAGACGTGTTTCTACAACGTGTTCACGCCCGCGTTGAAGGCGGGCGTGGAGAACACGCTTGAGATCACGCTCGGCAACGGGATGTACAACGTGCCGCAGCCGGGCAAGGGGCTCTACACGAAGTTCGTCGGCAGCGAGGGCGAGAAGAAGCTCATCGTCGGCGGCGTCGTGAAGTCGTCCGTCGAGGGGTGGAAGGTTTCGCAGAGTGAGGTGGTGCGAACGCACGTGTATAGCGGGGATGATATTGATCATCGGGTGGTGGCGGACGCGACGGAGCGCGTCCCTCCCGTGGTGGCGGAGGCGCCGAAGGGCGAATTGAGGGAGGCCCCGTTCGTGTGTCGGTTGCAGGAGGTGCATAAGCCCGTGCGGACGATGCGCGTTTCGGACGACGAGCTGACGGTTGATTTTGGACAGAACGCCGCGTACGTGCCGACGGTCGTTGCGAAGGGTCCGCGTGGGAGCCGCGTGGAGATCGAGTTCTCCGAGATTCCGCTTCGTCCCGGCGAGACGCGCATCACGAAGAAGCCGGGCGGCTACCACGGCACGGTCGCGCGCTGCGCGTTCACGCTCGCGGGCACGGGGGACGAGTCGTTTACGCCGCCGTTCTTCTACTACGGCTTCCGCTACATGAAGGTGAGGTTGTTTGCGGCGGCGGGCGGCGCGCTCGGTGATCGCGCCCTACCGGAGATTGTTTCCACGTCTGCGCGCGTGGTGATGGCGGACGCGCCGCGTGCGGGCACCTTCGAATGCTCGATCAAGCTGTTGAACCAGATTCACGACATCTGCTGGTGGGCGCAGCGCTCCAACATGCAGAGCGTGTTCACGGACTGTCCGCACCGCGAGAAGCTCGGCTGGCAGGAGCAGGACCACATCCATGCCGACCAGATCCGCTGGGGCTGGAACGCGGACGCGATGTTCGCGAAGACGTGCATGGATCTTGCCGATTCGCAGCTCGCCGACGGGATGGTTCCCGACATCGCGCCGGAGTACACCGTGTTCCGGGGCGGGTTCCGCCATTCGATCGAATGGGGTTCGTCGCTGATCCAGGTGCCGTGGCAGCAGTACGAGTGGACTGGCGACGCGTCGCTCATCCGCGATTACTGGAAGAACATGGTCGCCTACCACAAGTACATCCGCGCGCAGTCGCAGAACGAGAAGCGCGGGAAGTTCATCACGCCCGGCGGCCTCGGCGACTGGTACCAGCAGACCGTCTCCGCCGAGAAGCGTCCGCTCCGCCGGACGTCCATCGACTTCACCGCGACGGCCTTCTACTACCTCAACGCCGCGACGCTCGCGAAGTGTGCCGACATCCTTGGCAAAAAGGACGAGGCGGCCGCGTTCCGCGAAGAGGCCGCGAACATCAAGAAGGCGTTCAACGCGAAGTGGTGGAATCCGCAGGGACACTACTACGAGAACAATTCGCAGACGGCGAACTCGATGGCGCTTGCGTTCGGGCTCGCCGACCCCGTCGAGACGGCGGCGATCGTCTCCAACATCGTGGAGGACGTGCGCGGACGCGGTGCGGTCGGCACGGGCGAGATCGGCTATCCGTATCTCCTCCAGGTGCTTGCCGAGAACGGCTGCAGCGACGTGATCTTCGAGATGACGGCGGACACGACGAAGCCCGGCTACGGATACATGATCGCGAAGGGCAACACGTCCTGCCACGAGGCATGGGACTGCCGCGAAGGATCGTCCTTCAACCACTTCATGATGGCGGACATCGTGAACTGGTTCTACGGTTCGCTCGGCGGCATCAAGCGCACGGCGCCGGGATTCAAGACGTTCACCGTCGCGCCGGAGTTCCTGCCGGGACTCGACTGGGTGAAGGTGAGCCACGCCGTCCCGGGCGGCGATATCCGCGTCGCATGGCGGCGCGTGGACGGAGGGATCGAGGTGAAGGTGTCCGTACCGAAGGGTACGACGGCGACCGTGCATCTGCCCGGTCTCCCCGACTCGCTGCAGGATGCCGGCGAGGAGACGTACGTCGTTCCGTGCGAAGACGCGGTGGGGCGAGGCGTCTCGCCGAGCCGCGAGTACGTGAACAACGCATTCCGCGCGCCAGCGGAGGAGGCGAAGGAAAAGGTGCCGGGATTCGTGTGGCTGGAGGCGGAGAACTTCGCGAACTACGGTGGATGGGTGGTCGACACGCAGTTCACGCACAAGATGGGGAGCGCGTACCTGCTCGCGCCGGGCGTGCTGAAGCCCGTCGCCCCGGCATCCGCGAAAGTCACGATCCCGCGTGCGGGGACGAGGCGCGTGTGGGCGCGCACGAAGGACTGGTTGCCGGAGTTCTCGCCCGGCAAGTTCGCGGTCGAGGTCGCCGGCAAGCGCAGCGGCACGCTCGGCGCGTCGCGTCGCGAGGGCTGGACGTGGGAGAAGGCGGGCGATTTTGCGCTCAACGCCGGCGCGTGTGAAGTCAAGCTCGTTGACCTCACCGGCGCGATGACGCGCTGCGATGCGCTCCTCTTCACGACCGACCTTTCGTACGTGCCGCCGGAGGAACCCAAGGCGCTTGCGGCCGAGCGTCAGCGCCTCACGGGAGGGACGCGCTCCGTCGCGTCCGGAGGTGATTTTGACCTCGTCGTGGTGGGGGCGGGTCCTGGCGGACTCGGCGCGGCGCTTGCGGCGGCGCGGAACGGCCTGCGCGTCGCGCTCGTCCACGATCGTCCCGTGCTCGGCGGCAACTCCAGCTGCGAGATGCAGGTCACGCTGAACGGGGCCGGACGCAAAGGGCGCGAGTCGGGGCTTGTGTGCGAGGCGAAGATGCGTCGCTTCACCCATGCGGGATGGTCGTACAGCGACGCCTACCGTCAGATGGCGGACGAGTTGAAAGGCTGGCTCTTCGAGTTCCCGAACGAGCGCGTGATGTCCGCAGAGAAGAAGGGTGACGCGATGATCGCCGCGGTTGTCTCGCGCAACACGCTCACGGGCGCACAGACGTGCTTCAAGGGACGCTACTTCGCGGACGGCACGGGCGACGGCTGGCTGGGCCTCTTCGCGGGCGCGGAGTACATGCACGGACGCGAGGCGCGGGACGAATTCAACGAGGCGCCCGCGCCGGACAAGCGCGATGAGATCACCATGAGCGGCTGCGTGATGAAGGACGGCCTCGTGGGTTACCGCCATGCGTTCGCCGACAAGCCGGTGGAATACACGACGCCCGCATGGGCGGACGTGTTGCCGAAGGGATTCCGGCGGCGCACGTCGGGTCTGAAGGGCGTGTGGTGGATGGAGAACAACGGACGCTTCAACGACCTTGAAGATCCCGAGCGCGCGCGCGACCAGCTCGTGCGCATCTCCTTCGCGTACTGGGGATGGATCAAGAACGAATCACCCCTCAAAGACAAGGCGAAGAACGCCTACATGGCGGAAATCGCGTGGAAGAACGCGCGCCGCGAGGGCTTCCGTCTCGTGGGCGACTACGTGATGACGGCGAACGACGCGCTGAAGGGGACAATGTTCCCCGACCGCATCTCCTACGGCGGCTGGAGTCTCGACACGCACGATCCGCTCGGCATGGAGAACCCGACCGGAAACGGGTTCTGGCGCAGTCATCCGGGCGTGCCGATCTATTCGATCCCCTACCGCTGCATCTACTCGAAGAACATCTCGAACCTCTTCCTTTGCGGACGCTCCATCAGCGTCACGCACATCGCGTTCGGCACGATCCGCGTGCAATCGACGCTCTTCCAGCTCGGACAGGCCGCCGGAACGGCGGCGGCCATCGCCGCCAAGAACGGCATCACGCCGCGCGTGTGCGGCGAGCGCCACATCAAGGAACTCCAGCAACAGCTCCTGAAGGACGACCAGTACATCCCGCACCTTGCGAACGTTGATCCGCTTGACCTCGCGCGGACGGCGAAGGTCACCGCCTCCGACTTCGAGCCGCGCCATGTCCGGTTCGACGCGTCCGATCCCGGCCTCCGCCGCACGGACAAGCCTGCGCACAAGTGCGCGGGATTCCGTCGGGCGGTACGGTTCGAGCGCGGCACAGGTGGGGCGAGGCGTCCCGCCGAGCCGCAGCGGCTTGACGCGGTGTCGCTGTTTCTCCTGAACGAGGAGAAGCGCGACGTCGAATTGACGGCGAAGGTCTATCTGACGGACGATTCGGCGTGGTACCCGAAGGGCGAGCCCGTCGCCGTCTTGAAGGCGACCGCCCCCGCCGGAGGGAAGGGACTTGTCAGGTTCGCGTGTGCGAAGCCGATTGCGTTGAACGCGCGGTTCGCGTGGATTGAACTCGTGCCGATGCCGGGAATCTCCTGGTGCTTGCGCGAGGGGACGACAGGTCGTTCCGATCTCCGGGCCTACTGCAGCGAGGGCAAGGAGACGTGGACGCCGAAGGGCGACGAGGAGTATTCCTTCGTCACGGAACCCGCGCTTGAGCGTGACCTCGGTTCCAGCGCGGTTGCCGTCACCGACGGCATGGCGCGCAGCGAGGATGGCATCTACCACGGGTGGATTTCCGACTCCTCGAAGGAACTTCCGCAGTGGGTGCGTCTCGACTTCCCCTCGACTGTTTCCGTGGGCGAGGTGCGTATCGCGTTCGATCCCGACTTCGCGACCGTCCGCGCCTCACCGCATCCGCGTTCGCTCGTGAAGTCATACGTCGTGGAAGGTCTCGTGGATAGCAAGTGGGTGCGCCTTGGCGGAGACTCGGCAAACCAGCTCCGTCACCGCGTGCATCACTTCCTGCCCATCAGTCTCGATGCCCTCCGCGTGACCGTGAACGAAACCTGGGGCGATCCCTCCGCGCGCATCTTCGAAATCCGCGCTTACGGGAACTAACCAAAAAAGTTGTCCTGAACGGGCGGAAGATGCTCGCGTGGGGGCGGTGTATTGGCAACACTTCCACATTGGCCGCCCGGTGGTCGGCCCCTACCGATTCGCATGGTAGGGCGCGATCACCGAGCGCGCCGCATGGTGGGGCGAGGCGTCCCGCCGAGCCGCCGCAAATCCCGTTTCCCCGTGTAGCCCGCCGCCCGCGCTTCGCACGGGAAAGTAAATGAGGATAACTTTGATGGATCACGACAAGACTGTGGGAACAGAATCCGCCCCCG
>CACWIW010000074.1 GCA_902761035.1 uncultured bacterium | reverse complement strand
GAAAGGCTCCGGGCTACGGTAGAACCGCTGACCCTCGGCAAGCGGCGAAAGCTTCGTCCAGATGAAGGGCTTCACCTTTCGATTGGCCCTGCGGTAGTCAAAGAGAAGCGCGTGGTAGTCGTCAATGAACTGTCCGCGCTTCCGGCCGCCGGTGTATTCCTTGATGTATTCGCCATTGTCGTTTATGCCGAGGTTGCTGATCACGATGTCTGGTTTCCACGCAAGCGCCGCTTTGTGTTCAGGCATGTGCCTGAAACCGCGCTTCTCGCTGCCGCGCATGGAATCGAGATAGATGCCGCGGCCGGAGTTTCCAAAGTTGCGCACCTCGTATTTTCCGGGGAACTTTTCGTCCAGCATCTTCTGCAGCTGCGCCGGGTACGACTCTTTCTCGCGGTTGGTAAGGCCAAGTCCGTAGGTGATTGAATCGCCGATGCAGGCGACGCGCACCTTCTCTGCGGCGCACGTGCAGAGCGTCAGCGCGAAGATTAATGTGGATAGGACAGCGTTTTTCATAATGATTAGCCGTGTAGAACATGTAGAAACATGTAGACGTTCTACACGATCTACACGTTCTACATGGTTAAATGAGAAGTTTAGCAACTGTCTCATAGAGAAGCAGCCGGAACGGTCGTGAAGATGATGGTGTTGTAGCCGGCGCCTTCATAGATCACGCCGATGTCGCCGTTGGGGAGGATCGCCATGTCGGAATATCCCGCGCCCTGTCGTCCTTGCTGACACGCAGGTGCAGAAGCGCGCGGCGCTTCGGGCTCTTGCAGTTGGAGAAGAGCAGCTTCTCGCCGTAACGCATGATTTGCGCGTTGCACTGCGGGTCCTCGAGCGTCTTGTCGTAGCGCGACTCCCACGTCATGCCACGATCCTTCGAGACGTGGATCTGACGTCCGCCGCCGTGCCAGCGCGAGTTGATCATCCACGAGCCGTCGGTGAGCTCGACGACCTTGCACTCGTCGCCCTTCTTGACGGGCTTGCCATAAGCCTTCCACGTCTTGCCGTGGTCGGGCGAACCGAAGAGCGCGTTGCCGTCGCCCACGTGTACGAGCGTGTGGAGAAGCGTGCCGTCCTCCGTCTGGATGCCGGAGCCGGAGGAGATGAAGATGAATCCGCCGGCGTTGTGTCCCTTGCCGAACGGCCACTCGGGGAAGGAGATGTCCTTCGTGATGTCGCGCGGCTTCGACCACGTCTTGCCGTTGTCGGACGACTCCTGCACGTGAAAGCGATAGACGTTCCCCCAGCGGTCGGAGCCGTCAGGGTTCTTCCAGTGCCAGACGTTGTAGAGCAGGAAAATCTTCTTCGCCTCGGCATCGACGATGAACGAGGGATCGCTGCCGCTCCATTTGTCGGAGTCGGTCCACGGCCAGGTCCATGTCGGCTCGCTCGGCGTCCATGTCTTGCCGCCGTCGGACGACCTGCGGCAGACGATGTTGATCGGCTGGAATGCGTTGAGGTCGCCGATGTTGTCCCGGCGCGCGTCGCACACGGCCACGAGGTCGCCGTTCGGCGCGGTGCAGAGCGCCGGGATGCGATAGACGGCGATTCCGTTTTCCCCGTTCTTCCAAAGCACGGTCTTCTCGCCTGCAAGGCAAACCGCAGATATCGTCAAAGCAGCCATGAAGGCAATCTTTTTCATGTGGTCATCCTTTCTTCTTGTTTCTTTTTGTTTTTAGCCGTGTAGAACGTGTAGTGGTTTGTCCCTCATTTTCCGACATTCAGGACGCGGAAACCGATCTGCTTCAGTTCCACTGCATCGAGGCAGTTGCGCGTGTCGAATACGAGGGCGGGCTTGCGCATGGAGTCGTAAATTCTCCGCCAGTCCAACGTCGGATAGTGCCGCCAGTCCGTCATCAGGACAATCGCGTCCGACCCTTCCGCCGCCTTGTACTCATCCGCCTCGTAGACGACACCGGACAAGTCGGCAAGATCCCTGCGCGCGTTGTCCAGCGCCTTCGGGTCCGTCACCGTCACGCGCACGTGTTCCTCCGCCAGCAACCGAGCCACGGTCGCGGCCGGCGTCTCACGCGTGTCGCCCGTGTCCGCCTTGAACGCGAAGCCGAACAGCGCGATCTTCTTGTTCGCGAGCGTGTTGAACATCGCGCTGAAGAGTCGCGAGACGATGCGCTCCTGCTGGTGCTGGTTCATCTTGATCACGCCCATCCAGTATTCCGCCGCCGTGTGGAGACCGAACGTCTCGCAGAGATACACGAGGTTCAGGACGTCCTTCTTGAAGCAGCTCCCGCCGAAGCCGGGACCTGCCTTCAGGAACTTCGGGCCGATGCGCCTGTCCGCGCCGACGACCCGTGCCACCTCGTCGACGTCCGCGCCCGTCGCCTCGCACAGGCCCGCAATCGCGTTTATGGACGAGACGCGCTGGGCGAGGAAGGCGTTTGCGGCAAGCTTCGTCAATTCGGCGGACCACACGTTCGTGGTGAGTATCCTCTCCCTTGGAACCCACGCCGCATAGACGTCAACCACCGCCTCGAGCGCGCGGTGCCCTTCCTCGGTCTCAGGGCCGCCAATTAGGACCCTGTCGGGCTCCAGCAGGTCCTTGATCGCCGTTCCCTCCGCCAGGAATTCGGGATTGCTCAGCACCGTGAAGCGATACGACGCATGGTCGTTCAGGATCGCCTCCATCGCCGCGGCGGTCCTGACCGGCAGCGTGGATTTCTCGACAACGACCTTGTCGCCGTTCGCGTACTCCTTGATCGACCGCGCCGTCGCCTCCCAGTACTGGAGGTCGCTCGCGCGCCCCGAGCCGCGTCCGAACATCTTCGTCGGCGTGTTCACGCCGACGAAGACGATGTCGCACTGCTGCACGGCGCCCTTGATGTCGGTGCTGAAGAAAAGGTTCCTGCCACGGACCTCCTTCACCACGTCGACCAGGCCGGGCTCGTAGATCGGGATGCTGTAGTCTTCGGAATTCCATGCGGCGATCCGCTCGGCGTTGATGTCAACGACGATGACCTTCCGGTCGGGATTCATCTTGGCGATGACCGCCATCGTCGGCCCGCCGATGTATCCTGCGCCAATGCTGACTATATCCTTATTCATCTAGTCCCTTTCCACAAACCGCTAACCACAAACCACTAGTCCCGAATAATCTCCCACGCCTTGACGAGCATGCGCGGGATGTGGAACGGGCCCTTGAAGATGTTGCCCTTCGCCGGCTGCGCAACCGTGCCGTCGCGGTGGAGGTAGCCGTACCACTCGGGATACTTGCGGTCCTTCAGGTGCTTCCACGCCCACTCGGAGGAGAGCTTGTGCCACTTCATGTACTTGGCGTCGCCCGTCAGCTTGTAGGCATAGGCGGACGCGATGATCGTCTCGCACTGCGGCCACCAGAACTTCATGTCCTGCTCGTAGCACTGCGGCGGGAGGTTGCGGCAGTCCTTGAATGAGATGATGCCGCCGTACTTCTTGTCCCAGCCCCAGTCCCACGACCAGTCGAGTATCTTGAGCGCGGTCTTGAGGAGCGCCTTGTCCTTGCGCGCCACGGCGACGTCCATCAGGAACCAGCTCGTCTCGATACAGTGTCCGGGGTTGATCACGCGGCCCGCGAGCGTGTCGATGAACTCGCCGTTGGGTCCGACCGTCTCGAGGAGTGCCTTGAACTCCGGGTGGATGAAGTACTTCGTGAGGAGGTCGATCGACTCGGTGATCTGCTGGTCGAGGACGGGATCGTCCGAGATCTGCTTCAGCACCATCGCCACGTTGATGAGAATCATCGTGAGGGAGTGTCCCTGACACTGCACGACGGGCTCGAACTTGGACGGCATCCACTTCTTCGGGTTGGCGACGAACTTGCGGATGCGCTTGAAGAGCGCGACAGCCTTCTTCGCCCACGCCTTGTCCCCGCTCGCGAGCGAATACTCCGCGTAGGCGATCGCGGCGAAGCACTCGGAGAACACGTAGCGGCGCTTCTGGAGGCCCACGCCCTCCGCCGTCACGGCGAAGTAGGCGCGCCCGTCCTTGGCAAAGCAATGCTTCTCAAGGAACTCGCAGCAGCTCTTCGACGCCTCCAGCCATTCGGGATTCTTCTCCACGTGGTTGTAGGCGTGGGCCGTCATCCATCCGAAGCGGCCCTGGAACCAGACGCTCTTCGTCGAGTCCATCAGCGAACCGTCGCGGTCGACGCACGTGTAGACGCCGCCGTTCTTGCGGTCCCAGCCGTGCTTCATCCAGAACGGCATCACGTTGCGCAGGAGCTCGTTCTTGTAGGTCTTGGCCCACTTGTCCCAATAATTTTTATTTGTCATTTGTGAACAATTGTGTCATTTGAGATTTGTGAACAATTACCGGATCACTTGTACCCGATCTTCTTGAGGCGCTTGACGATGTCCGCCTTCTGCGCGTCGGTGAGGGTCTTGAGCGGCACGCGCACCGTGCCGAGGTCCACGCCGTGGACCGCGCACATCGCCTTGCCGGCCGCGACGCCGCCGAACTCCACGAGGATGTCCACGATGTCGCACACCTTCTTCATGTACTTCTCGCTCGTCTTGAGGTCGCCTTTCTTGACGGCGTCCCAGATCTTGTAGTAGAGGCCGGCGGAGTAGTTGTACGTGGAGCCGATGGCGGACTTCGCGCCGAGCGCGACCGCGCCTGCGAACCACTCGTCGATGCCCCACGTGATGTCGTACTTGCCGCCGCACGCGCGGATGCAGCGCTGGTACATGTAGAGGTCGGGGTAGTTGAACTTGATGCCGGCGAGGTTCTTGATCTTGCCGTCGGCGGCCTTCAGGAACGCCTCCATGTCGAAGGTCACGCCGCTCATCGAGGTGTGGTAGTAGTAGAACGGCAGCTTCTGCGCGTACTTGAGCGCCTCGTTGATGTAGTCGATCAGGCCCTGGATGGAGCCGGGACGGAAGAAGCACGGCGGCACGATGCTCGTCGCGTCCATGCCGACCTCCTGCGCGTACTTCGCGAGCTCCTGCGTGTCGGGGAGCGAAAGCGAGCCGACGTGGGCGATGAGGAAGAGCTTGCCCTTGGCGGCCTTCACCCACGCGTCCATAACGCGCTTGCGCTCCTCGGTGGAACAGTGCACGCCCTCGCCGGTCGTGCCGCTCACGTACACGCCCGTGACCTTCTGCTTGATGAGCATCGCGGCCTGTTTCGGGATGACGTCGTAGTTAACGCTGCCGTCGGCGTTGAACGCCGTATGCGCGGCGGCGATGAGTCCTTCGAGTTTCTTCAGCTTCATTGTACTGTTTCCTTTTTTGGGGGTTACTTTTTTGTCCGTATAGACTGTGCCGCTTCAATCTCGGCAGATGAAAGGTCGCGCCACTCTCCGGGCTTGAGGTCGTCGGGCAGGCGCAGCGCGCCGATGGCGACGCGCTTGAGCGACAGCACCACAAGGTGTGCCGCGCTGCACATGTAGCGGATCTGGCGCTTGCGTCCTTCGCGCAGATGGAAGCAGAGCACGTGTACGTTGTCGTCGCCGAGGCGCACGACCTCCACGGGCACGGGACGCGTCACGTAGCCGTCCGGCATTTCCACGGGCCCGCGCAGCACGCGCAGTTTCTCGTCGCTCCAGCGTCCCGCCGCGCGCACGATGTAGATCTTCTCGTGCTCGAAACGCGGATGCGTGAGACGGTTCACGAGCGCGCCGTCATTGGAAAGGAGGAGGAGTCCCTCGCTGTCCTTGTCGAGACGCCCCACCGGCACGAGGCGCTCGCGCACCTTTCCGCGCAGGAGATCCGCCACAGTACGCCCGCCGAACGGGTCGGAGAGCGTGGAAAGAACGCCTGCCGGCTTGTACATCATGATCGTGCGCGTCTTCTCCTCGGCCGCGCCAAGCGGCTGGCCGTCCACGGTGATGCGCACCGCCGCGGGGTCCACGCGTGCGCCGGGTTCCGTGACGACGCGTCCGTCCACCGTCACGCGCCCGGCCGCGATGATCTCCGCCGCGTGGCGGCGCGAGGCCACCCCGCGGTGCGACAACACGTTCTGGAGGCGCTCTTCCATCGTCCGATTACCCGCGATAGCGCTTCACGGCCTCCGCGTAGGCGGGCGTGTCGACGTAGCCGCAGCTCTTGAATTCGGGACAGAACCCGCGGTACACGCACTCGGGCACGCAACACGAGGCGAGTTCCGGTTCCTTCTCCGCGAGCGCGTCGATCACCATCTTCCACGCGGCGCGCGTCTCGGGCGACGCCTGCGAACAGAGGCGGCGACGGCTGATGAACATCAGTTCGGCCGCGTTCGCGAAGCACTCGTGCTCCACGGGCGCGTCCTGCTGCTTCACCGTGCGGTCCTCGCCCGTGCGGTCCGTGCGCTGGGTGGAGACGAAATGCTCGATCCCGTACTTGTGGCGCACGAAGTGGACGCTCACCCAGTAGGGCAGGTTGCCCCACTTCCACGACACGAGCAGCTTGCGGATCGGCGAGTGCTCCGCGAGGAGAATCCGGCGCTTCCACGCGGACGTCGGCTCCTTCGTGCCCGCGCCCATGCGGATCGTGGTGCGTGCGGCGTCCGCCACGTCGCGCCACGTTCCGATCACCTTCAAGAATCTCAGGACGGTCTGCTCCATCTCGTTCCCCTTCCCTCCTTACTTTGCGGTCAGTTCAAACACGGCGGAGTCGTAGTCGCCGCGCAAACGCACGGGCAGGCCCATCGCCATGAGCGTCTTGCCGCTCAGCGTCTTGCCGTTCACGCGGCTGTGCTTGTCCTTGACGACGTTTATTTCCTTCACCGTATACGATTTGCCTGCGTCGAGGCCCTGCAACGCGAGCGGCGGCACGTAGTCGCTCATCACGCCGCGCGCGAGTCCCCAGAGGAACACGACCGCGTGCGAGGCGTCGCCGTTCACGTACATGAGCGCGGCATACTTGTTGCCGTAGGGCGAGACGAGACGATAGAGGTCGCCCTGCTGCACGGTCGGGCGGATGCGCTTGTAGGCGGAGACGCACTTCTTCGCGAAGGCGAGGTCCTCGGCGGACATGTTCTTCGGATGCAGCTCGAAGCCGAGACGCGCGCTCATCGCCACGTCGAAGCGGAACTTGAGCGGCGTGATGCGCTTGGTCTGGTGGTTCGGCACGTCCGTCACGTGCGCGGCGATCGCGCAGGCGGGGAAGAACTGGCCCTCGCCCCACTGGATGAACACGCGCTCGCGCGCGTCGGTGTCGTCCGAGGCCCAGACCTCGTCCGCATAGCGCAGGAAGCCGTAGTCCACGCGCCCACCGCCAGAAGAGCAGGCCTGGATGTCCACCTGCGGATACTTGGCGCGGAGCTTCGCGAGCAGGTCGTAGAGGCCCACGGTGTAGTCGAACGGCAAGTTCGCCTGGTGCGCCGCGTCGAGGTAGGTGGAGCCCATGTTGAAGAAGTCGGCGTTCGCGTCCCACTTGATGTAGGAAAGGTCGGGGATCTTCGAGTAGAGCGCGTCGAGCTGGCCGAAGATGTTGTCGCGCACGGCCGGGTTGGAGTAGTCGAGCACGGTCTGCGAACCGCCGCGTCCTACGTTCACGGGACGCCCCTTCTCGCGGATCACCCAGTCGGGATGCGCCTCGAAAATCCAGCTGTTGGTGTTCACCATCTCGGGTTCCACCCAAAAGCCGAACTTGAGCCCGCGCTTCTTCGCCTCGTCGCTGAGGCCCACGAGGCCGTTCGGCAGTTTCTCGGGATTCACCACCCAGTCGCCGAGGCCCACCTTGTCCTTGTGGACGGCGTCGCGCGCGTACTTGCCCGTGCCGAACCAGCCGTCATCCAGGACGAACAGCTCGCCGCCCATTTCCTTCACGCCGTCCATCATGTCGTGCAGCACCTGTTCGGTGAAGCTGAAGTAGCTGCCTTCCCAGCTGTTGAGCAGCACGGGACGCAGCTTGTGTCCGGCGGGCATCTGCCAGTCGCGCGCCCAGCGGTGGATGTTGCGGGAAATCTGGCCCTTGCCCGAATCGGAGTAGGTGAACGCGAACTTCGGAAGCGTGATCGACTTGCCCGCGTCGAGCACGTACGCGCCGGCGGAAGTGTCCGCCCCCGCGCGAATCTCGACGAAGTCGCACGGATCGCGCTGCACACCGATGTTCCACGTGCCGGACCAGCAGAGGACGCCGCCGATCACGCGCCCGGTTGTCTCGGTGGACGCCGCGCCGACGGTGAGCATGAAGCTCGCGTTGTTCCCGAAGGCGTCGCGCACGCCGCTCCGGGAACCGATTGAGACGGTCTGACCGCGCTCGACGGGCGTCTCGCGCAACTGCGCCTCGACGCCCCACTGTCCCGTCGCGTACTGGAACCGGAACGCGTCCGCGAGGAGCGGGAAGTCCATCGCGAAGGAGTCCATGCGGCCGAGCCGCACCGCGCCTTTTTCGCCGTTCTCCAGCTCCACCCACGTCTCGATCACGTCGCACGCCTCGAAGGCGCGGAAATGCTGCGTGACGAAAAACGGACGGACGCTGTCCCGCTGCTTCAGCACAAGGTGCGTAACGCCTGGCGCGTCGGGGACGGTCCGGGCCTCCTCGCCCACGAGGGTGAGCGAGAGGTTGCCGTCCGCGTGCGTCACCTGCAGGCCGCCCCACTTGTTGAAGCTGTAGCCGTTCACGCGGTCGCCGCCGTAGGCCGCGTAGGCGGCCGGACGCCGCTGCTCGTACTTGTGGCCGCCCGTCCAGCGGTTCCACGCGAGGGCCGCGACGTCGGCCGCCGACTCCACTCGCGCGCCGTAGTGGGCCACGTTCCAGGAGCCGTTCTCGCGGCGGAGTGCGAGGGTGGTCGATTTTGTCTGGAGAAGGAAGTCGTCCCCCTTATTGGCCGCGACAAGCGCGGCCCTCCCGTTGGCCGCACCGGCGAATCCGGCGAGACAGGCGGCGAGCGCCGCCAGCGTGATTTTCTCGTTCATGTGATTCTCCTCGTGTTTTCTGCCAGACCGGTGCGGCCGCGCGTTTTCCCTTACCGGGACGGCTGTGCCACGTACATCTCGCGGCTGCCCCAGGCCTTCGCCTGGGCGTGGGTCGGGAACCACACGTCAATGTGGAAACCTTTCACGCGGGAACCGGTATCCTCCACCACGCCCTCGCCGTAGCCGGGCACGTTCAACTGCGTGCCGAACGGGAAAATTGACGGATCAGCCGCAATCGTACCGAGTTGGGCCTTCGTGCCGGTCGCCGTGAGGCCGTCGGCTTTTGCGCCGCAGCACTTCGGGCAGCTGCAATAGCCCGTCACGATTACGGTCTGGAGTTCGGTGTCGACCGGCTCGGCCGCAGCGGTCGGCGCGGGCGTCTCCGCCTTCGCACGGCGGCGCTGGCCCTTCTTCGCGAACCAGGTGTGGCTCGTCTCGGCAGGAGCCTCAGCCACCGCAGGGGTCGGCTCCGCAGGCGCGGCGTCCTTTGGAACGGCCTTGCAGGCGGGGAGAACCGTCAGCGCCGCAGAGGCGAGCGCAAGGGCGGATAGGATGTTCAGGGGACTTTTCATTGTCGGGTTCCTTTCTTGGTTTGCGTTGTTCAGTTGTTCAGAAGCGCGGTCTCCGCACGATGGAGGAGATCGCGGTTCTTCTCTACAAGCTGGGGTTTCTTCTTGAAGCTCGCGCAGAGCGCAGTCTCAAGGTGCGCGTCGTCGAGGCCGGTGGCCTTGAACGCGCGGAGCGCGGCGAGCATCATCGTGTTGGCGGCCTTGGGGACGCCGAAGTCCTCTGCCATCTGGATGGCGGGCACCTGATAGAGCTTCACGCCTTCGGGCGGCTGCTTCGTAATCGGCACGGAGGCGTCCACGATCACGATGCCGCCCTTCTTCACGTCGCCCACGAACCGCTCGTACGACGGCTGGTTCATGCACACGAGCACGTCGGGGTGCTCCACCGTGGGCGAACCGATGGGCGTGCCGCTCACGACCACCGAGCAGGACGCCGACCCGCCGCGCTGCTCCGGTCCGTAGGACGGGAACCACAGCGTGTGGCGCTTTTCGAGGCGCGCGGCCTCCGCCACGCAGATGCCGAGCGAGAGGATTCCCTGCCCGCCGTAGCCCGCGAACTTGAAGCGGCGCTCCGGCACGGAGGGATCGTCCTCAGCCGGCGGCGCGTCCACGCCGTCCGACACGCCGAACAGCTCCGCGCACGAGGCGACGTGCGGTACGGACTTCACTTCCAGGGCGGCGCTGGCCTGGTGCTGCGCGCCGATAGCCTCAGGCGTCACGCCCTTCTCCACGTCGCGGAAGGTGCCGAGCGGGAACTCGGTCTCCATCTCGTTCTTGCAGAAGTCGGCGGCCTTGAGCGGGTCCATGCGGAAGTTGGTGGGACACGGCGCGAGGATTTCGAGGAGCGCGTAGCCCTTGTGGTCGCGCTGGATCTCGAACAGGCGCTTGATCGCGGCCTTGCACTGCAGGATGCGCTTTGTATCGGCCACGGAGACCCGCGCGATGTAGACAGGCGCCTGGAGCTGGTTGAACACCTCGCACACGTGGAGCGGGTGGCCCGTGAGGGCCGGATCGCGTCCGAACGGCGTGGTGGTGGTCTTCTCGCCCTCCAGCGTGGTGGGGGCCATCTGTCCGCCGGTCATGCCGTAGAGGGAGTTGTTGATGAAGATGCAGCCGAACTTCTCGCCGCGCGAGGCGGCCTGGAAGGCGTTGTTGAAGCCGATCGCGCCGAGGTCGCCGTCGCCCTGGTAGGCGATCGTGACGGCGTCGGGACGGGCCCGGCTCACGCCCGTCGCAGCAGCCGAGGCGCGACCGTGGGCGGCGGAGATGTGCGCCGCGTCCCAGTAGTAGTAGGTGAACACGCCGCAGCCGACGGGGTCGACGAAGATCGTCTGGTCCTGCAAGCCCATCTCGGCGCAGCATTCGGCCACGAGCTTGTTCACGATGCCGTGTCCGCATCCGGCGCAGTAGTGCGTCACGCGCGTATCCTTCCCGCTCCGCGGGAACTTCTGGTACATTCCTTTTTGCTCAATCGTCTTCATGTCACTTCCCCAAGATCATCTTTGCAGCTTTCACGGCGTCGTCGACGGTCACGACCTGACCGCCCATGCGGTGGATCATCATCACGTTCGCGGCCTCCGCGCCGAGGCCCGCCTTCGCGAGGTTGAGGCGCACGTCGTCGGCGAACTGCCCGGCGTCCAGCTCGATCGTCATGATCTTGCGGCCCTTCGCGGCGGCGGCGAGCCGTTCGCGCGGGAACGGGTTGAGGGTGATCGGACGGAACACGCCCACTTTCAGTCCCTTGCGGCGCAGCGTCTCCGCCGTGGTGCGCGCCACGCGGCTCGCGATGCCGAACGCCACGATGATGAGCTCCGCGTCGGCGGCAAGGTAGGTTTCCGCCATTGCATCGGCGGCCATGTCCTCGTACTTGCGCTGGAGATGCTCGTTGAACACCTCCTGCGCGGCGGCGTCGAGGAAGATGGACTTCACGAGGTTCCGGCGCGTCGCGGGTTCGCCCTGCGCGGCCCACTCGGAGAAGTCGGGACGCGGCAGCTCCGCATCCGGCAGCTCCACGGCTTCCATCATCTGGCCCTGGAGACCGTCCGCGAAAACGACCGCCGGCGTGCGCCACTTGGCGGCCATCTGGAACGCCTTGATGGTGAAGTCACACATCTCCTGCGCGCTCGCCGGGGCGAGCGTGAACGTCTGGTAGTTGCCGTGTCCACCGCCCTTCACGGCCGGCGTGTAGTCACTCTGTTCGGGGTAGACGTTGCCGAGTCCGGGACCGGCCCGGTTGACGTCCACGATCACGGCGGGCAGCTCCGCGCCCGCGAGGTAGGAGATGCCCTCCTGCATGAGGGAGAAGCCGGGGCCGCTCGTCGCGGTCATGCACAGCTTGCCCGCGCCGGCCGCGCCGAACATCATGTTGACGGACGCAGTCTCGCACTCCGCCTGTACGAACGTGCGGCCGAGCATCGGGAACCACTTCGCCGCCCCGTGGGCGATCTCGCTCGCCGGGGTGATCGGATAGCCGAAGTAGAGGTCGCACCCCGCATAGAGCGCGCCCATCACCACGGCCTCGTTGCTCTTCACAAATTTAGTCATTTCAGCTATTCACTCTTCACTTTCAACTCTTCACTACCCGCAGGGCATACGGCTCCGGGCAGTTGTAGAAGCACATCGCGCAGCCGATGCACCCAGTGCCCATATACCCCACCGGACGGATCCCCATCCGGTTCATGTGTTCCTGGATAGACAGGCACTTCTTCGGACACGCCGCCACGCAGCGTCCGCAGCCCTTGCAGCTGTCCTCCTCGATTTCTGGGCGCGGCAACGCACCCTCTGTTTTCTCTTCCATATTTTATACCTTCCTCGGTGACGAATAGTATATCACATTTTGGCTCAGATCGGTTGCCAAATACTGCCTCTACCAGTTTCGGGTGGCAGGCCGGGCCCCAGAACATGCCGAGGCCGCAGGCCGCCGAATGGTGCGCGTACTACGTCACCGCAAGTCTCCCCAGTTCTCATCTATCTGAAATCGCCGTGAGTTTCGCTCGGCGTGCCTATTATCGTGGACGTGCCTTCCAGACGGTCAGGGCGCAGAGGACCGAAAGCACGGCCATGCCGATCCAGAATACGGACATGTAGTCCAGCGTGTAGCCGTTCACAAAGGTGTGGCCGAACAAATATGCCTTGCCCGTGACGGCGTCACGGCCGACGAGGAAGCCGGACACCGCGCTCGACACCCCGGCTCCGATGTAGTTCCCCATGCCCGCAATGCCAAGCGCCGCGCCCGCCGCGACGCGCGGCACGAGGTCAACCGCCATCAACCCGCCGAGGAACGTGAGGAGCACGCCCACCGCAAGTCCGAAGCAGACCATCGCCAGCACATCGATCCAGATACACTGGAACGGTACGAGCATCATCAGCGAGAGCCCCGTCACGTTCAGGATGCCCGCGATAAGCGCGAGTTCGTTGCGGCTGCCCTTGAATACGCGGTCCGAAATGATGCCGGAAAGCCCGCTGGAGACAGCGCCTACTATCGAGTTCAGCGTGATGATCCACGCGGCGGTCTCCGTGGCATAGCCCTTCTTGACTTCAAGGAAGAAGATACCCCAGTCGATGATCGCGTAGCGGCTCATGCAGAAAAAGCCGCCCGAAAGCGCGACCATCCACACGGCCCAGCTCGTGAGAGCGATCTTCTGTCCACGTTTGACGTCCGTCGCGTTCTTCTTCTCCTCCTCGCCCTTGATCTCGCCCTCCCACTCGGCGATGGAGGGAAGTCCCTCCGACTGCGGCGAGTCGCGCATGAGGAGCGAGATGAGCGCCACGCCTATGAAGCCGAACATGGCCGCGCCCCAGAAACCGCTGCGCCATGCCATGTCCGCCCCGTACGCAAGTCCCACCCGCACCATTATCACGCTCGTCACGACGTAGGCGATCGCCTCGCCGAGGTTGTTGGAGCAGCTCCAGATGCCGTAGTAGGTGCCACGCGAGCGGTTCGGCCACCAGCGTGCGAGCGACACCACGCAGCACGGCGAGCCCGATCCCTGCGCGAACCCGTTCACGAACCAGATGACCATGAGCATGACGGCCGGCACGTGGAAGCCCACCGACATCGTCGCGAGGGACGAGACGAACAGCCCGAACGCGAACATCCGCCGGATGTTCGCGCGGTCGGCGAGGAACCCGCACACGAACTTACCGATCGCGTAGGCGATGAGCATCGCCGAACCGACGTAGCCGATCTCGCGCGCCGTGTAGGCGCCCTGCTCGATCATCGTCTTCTTCGTTGCGGAGAAGGCGAGACGGCACACGTAGAAGAGCGCGTACCCGAGCAGCATGATGGAGACCTGCCGGATCCGGATGAACCGGAACCGTGACCCGATCTCGGACGTGGGAATCGTGACCGGCTTGGCCGGTGCTGGCGAGAAAAAGCCCATCGCCGCGCTCCGTTACTTGAGGGAATGGCGTCCAATGCGGTTGAGGTACACGAGCATCTCCGCGCCGTAGTCGGTCTGGAGCATCGTCGCACCCTGGCTCAGACTCCAGCCCCAAGTGGAATCTGGGTTAGTGAAGCCCTTCACGTCGCCGCGGCCGTTGTTGAGCGTGTCCCACATCGTGTTGATCCAGATGCGGGGCGCACCGGGCGCCTTGCGCACCTTCTCCAGCTGCGCCGCGCCTTCATCGGAATCCATGCACACCTCGTACATCGACGCCCTGCGCGGCTCCTCGGCCAGCCATTCCGGCAGGATCTTCGCGGCGTACGCATGCTTCTTCCAGCAGAACTGGACGACGGGCATGTAGAGAAGCTCGCCCGACTCGACGTTCTTCCAGTACTCCCTGAAGAGACTCTTCGCCTCCGCCGGGCCGTGCGTGGACTTCACGAGCACCTCCTTCATCGCGCCCACCTTCTCCACGACCTTGAGGATCTCGTACGGATGCGCGGTGAACTTGTCGATGTTGACGAGAATCTTGCCCTTCGTGAGCGCCAGCGCCTCCTCGAGCGTGAGGATGTCGTAGTCGGTGGCCTTCGCGTCCTTGCCGCCCTGGTTGCTCTTGAGCTTGAACTGCTTGATCTCGGCGAGCGTGAGGTCCTTCACCTTGCCCTTGCCCGTGGTGGTTCGGTTGAGGGAGCCGTCGTGCAACATCACGAAGTGGCCGTCCTTCGTCATCTGCGTGTCGAGCTCCACGATGTCCGCGCCGAGCGCTATGCAGCTCAGGATCGCGTCCTTCGAGTTCTCGGGGAAGTTGCGCCAGTCGCCGCGGTGCATCGCCACGAACACGTAGTTGCGGTCGTTCGAGAGCAGCTTTTCGCGGATGAGCTCCGTGCGCGTCTGCGCCGCAGCGGGCGCGGCCGCGAAGATTGCCAATGCTGCAGACGCCGCAGCGGTGATGAACGTACGTCTTTTCATTTCATTTGCCTTTCTTTTGATGGTTTAGTAAATCGTTTCCCTTCTTCAGACCTTACTTTTTCTTCGTAAGCTGTACGGAGAGCAGCCCTGAAGACCTGTTGGATTTCACCTCAATGCTTGCCTTCTTGTTTGTGAAGTCAATCTTCGCGCTCGTCACGGCAAATCTTACGCCAAGGTCTTTTTCAATCGCCCGAACGAGCTTGCACGTCTCCTTACGAAAATCATCGGCGGACATCGCCTTGACGTCCTTCGCCGGCGCGACGAGGGTGACACTGGACAATTTTCCTCCCGAATAAGCCGTCTTCTTCACCTCCGACAAAAGCAGATACGGTTCCTCCAGTTTCGGCGCGCCGTCCGCCCTGCTGGCGCCGAAGCGGATTCCCGCGAACGACACCAACTCGAAATCGTTGGTCGAGTTGGCGTTTCGCTGCTTCATTTCGCGCGTGGATATTTTCGTCCTCTCTGCGGGCTCATGGAAGAAACGGTCATCCTTGGCCGCCGCGGCAGCTTCTTCCTCTTCGTTTTTCTCATTGTCTTTCCCTGGGCCCTTTGCCTCGCCCGGGTTCGCGGCGGCGGCATTCAACTCCGCCAGAAACGCATCGACGCCACCGCTCTTGTAGCCGCCAAACCGCTTGACAACCTCTCCGTCGGCCCGGGCGATGATCGTGCTTGGGTAACCATGTACTCCGTATTTCTTCACGAGCCCCGGATTCTGCTTCTGCGCCAGTTTGGAGAGGATGTCCTTGTTTCGCGGACTGTCGATCATCACCAGGACGAACTTCTTCTTCGCCTCATGAATGAACTCCTTTTTTGAATATATGTCCTTCTCCATCTTCACGCACCAGCCGCACCAGTCGGACCCGGAGAACGCCAGAAGGATGAGCTTGTTTTCCTTCTTCGCGGTCTCGCACGCTGCGGCATAATCCTCGCCCCAGCCTTTGGGTACGCTTTCGGACAACTTAGCGCCGAACGTCGCCGTCATAAGGCAGCCAACGCACAGAAATGGCAGTAGTTTTTTTACTTTCATCGTGTCTTCCTCCTTTTCGTCTTAAAAAACTTCACTCTCCAGCAGAATCAACCGCTCGGCGGAGGCGCGCCACGGTGCGGTCACGTCCAAGGAGCTGGAGCATCTCGAAGAGGCCGATGCCCTCGCCGCGTCCGCTTACGGCCACGCGGATCGGGTGGACCCACGGACCCATGCCCTGTCCCTGCGAGAGACCTTTTACCATCTCCTCGCCCGCCACTGCCGTGAACGGCTCGAGTTTCTCGAAGCGGTCTGCGAGGTCAAGGAGCAATTCCTTCACGCCGGGTTTCTTCAGGCGTTTCTCGACCACCTTCTCGTCGAAGGGATAGTCCTCGGTGAAGAAGTAGGAGCAGTTGCCGGGGATGTCGTTCCAGAACTTCGTGCGCACCTGAAGCTGGTCGACAAGCAGGTCGAGGTCGAAGCCCTCCGGCACCGTCAGACCCGCCGCGCCTAGGCGCGCGAGCAGTTCCGCACGGTACGTCTCCTTCGGCGCGCGGCGGATGTACTCGCCGTTCATCCACTGGAGCTTCTTGATGTCGAACTTCGCCGCCGTCACGTGTACCTTCTCGATGTCGAAGAGCTGCACCATCTCCTCGCGCGTGAGCACCTCGCGCTCGTCGCCGGGGTTCCAGCCGAGGAGCAGGAGGTAGTTGAACAGCGCCTCGGGCAGATAGCCCTGCTCGCGGAATTCGCCCACGAACGCCGCGCCGTCGCGTTTCGAGTAGGGCTTGCCCTGCGCGTTCACGATCATGGAGAGGTGTCCGTAGACGGGCGGCTGGGCGCCGAGCGCCTTGAAGAGCTCGATGTGCTTGAACGTGTTCTCCACGTGGTCGTCGCCGCGGATCACGTGCGTCACGCGCTGGTCGATGTCATCGACTACGTTCGCGAGGTGGAAGATCGGCGAGCCGTCGGAGCGCACGATCGCGAAGTCGGGCACGTCCTCGGCCTTCTTCTCCATGTGGCCCTTCACGACGTCGTCGAACGCGATCACGCCCTCCTTGGGCATGCGGAACATCACGACTTCGCCGGTCTTGCCGTCGCGGGAGGTCTTCTCCATCTTGTAGGCGCGGCCGTCGGCGAGGAGCTTCTCCACGTACGCGAGGTGGCGGGCGACGTTCTTCGTCTGGTAGAAGACCGGCTCGTCGTAGTCGAGCCCCAGCCATTCCATGCAGTCGAAGAGGGTCTGGATGGCTTCAGGCGTGGACCGCTCGAGGTCGGTATCCTCCACGCGCAGAAGGAATTTTCCTCCCGTGTGGCGCGCGTAGAGCCAGTTGTAGATGGCTGCGCGGATGTTGCCGATATGGACTTTCCCCGTCGGCGACGGGGCGAAACGAACGCGAATCTCTGACATAGCGCGGAATAGTATACCATAATTTAGGTGTGTGTGGCCTGTCAGTAGAGTTTTCTGCCGTAGACGAGGATCTTCGAGAGGTGGAAGAACTCTTCTTTCGCTTCCGGCGTGCGGCGGACGCGCACGTAGCGTGCACGCGGCGCGCGGGCGCGGAGATCGACGCGGTAGGTGCCGCGGACCTCGCCATCCGTGTGGACTGTATGCCAACTCTCGCCGTCTTCGGAAACCTGCACCTCCAGCGGGACCTGCCGTCCCTGGTTCTGCGCCCCACAGCGGTTCTCGACTACCACGCCGCAGATTTCGGCCGGGCCGGGGAGCATCACCACCGCCCAAGGAGACTTCTCTTTGCCCGTATGGAACGTGTTTCCACCACAGGGCGACCCGTCGATGCAGCCGACATACCCCTTGGGCGTATCCCACTGTGACGTCGACGATGTCTTGAGCAGCCCGTCTCCTGAGAGCAGAGGCATCCCGAAGTCGCTGGCGGGGTATGCCTGCCCCGACTTTTTCTGGGGCTCTAGCCGCGCCTGCAAGGAGGCCAACTGACGGAATACCTCCAAGTTTCCGGCCTTCGACGCGGAAAGGATCAGGGGATTGAAGTCGAGCTCCGTCTTCAAACCCGACTTGCTTCTTTCCGCCACCATCTCATTCAGCGTCCGCACGAACAATTCCGAATTTTCCCCGTCGCCCATCATCACGTCGCCGCCCCAGCCGAGCGTCTGCGAGAAGTAGTCCCGCGTGCCGTACTGCGCGGAGAGCATCGCCTTGAGAACCGGCGCGAGGAGACTCCTGTCCGTGCCGAGCGGATGCGTCCATTCCTTCAGCACCACCTTGAAATCGGATTCCTCCTGCAGCCGTTCCTCGGACTGCCTCAGAAGCGGGGCGAACACGACAAGCTCATCCGCGAGGGCCTGTGCGCCCTTCTCCTTCGCTACGCGGGCGAAGTACGGCGTGAGGAAATCCCAGAGCGGCTGGCGTCCGGTCTTCATCCCGCGCGCGCACCCGCGCACCCACACGCGCGTCGTCTGAAGCGAGGCGTTGGACCGTCCCACCCAATCTCCGTACGCCTTCCATGCGCCGTAGTGCTCCCGACTCCGACGGCACGCCCACTGGTAGAAGCTCTCGACGACCGACGGCTTCTCCTTAGCCTCCTCCGCGAAGGCGGCAAGCGCTATCAGCCGCTCGCACGAAAGCCGCGTCTCCCGGTCGCCGGCGTACGTCTTCTCGATCGACGCGACGTACTGCCACGGGTGCCTGTTCCAGAAGCACATGTGCATCTGGGAGTGCCCCGTCACGCTGAAGTTGACCTCCCACTTCCCGTTCAGCAGCCTCCGCGTGTAGGCGCAGTGTCCGGGCTGGCCCGCCGTCGTCGAGGGAAGCCCGTGCGCGTTCGCGGTGGCGCTCCCGAACTTCGAGAGTTCGCCGCACACGCCGCCGACGATCTGCGTATACTTGCGCTTCGGCCATTCGCCCGCCGTCGCCCACGGCTTGTAGTAGAGCGGACCGTGTACCGAATCGCCGAAACTGTTCTTGAGCCGGTACTGGATCATCCAGCACGTTCCGCCGTATTCCCTGCACGGGAGGTTGACGAACTTGTCGAGATGCCGCTGCTGCGCGGCCATGTTGTCCGTACCGGAGGATGTGCGCCCGTGGTTCACCGCGAAGCGCCACAGCCACGTCGGCTGCGTATACGCCGTCTTGTGGAGACGTCCCGCGAGCGCGGTGGTCCTGTAGGCGTCGAGGACGTCCGCGAGCCACGCCTCGTCCTTGTCGGGATACACGAGCGCCAGCGCCGTCATGAAACGGCGTCCCTCGTTGTCCGCGAACCTGCCGCCCGCAAACGGAACCCACCGGCCCTCGTCCTGGTAAATGAGCGATTCGAGCGCAAGCACCGCCTTTGCCCCGTCGCCCGGGTCCGCCCTGCCAGAATCGAACGTACCGCTCCACGCGAAGTCCTCCAGCCACGTCCTGTCGTTCATGAACGCCTTGACGAACGGACCCGAACCGGGCCTCGCGTTCAGCTCATGCCATCCCTCCTTGCCGATGAGCCTCAGAACCGCGCCTCGCGCGATGTCGAGTTTCTGGCTTTCACCAAACACCGCAGTCGGTTTCAGCGACTTCAGACGCTCCTTCATGCGATCAAGGGTGAATGGCAAGCGGGCGACAGACGAACTGCTCGTCGGACGCGGCCGCACGGGTGCCCGATAGAGTCCTTTCGATTCGATTTTCTCGCCGTCCATCATCAGCCGGCCCATCGCGAACTGTCCCCAGAACGTGTCGCGGCCGAGGCTGAACGCCTCCTTGAGGATCGCCTTCTCGGACGCCGAAAGTGGGCTACCCGTACCGTCGGAATCCTTCGCGTATTCGAGGACCTTCATGAATTGCTTCTGACTCGTCGAGAAGTGTTTCTGCGGAATGGAGAGCAACCTGCTGATCAGCTTTGAATCTCCGTCCCTCACGCCTTTCGCCAGAAGTTCGATGCACCTGTAGTCGTCAAGGTTGAAGTGCCGCACCCAGCCGAACCGGTCGTCAGCATCCAGTTCCCTCAACGCCTCCCATTCCTTCGTCCAGGCAGTCTTGCCCTTCTTGAGCTCTCCCTGGTGGAAGATGCCCATCATCGGCGCAAGGAGGTCGAATCCCGCTCCGTAGAGATCGGCGGCGGACTCGCCGTCCGCAGACGCCGCCTTTCGGAAGTACGCCTCCGCACTGTCCTTCCTTGCCGCCTGGCGGGCGACGGCGCGAGCGAGCTTCTCGGGCGTGACGTTCCCCGGGATGTTCTCGATCTGCGCGAACACGCGCGGCGGCCTCCCCGGCGCATAGCACGTCAACGCGGGGAAGCGCTTCGTCCGGATGAGGATGTCCTTGACCAGCTCGTTCTTCGCCTTGACCGCCTCGGTCGGGGATTCCATCTCGTCATAGACGGCAAGGACGTACTTCCCTCCCACGGACTTCTCAAACTCCCGGCTCTCGAACGCCTTGCGCACGTTCTCGCCGCTGACGCACCAGTCGCTCCCGACCTGGAGCACCAGCACGCCTCTCTTCGTTTGCGCCGCACGTGACGCGACATCCCGCTCTGCGGCAAACACGGACGCGCCCAGCAGAACGGCCGCAAGGCCGACACTTGCGCTTAGGCGCACAACTCTCTTCGCTTCAAATCTCATGGCCCGTGAATTCTACCATAATTTCGGTCCGAATGGAGCAGAATCGCCTTGCTTTCGCTGTTGGGAGTCTCGGAGTCTTGGAATTATTGAGACTTTTGAGGTCTTCTCCAAGCCTCCCAATCTCCTAATCTCCCTATAGCGAAAGCAAGAAAGGTTTTGAATGTCCATGTAGAACATGCAGAACAGGTAAATCATCTGTACGCTTTGCATGTTCTACCTGTTCTACATGGATAAACTTCGTGCCTATATACTCGCCTGTGATTCCTCGTATTGCTTTCGCTGTTGGGAGTCTCGGAGTCTTGGAGTTATTGAGACTTTTGAGGTCTTCTCCAAGCCTCCCAATCTCCTAATCTCCCTATAGCGAAAGCAAGAAAGGTTTTACAACAGGTTCGTGATATTATGACATTGCTAAATCCGTCAAGGAAGTGCTTCCAGTCATTGTCTGTGATCCGTGACACCTAGGTGTCAGAGGGTGTGACACCTAGGTGTCAGGGGTTGTGACACCTAGGTGTCAGGGGTTGTGACACCTAGGTGTCAGTAGGTGTGACACCTAGGTGTCAGAGGGTGTGACACCTAGGTGTCAGGAATCGGGACTCTAAAGGTCATAACAAACAGGAAAGCAGTTCAAAGGCAAATAAACCTAAATCGAAGTTGGATTCCAGTTTTTAGCCGCAAAGGTCGCAAAGTGTATTACAATGTATTGTGAAGACCCCAGACCTTGTCTATAACCCAACTATATTTTTGTTATTGCTTTCTGTATTGGTAGTTTTGGATAATGGGAGAAGTTATAACTCTCCTGAACTCCGAGACTCCCAATCTTCCAGTAGCGAAAGCAAGAAGGACTTTCTTAGCGCTCTCTGCCTCTCTGCGCCTCTGCGTGACCCTTTGCCATTTGTGACTTGTGAATAATTGAGATTTGTGAACAATCTCAAAAGTCATCCTCATTTATAATTCCATGCAAAGCGCAGGCAACAGTATATATATTATGGACGCGCGCGCGAGGGAGATTACGCTCCCCCTTCGCCAAGGCCGGGGATTCTGTATTGCCAGACGCTGACATCAGCGCCCGGCATGGCGCAATTGGTTTATCAAACTTTGCGACATTACCAAAATTTGATATAATTGGTGAACCTCAAACCAGAAGAAGGAAGAAGGAACATGAAAAGCAGATTAAAAATCATATTCGGGGCGGTTGCGTGCGCAACCGCGCTTGTTGCGTTCACGCAGTCTCCGGCGCACGATGCGCTCAAGAAGGAGATCGACGAACTACAGAAGAAACCCGTCGTGTTTGAAATCCCTCCCTACCTCCCGCCGGAACAGGACTTCGGCGATGTGTGCAAGGCCGCCGGCGAACAGAAGAAGAAAATACTTGTCTCCATTGGACGCGAAGCCTGCGGACGCTGCCAGCGCTTTTACGAGCTCGTCAAGCGCGGCGAGGTGAAAATCGACACCAACGCATACGTGTTCGTGCGTCTCGACATTGACGAGTACACCCAGCGCGATTACTTCATGGATGCCTTTGACCCGCCGGACGGACAGCTTCCGTTCGTCGGCGTCACCGACGCCGAACGCTCCAAGCAGCGTCCCTGCCTCACGGGCTACCGCACGGCGAAGGAATACCAGGCGCTCATGAAAAAATGATGTGGCAAGGCCGCCCCGGCCTTGCAAGGAAGAGTCCGCGACGCAGACCCGGTTTCACTGCCGTCATTTCCCGTTATTGCACATCGTGCAATGGCGGCAGTCAAGGTTGATCGGCAACGGCGGCGGTTCACCACGACGACGTGCCTGCACGGCGCCTATGTGGTTTATCAGGGCGAGCAGAAGTCCGAGCGTGATGAATCCGCCAGCAGGCAGGATGGCCAGCACAACGCCGTTCGCGTGGATGTTTTTGATGGCGATGTCGCCCCAGACAGTGAGCGACCCGGCCCCGACAACCTCGCGTACGGCGGCGATCAGCGCGAGCGCGAGCGTGAAGCCAATGCCCGCGCCAAGTCCGTCGGCGAGCGAGTCTATCACGCCGTTCTTGCAGGCGAACGCCTCGGCGCGGCCGAGGATGATGCAGTT
>CACWIW010000073.1 GCA_902761035.1 uncultured bacterium | reverse complement strand
GTAGCCATCGTGGTCCTCGCACCACACGGCGAACCCGTTGTCCTCCGCGATGATGATGCGGACGGCATTGAAGCCGATTGACTCCGCGAGCGCGAGCTCGCGCTCCATCTCCTCGAAGCGCCGTTCGCTGTCCCACACCTGCCACATGTCGTAGCGGTTCGCCGCGCTCGCCGGCATGTAGTTGCATCCGCGTATCCACGGTTGGGCGTTGTACCACGACCATGCCTGTTCCTTCGTCCACGGGCCAGTGCGCGGCTCGGCGGAATATGCAGGTGTGGAAATGAGGAAATATGAAAATATGAAAATCGCCAATGTGTATAGGGATCTCATTTTGCCATGCCTCCGTATGACACTCTCCTACTTCACGATGAGCATGAAGCCCTTCCGCACCGCGTAGAGTCCGTCGCTGCGGGCTTCGAGCTTGTAGCTGCTTTCGGATGCGTCCCGCACGAACGTCACCGTGTTGATGTTCGAGGGGGCTGTCGTCCACGAAATAATCGGATTGCTCAAATGCGAATCGCCAAGCCTGATCGTGACCGTCGCGTTTGCGGCGAACTGGATTCCGCCAGTCGTCGCTGCCGTCAGACTTCCCGTAGCCTGCGAGAAGTCGATAGTCGAGCCGTCCTGTAGTGTGCATGACAAGTCCGAGGGTGCACCCACCGGCGCAAGCGTCCTGTACACCAGAATCTTTGAAGGATCGCGCGCATACGTGGAAGCAGACCTCCTCGCCACATAGTTGCCCAGGGACAACGTACCGTATGGCCTTATGAGCGCCGTCACGTCGAACGTCGCGTTCGTGGCATTCACGCCGTCGTCTGAAGAGGGGGCAAACCACAGGTGCTCCGGGAACACCACGATTCCCTCCGTGACCGTCGTGTTCTTGAAATAGAGATACGAACTATTCTCGGAAATGATTGTGAGCGTATGCCCGCCAAGGTCAAGCTGTGTCGTGCCTGAATCGCGTCCGATAAACCCACCCTTTGCCGTATGCTCCCAGTACGAATCCGTCGTGAGCCGGACGTCCGAGACAAGCGCGGCGGAATCGGTGTCGGCGGAACACTTCAGCGTTCCGCCGTTCATCGTGAAGCGGCAATCAGTCAAATCACGAGCCCCCGATGCCAGTTCCACCATCGCGCCAGATTCGACGACAACCTCCGCAGCCAACTTCTCAACAACGATGTTGTCAAGAACGGTCGTCTTTTCCGCGCTGCCGTTGTCGGCAATCGTCTGGAGGAACTGGAGCGTGTAAACGCCATCCTCGCCTTCGCCGATCTCGAAGAACCACTCGGCGTAATTGTACTTCGTGCGTTCTGCATACTGTACAGTAATCTCTCCAACTCGCTTCGACACACCTCCGCGCACGAGGTTGACCGAGTGCGTCGCAGGCGCATGGTTCACATCGGCGCGCGTCGTATAGTTGTATGATATGCGGTAACGCCCGCGCGTCAGCGGCAATCCGCTTTGTTCCAAAGAAAGGTCACCGCTGTGCCCTTTTCCGTCCGTGTCCGTCGTTTTCATGAAAAACCCGTACGCACCCATGATCTCGTTGATCTGCGTCTGGTTGGAAATCCATAATCCAGTGGCCGGGCCAGAAAGACCCATGTAGGACGGATTGGACATCGTCCATTCGGGGCAGTTGAATCCGGACGCACTTGCATAGTTCCAATCCTTTTTGTTGTTCTTCGGCACAACGGTTCCTTCGCCGTCGAAGCCGCCGTTTCTAACGAGATTTCCTCCTGCCGTGCCAAGGAGCGCGGTAGTTCCATTGCCCTTCACGGAAATAACGCCGTTGCTGACAACCGTGCCGCCTGTGTATGTCTGCCCGGCCTTGGTCGGCAAATATGTCCCCGCGCCAGTCTTCACAAGGCGGACATTGCCCGTCACCTTTACTACGTCGTTCGTGGATGCTCCGTTGACGATAAGCGAGGAAATGGAAGATGCCGAATTGGTAATCGCAACGTCAAGATATCCGGGAATCAAGGCGGCGGTGCCGTAGTTCTCGATGAACATATTCCGCGCACGGTCGTACATACCGACGGCAGAATCAGAAATGCGCACCGCCGGAACCATGTCGCACTTCGTCACGTTGTTCGTGTCAGTTACCTTGAACGAGTATATCTTGCATTTTGGAATGAAGCCGAGGTCGGTTCCTCTTTTAGACTCAAGAAGATCGGCCCCTTGCGCATGTGCGCCGAGAATGCTGAACGGACCAGTCGCAATGTCGTACGCCCCCGTTGTTGTTGTAAGCACCGTGGAACCATTCACCTTGCAAGCACCCGTGTTGCCGTCCACGCTGATTTCGTACACGCCTCCTTCGGAAAATCCAGGAGAGTAGGTCGATCCTGTCGTCGTGCCGGATGCCCGGTGATCAACGCGAAACTTCGTCGTTCCTCCAATACCGGCCATGAAGGAATTTACGTTGCCGGCTCCACGAGAACAGAAAAGAATCCACCATTCGGATGATGTGCTGGGCGTTCCGGTCAGTTCTAGTTTCATTTCCACGCGGTCTGAACCGGCGGGAGTGTAATCCGAATACAGCCACTGGTGTCCGGTGGACTCGACGCTTTCAATGAACGAATAGCCAGGGACATCCTCGCCTTCGACGACAGGGCGCGCAAGTGCCTTGACGGATAGGTTGTGTCCGTTCAAGTCGAGCGTTGCGCCGTTCTTGAGGTAGAGCGTGCCGCCCACCGTCATGTCGGCGGAAAGCTGTGTATCGACGCTGATTGTCTCGTCAGCTATGGACTGCGAGAGAGTCGCGACTGCAAACAGGGTGGTAAAAGCGGCTTTTAGCACACTCCTGATTTTACGAGTTATTTTCATTTTGTAGAGTAGAGACCCACGCCTCGGCGTTGCCGCCGATGCGACTTCCCCATCGTCAAACCGTACGTGCGGATTTCCCGCATACGGCTTTCCATTGAGTGCTTTTCCTGTTGTCATGGCTTTCTTCCTATTTGGGCTGTTGAATGTAATTATACCATAATCGATTGGACACCACGCGCCCGATTGGAAACAAAAAACGTACTCATTCGGGCACTACGTCTGAAAATATGATATACTTCCACGCATGGAAATCATTCTTTTCGTCCAGTCAACGCTCCGCAAGAGCTGGAGACAGAAACTCGCCGGCGTACACAAGTTCGCCCGCGAGCACAACTGGTTCGTCCAGGTCATTGACCGCTATGCCTCAGTCCGAGAGATTCGTCACGCCATTGACGAATGGTCGCCGCGCGGATGCCTCGTTGACCGCGCCATGAACCGTGGCGCACCGCCGGACCTTCTCTTCAAGGACATCCCGGCCGTCTATCTCGACCAGGACCCGTCGCACCCGTCGCGTCTCCATCCCTGCCTTCTCCACGACTCCGCCGCAGAAGCCGCTCGCGCAGGCGCGGAGCTGATTGCGCACGCGTGCGCCTCATACGCCTACATCGGCACCGGCACAGACGTACACTGGGACAAGGCGCGCCTCGCGCAGTTCAGGAAGGACGTCGCCTCAACCGGAGCCCCCTTCACGCTCCTGCCTGCGGCAGGCCTCAAGGAAGCCATTTGCAGATTGCCCAAGCCCTGCGGCATCCTCGGCGCAAACGACGGATGCGCCGTCAAGGCTTTCCACGCCGCCACCGCCGCAGGATTCAGCGTCCCCGACGATGTCGCGATCATCGGAATCGACAACGATGAAATCTACTGCGAAGCCGTCTCGCCCGGACTGACCAGCGTGGAACCTGACTTCGAGGGGGCGGGCTACCGCCTCGCGCAGATGCTCGCGGAGGAAATTGGGAAAAGCGAAACGGAAAAAGGGAATGGGCGTGGACGACGCAAAATTAAAACGGAGTTCTACGGGCCTCTTCGGGTCGTGCGGCGGGGCTCGACCGCCGCCATGCCGGCCCAGAATCCAAGCGTGCGCCGTGCGCTCGAATACATCCGACGCCATGCATCCGAGGCCACGCTGCGGCTTGACGACGTCATCTCCGAGATGCACTGCTCAAGACGTTTCGGCACGCGCCTCTTCAAGCAGGAGACGAAGAAGACGATTCTGGAGGAGATCCACGAACAGCGTTTCCAGAAGGCATGCGACCTTCTCTCGCACACACGCTTTCCGATTGCGACAGTGGTCCTTCAGTGCGGATACCGCTCCGACTCCTTTGTGAAGAAGATGTTCCTCGCCCGCACCGGCATGACCATGCGCGAATACCGCACCCAACACGCCAGCGGAGGCAAGGCCTTTCGCGGCACGCACTAAGGCACTGAAATAAGCAAATTGGGGCTGCTGGACAGCGGAGAGGGATTCAGATGTCGTCGAGCGATAGTCCTGCGAAGGATGTCTTTCGGGACTTCATCGTCGGGTTCTTGGCGAAGAACGCCTCCGACTTGCGCTCAAGAGCCCTCATGTCGATGTCGCGCCTCCGACGCTTCACGTTTCCTTTCTTCATGGCCGAACGTTTCAGTTCGGAACTGAGCAGTTCCGAACCGCCCGTTGCGCATATATGATACCAAATATCTGCCGCCCTTGCAAAGCCTTGTAATTCAAAAGCTTCAGTTGCACACTCACTTGAAGATGACCATGAAGCCGACGGGATAGACTTGAAGCGAGAGCGTCGTATCACCCGTGACGAGCCGCGCCCTGCGGTTCTTGCCCGTGGCGTCCGTGAACGCCAGGTCAAACGTCTTGCCGGCCAGTGCGCCCGAAGGAACGGTCAGGAGCGTGTACGTGCCCGCCTTGGCGGCGCCTTTCAGCATGACGGACACCGTGCAGGCTGCGTCGAGCGAGAAATTACCAGCCGTGATCGTCACCGCGTCCGTCGCCGCCGTCCCGTTCACGGTGGGATCAACAGTGAACGACATGGCCGCGCCGCCGCGCAGAGTTCCGGTGAAGTCGGAATCGAAAGCGGGAAGGTTGCGGAGAGTCGCGCTGTACACGTCGCCCGCGCCCTTCACCGTCGCGCCGGAAAGGTCGGTGTACTTGCCCTGCGTATCGCCCAGCCACTTCGCCATCAGGTAGTCCTGAACCGTCTCGCGCTCGGAGTCGGTCAGCGTTGTCGAGTAGACGATCGTCTCGCCGATGTATTCGTAGTTGGCTCCGCCGTTCGGCCTCGTTTCAAGACAATAGCCAAGGAACGACCGCGATTTCTGCGCGCTTGCCAGCTCAAAGCCCAGCACCTCCGCACGTCCGTTGAAACCCGTGCTGGAGCCGTCCACCTCGGTCGCATCAAGCCACGTGTGCGCCATCGCGACTTGGTTGGAGCTGCTCCAGATCGGCGCCGTCCAGTCGTAGCCGAGACGCGGCCGGATAAGGCTCCCGCTATTGTACATATAGGCGTCGAAGGCAAACGGGTTGCCGCCGCCGAAGGACGAGTCGAGCGACATGAACACCGAACGCACGTCGAGCTTGACCACCGCGCTCCACGTATCCGTGCCGGAGTGGAGATTGCTTCCAGGTTTATGCGTGAAGTCCATCCAGTTCATCACAGGCCCCACGCCGGACGCGCCGAGGCGCGACGCCGAAACGACGACGGGCGACTGACTGCCGTCTGGCGTACGTCCACGCATGACATTATCCTCGACAATTCCCGCAGCCGTGCGCGAGCAGAGATTGGAGACGGAGTCGGTGTTCGTGTTTTTATGATGGACGATCGCCCCCTCGAACGACGGGTCGTACCAGCCCGTGATCGAATCCTGCCGCGGCAGGTCGGCGGCGGTCGGCGGCGCGGGACGGTCGGAGAGGACGAGCGTCTGCCCCGCCCGTGTTCTCAACGTGCCAGCAAAGTTGCCCGCCACGGCAATCTCCGCCGCGCCCTGATGGGTCTCGATGTTCGTATCCCAGAACTCCACCCATCCGCGCCCGGAAAGCTCGACGTAGGACGTGTCCCAGTTGTTGTAGGTTTCGGTCAGACCCCACTTTTCGGCCAGATAGCGTTCGCATGCCGCGCGCTCGTCCGCCGTCGGCACCTCGCTGAAGAAGATGATTTCGGCGTAGTTCATGCCACCGTAGTTAGCATTGAAGTGTCCGCTCAAACCATGCAGTTCGGGAGTGTTCACGGTCATGTCAAGCGAGACGATCTGCCATCCGCCATTCGGATATGCGCTTTTCCCGTCACCGGCAGAATAACCATCTACCGTCAACGAGAAGCCATCGTATGCAAACCACGCTCCGGCAATCGTCGTGGGGTGGCGTGCGAGATTACTTCGCCCAGATGTGTTTGTATCGTCGAGTATCGCCTTGCCGCCCCCCTGCTGGGATCCGAACACCATGATGCAGTAGGGGAAAGACGGCGTGATTACGCCACCGCCCGTCGGTCTGTCGTGCCCAGAGACGGCGGTCGAGGCAGAATGGAAATTCAACCGGCGGGCCTCGGCCGCGGACGCTCCCTGACAGTATGGCGACTGCACCGTCGTACCCCATCCGCCCATCGAGATGTAGTCCATGCCGTTCAGGCCGTTCGTGACCACGTATGGCATCACCTGTACGACATAGTCATTATTTCCAAATCCCAGAATTCGGCGGTTCAACAGCCAGGTATCGGAATGGCCCTTGTTCTTGTCGAACCAGCCAAGCAGAATGGGGTAGCCATTCGTGTAGGAGTTGGAGATTCCAGAAGGCGGTTCATGGTCAAGATAGAGGAAGGAGCTTCTGTCCGAGGCGTCGAACCAGCTGGCGACCTTGTTCGTCCACGAGTTCTTGTCCGCGCGCTCCGCCGCCCAGTCGGCGACGGTGTTGATAGGAATCGCGACCGGTTTGTTGCTGTACGCCACATACGACATCCCCTTGAAGAACGTGCGGGCGTCTCCGCTGTCCGTGCGGCAGAGCACCTCGCCGACGCCCGTTACGTTTGCGGTCAAGCGTAGCTGATTTCCATTTGAATTGCGGCAGATGACACGTGCGCCACGACCGTTTAGCTTGACGTTGAAGTTTCCAAAACCCGAATGCAAGTGGTTCCAGTTCCAGGCATACGACCATCCATCCGGTTTACTCTTGATACATCCCTTCAAGGCAAGGGTCCGCCCCGGATTCACCGTGACGGTACAGCCAGAGGGGACACTTGCAGACGAAAGGAGAACGAGATCGTATCTGTCGAGCATAACCGCCTTGCCGAAGCCGAGCGGATTGCCGTAAAGCGCGACGTTAGCGCCGTCGTCGACCACGCAGCCGGTGGGGACGGCAATCGCCGTCACGCTCTCCGTGAGGTGGAATGCGCCAGACGTGTTGGCGAAGGTGATCTGCTTGAGATCGACGACGGGGGTGTTGACGGCGTTGTCCGCCATCCGCACGCCCACCTTGAACGCCGTCACGCTCGCCGCGCCAACGTGCAACGTCATGTTGGCGGGCGTCGCCGCCGCAATGCCGCCCTCGATGCGGACCTCCGTCGCGGCGTAGCCTGAATCGGGCGCGGCGAGCGTCACCGTGCCGGAACCGGTAAGGTAGAGCTTGGAGAGGATGCGCGAAGCGCCGCCGCTGTCCGCCGCGTTCAGCACAATCGTCGCACCTGCCGCCGCCGTGATCTCGGTATCGGCCGTGTTGTTGCCGCTGCCGGATGCGGCAAGCGTCAGCGTATCGCCGTCCCCGACCGAAACGAGGGTGACAGCGGATGCCGTCATAACAGCCATGCCGCAACATGCCGCGAAAACGAAAGTTTTGCACATTTTAATGCTCCTCATCGTCATTCCTTTCTAAAGGTAAACCTTCTCCGAAAATTACAACGTCAGTATTTTATCAAAGAGTGGTGACAGTGACCATAACTTCTACGAGATTTTTATAGAAACTAAAACGAAACCACCAATCACAAATCACCAACCGACACCCCCTCAAATATGATATACTATGCGCCATGGAAAAAGGAGAGCGAAAAGTCATCGTCTTCCGCACGGGCGTGTTTGGCACGTGGCGTGAAAAGTTCAGCGGCATCGCGGCCTACGCGAAGTCAGTGGGCTGGACGCTCCACGCCGTCGACGCGCGAAACGCGAAACCAAACTTCGAACAGCTCATCGACTACTGGAATCCCGTTGGACTCATCCTCGACGCCTCGTCCATGCCGGAGATGTTCGACGACGCGCCGTTCGGCAAGCTGCCCGTCGTGGCGATGAACCCGGAGGGGCGTATCCGCGGGCGCGCCATCCCGTCCGTCTCCAGCGATTCGCGCGCGATCGCCAAGCTCGCCGTCTCGGAACTGCTGGAGGGCAATCCGGCGTCGCTTCTTTTCGTCGAGTGGTTCAATCCGAAGATGTCGTGGAGCGCCGTGAAACGGGCGGTGTGCGCGGAGATCGCGAAGATGCACGGCCTGCCATTCAAGGTCGCCACGCCGCGTTCTGGCGACGCGGCGAACCCCGCCGAACTGGAACGGCACGTCGCCGCGGCGCTGAAGGAGATGCCGCGTCCGTGCGGCGTGTTCGCGGTGACGGACGCCATCGGTGCGGCGGTTCTCTCGGCGGCGGCGCGTCTGAAGGCGAACGTGCCCGACGAGATTTCCGTCGTGTCTGTGGATGACGACCCGGAGATATGCGAGAACTGCTCGCCTACGCTGACGAGCGTGCGACCGGATTTCCACCGCCTCGGCTTCTGCGCGGGGCAGATGCTCGCGGAGGCCCTGTCTGCGCAATCGGGAGGGGCTCGCCCCGTCGCGCCCCTCGCCGTCGCGCCCCACGGAATCGTCCGCCGCGCGTCCTCCCGCCAGATGCGCATCTACGACAGCACGGTGTACGAGGCGCTGGAGAAGATACGCCTCCACGCCTGCGACGGCCTCCAGCCAAGCGACATCGCAAAGGATTTTCCGGTCTCGCGCCGGATGGCGGAAATCCGCTTCAAGGCGGCGACGGGCAAAACGATCGGCGACGAACTGCTCGAACGCCGCCTCGCCGTAGCCTGCGACTATCTCCGGGAAGGACGCTCCTCCGTCGCGGCGATTGCGAACTTCTGCGGCTGGAACAGCGACGTCGCGTTCCGCAAGGCGTTCAAGGACCGTTTCGGCCTCTCTCCCCTTCAGTGGCGAGCCACGAACCACTAAACCCGAAAGACGCAACTGAAAAAATGAAAAGAACATTATCTATAATGGCGGCGTTCCTTGCCGCAATGTGTACGTGGGGCGAAAAACCTGCCGTTGCTACGGCATTTGCGGGACGGGTTGCGGATTGCCCGTACCCGCGGAATGAAGCTTCAGTCGGTCGGCTTCTTCGCAAAGCCTGTGCCGATCCATGGCTCTTCCGCCATGAGGGGAAGTTCTATCTCACGCAGACGGGCAGTAGCAAAGTGCTCGTGGAGGAGTCCGGAACGCTTTCCGGGCTCTCGTCCCCGAAATGCACGAAGCACCTCGCGTATGACGCAAAGGTCGATCCGATGCTGGCGACGCTCGGCTACAAGGGCGTGAACGGCGTGTGGAGTCCTGAGATACACCACTTCTCCGACGACGACTTCCCCGGACACGCCGGGTGGTACATGTTCACCGCGCTGCGCGATTCCGAGACGGGAGATTCGCGTCACGTGAAGAGCATTGTCCTCAAGTCGCTTTCGGGCAAGCCGGAAGGACCCTACGGCCATCCCGTGACCGGCGAGAAAAACGCGTCGCACCTTGTCCTCGACAAGAACGGCGTGCCCTATCCGGGGTGGCTCGTCGGACAGACCGTGCTGCGCATCCGCGAAGGCGAGTGGAAGGGCCTCTATTCGCTTTTCGTGTCCGAGACGGGACGCGGCACGGCGGACTTCCACCAGGAGATCCGCATCGCCCGCCTCAAGACGCCATGGCAGATGGTGTCCGACACCGGAATCGTCACGGTGCCCACGCAGCCGTGGGAAAGCATCGGTTCGGGTCCGATCACAGACCCCGTGAAGCGGTTGAAGACGCCGTACTATCCGCGTGTCGTGGAGGGCGCGACGGCGGTGTATGGCGATCGAGGCGACGTGTATCTCGTCTATTCGGGCAGCGGCTTCTGGACCAACTACGGCCTCGGACAGCTCACGTGGACGGGAGGCGATCCAATCAAGACGTCCAGCTGGGTCAAATTCGCTGGTAATCCCGTATTTGGCGTCGCGGACGGGAGGGGCCGACATCTGCCGGGCGTCGACAAACAGGGGGCGGGACACGCCTCGTTCTTCCTGGACGAGGCGGGGAGGCGGTGCATGGTCTATCACGCCTACCCCTACAACGCCTCTAGTTCCGAAAAGAAGGTGGACGGCGTGGCGCTCGCGCCTCGTCAGAAGGCCAAGTTCCGCAACGCCTACGTCGCGCCGTACGTCATTGACTACACGAAGTCCAACGGCGTCTCCAACGGCGTATTTCGCGTACCATGAACCGGCTCACTTGACCCGCACCGTCATCTTGAGTTCGTGCGTTTGGCCGGGGTTGAGAGTGTAGGCGCGGTCGCGGTAGAGCGTGCCGCCTTCCACGCAGACGAATTTCTTCCCGAACTCCGGATCGTCCGCTCCGCCGAACCGGGAGAAGTCGGGACCGGAGTTCCATGTCACGAACTTGATACTGCCCTCGTAGGAAACTTCAATGCGGTGGTTCAGCACGGGGTCGATCAGCGAATGGACGTGTACGCCGTCCGGCGACGGTTCTTCAAAGACGTATCCAGGCTTCCCCTCGGCGAGAAGCGCGCACGGGAAGTCGCCCTTCCACACGCGGCGGTCGCCCTTCTCAACCTCGCCCTTCCAGAAATACCGAGTGCCGTCCGCTCCTGTGACAGAACATTTCGCCACGTCCCCCACGCGGAAATACGGATGGAAGCCCTCCGTGCAGGTGAACGGCGCATCGCCCGTGTTCGTAGCGTGGAAGGTCGCCGTGAGCGCGTCGCCCGCAAACGCATATTCCAGTTCGGCGTGGAACTTGTGCGGCCAGAGGCGGCGCGTCTCGGGCGTATCGTCCAGCTCGAACGTCACGCGGTCGGACGCGCGTGCCTTGACCTTCCACGGGAAGTAGCCCGTAAGGCCGTGGATGCGGCACCCCTCGGGTCCCTCGAACACGAACCACGGCCAGCAGAGCGGAATGCCGCCATGGATTTGTCCTTCCTGCCATGACTTCGGGTAAGGCTTCGGCATGGCGAAGACTTCGCCGCCGCCCGAAACCGGCTCCCAGTCGGTAAGCCGCGCGCCGAACGAATAGACGGTGGCTCGGCCGCCCGCCGCAGACGATATCTTAATCTCCACGCCCGGGAAGTTCTGCGTGGTATTACCTCCGATGATCAGCTTGGCCACGAGGGCCATGAAACCGAAGAGCGCCATGGCGGAGAGGAACATCAGCAACACGCCCTTGCCCACATCGCGTCCGTCCGCGCGGACGAGCGCCTTGAACTTCGCGATCGTCTCGGCTTTTTCGGGTGCGGTCGCGAACATCGCAGTCAGCCACGCGACCGTCGTCACGGCCATCGTCCAGAGAAGCTTCTGCCAGAACAGGAGCGTCGTATCCGAGATGTGCGGCCAGACAATCTGGAAGAACACTGCGCAAAGGAACGAGACCGCCATCGCGACGATTTCGGTCCAGGCGTTGATGCGCATCCAGAACCACCGCAGGAGGAAGATGATACCGGTACCTGCGCCGACCTGCACCATCAGGTCGAAGCCCGACTTCGCGCTCTCGATGAGCGGCGCGAGCGCGCATCCCGCCACCATGAGCACGACGGACGCCGCGCGCGCCACGAAGATCAGCTCGCGGTCGGAGGCGTCCTTCCGGACGAACCGTTTCCACACGTCGTTCGTGACGTAGTTCGCCCCCATCGAGAGATGCGCGGCGATGGTCGAGAACAGCGCGCCCATCAGCGAGGCGGCCACGACGCCGACCCATCCATTCGGCACGCACTTGATCATCGCGGGGTAGGCCATGTCGTGTCCGACAAGCGCCGAATCGACTCCGGGGAAGGCCGCCTTGATCGAGGCGAGGTCGGGGAAGATGAGGATCGACGCGAACGCCGCGATGAACCACGGCCACGGACGGAGCGCGTAGTTCAGGAGGTTGAAGAAGAGCGTTCCGCCGAGCGCGTGGTTGGGAGACTTCGCCGTGAGGACGCGCTGGACGATGTAGCCACCGCCGCCAGGTTCGGAGCCGGGGTACCACACGTTCCACCACTGCACCGCGACCGGAATCACAAACACGGCCACCGCCGCGTCCATGTTGGAGAAGTCAGGCAGGAACCGCGCCTTTTCAAGCACCGCCGGGTTCGACATCAGCGCCGACCAGCCGCCGACCGCCGGGTGGTTCACGCCGTACACCATCACCGCGAACGCGCCGGCCATCACGACCGCGAACAGGAAGAAGTCCGTGTAGATCGTGCCGCGGATGCCGCTCAGGCACGAATAGACGAGCGACGCGACAGCCGTCACCGTGAGGATCGTCCACGCCGAAACGCCGAACATGACGACGCCGATCTTGATCGCGCCCAGCAACACCACCGCCATCACCACGAGATTGTAGATCACGCCGAGGTACAGCGCGCGGAACGCGCGGAGAAACGCGGCGGGACGTCCCGAATAGCGCAGTTCGTAAAACGAGATGTCGGTCGTTGCGCCGGACTTTACCCACAACTTCGAGTAGATGAACACGGTGAGCAATCCCGTCAGCATGAACGCCCACCACACCCAGTTGCCGCTCAGGCCGTCGCGCCGGACGATCTCCGTGAACAGGTTCGCGGAATTCGTCGACGTCGTGGCCGCGACCATCGAAACGCCGATAAGCCACCACGGCATGGAGCCTGCGGATTTGAAGTATTCAGCGGTGTCCTTGGTCTTCGCCTTGAGCGAAGCAAGTGCCGGAATCGCCGCAAGCGCGACGAAAAACAGCGCGATTACCACATAGTCAAGCCAATTGAACGTCATGTCCGTCCTCCTTTGCCTTTCTGAAACATTCTTCCGGCATGCGCGTGGAACCGGCGCCCATCCAGCCGCCGTTCACGTCCATCATGCCACCGTTGATCACCACGCCACCGGTGATGGCGGGATTCACCGGACGAATCCGTCCGCCCCATCCGCGGCATTCCGTGATGGAACTGTCGCCCAACCACGGCAACTGGTTCTCGCGCTTCGCGCCCGGAACGAGGTACGGTCCCTCGATCATCGGCGCCGGCGCAACGTACCATTTGTCCGACCCGGCCACCTTGATGCCGTACTCCACGCCGTTGCCGCCGGCCGCCGTGAGGAAACCTCTCTTGCCCACCGCTTCGAGGCCCAGAACGAGCGCGCGGCTCGCGGCCTGTCCGAAATTGTGCGTAAAGCGGTTGGTTGAGGCGAAGTAGTCCAGAAGCTCCGCCGCGTTGCCGCACTTGAGCGCGTACGGCACGATGGCACGCGTGAACAGCGCGTCGATCGCCTTCTGGGAGGAATGGAGTTCGTCGCCCATTCGCCGCGCCTCGGCGAAAAGCTCCTTCAGCGGGAAGCCGCCCGCGTCCTTGAGGACGGACACAAGCTCCCGGAAAAGAACATCGCGCAGCCACGCGAGATTCGCCGCGATCTCGTCGGAATAGACGCCCCAGCCGCAGAATCCGCCGCCGAAACGCCCTTCTGCGGGAAACAGCCCGGCGCGCGAACCGTAGTCGCGATCCTCGATAATGAGGAGCGGCACGGACTTCGTGATGATGCCGTACCCCGAACCATTCGTCGCATAGTCGCAGGCGGCCGCTAACTTCACACCTCCAGATTCGAGAAGGCGTACCGCTTCCGACGCGTCCTTCGCCCAGCCCTCGAACAGACAGGCACTCGCCATACCGCGACGATGTCCCTCGCACATGCGCGCGAACTCGATCGGCGGCCCGGCATGGAGAATCGTCTTGTCGGCAAGCCCCAGAAACTCGCCGGCCGTTTGAACATCGACCCAATAGGGATTCCCCGCCTCGCGTAGCTCTTCAACCTTCATTTAAAGTCTCCTTCAAGTGTTCGGATACGGTATGCAGGGCAAGGAAGAGCTTCTCCGGCATGCCACAGCCGACATCTTCGATGAGCCGGCGCGCCAGCGAGACGGGTTCCTTCTCGACAGGAACGCCCTCTTTCAGGTAGGCGGCGATGCGCTCGCCGTAAAGCTTCACGCGCTCCGCGCAAGAGCGGAGCGCCGCCGCGACGGACTCCTTGCCGACGACGATCGAACCGATTCCGTCGTAGTCGTGTCCGCAGACAAAGTTCTGGATGTTCTCTTCCGCGAGTTTCGCGAGCGTGGCGCGATAAGCTGCGAGGTCGCGGTAGAACGCCACACCTTGGCAGATGGTGCCGTTGGCCTGCAGCGAGTCGCCCGTAAAGGCGGTGCCGGTCTGCGTATCGATCCACACAAGACAGTCGTCGTCGTGTCCCGGCGTGGAGACGGCGCGCAGGCGTCCTTCGAGAAGCTCCCCTTCGGCAAGCAGGCGATCCGGCTCCACGCCCTTCAGATACGACTGCGGCGGAGGCGAGTTCTCCGGGAAGCGCGTGCGCACGCGAATCGCCACCTTCACGGGATCGCGCAGGGCATCAGCGGCGGACGCGAGCGTCGCGACCTTGACGCCGTATTTTTCGTGGAGCGCGTAATGTCCGCCGATATGGTCGCCGTGTACGTGCGTGCAGAGGAGCCAGTCGATGTCGGACGGCTTCAGGCCGAGTTCGTCCAGCGCGGGGATAAGATACTGTTCCGGTTCCAGGTGCGAGGAGTCGATGAGAAAGTTCTTTTCGCCGCGAACGAGGATGATGCCCGTCCACACGGGACCGAACGGCACCTTCAAGAGGTACGTTCCGGGAAGGACCTCTTCAAATGACGGTTGTTTCGTTGTCTCCATTTCCGTCTCCTCATTTCGTTTACGCTGCGGATTCGCCCGCAATTCGGCCAAAGACCAGGACTTCCGTCCCGGCGTTGCCGCCGATTCGGTTCGCGCCATGGACGCCGCCCGTCACCTCGCCGGCGGCGAAAAGTCCTGGAATCGGCGAGCCGTCCGCGCGCAGCACGCGGCAGCGCGCGTCGATCACGAGGCCGCCAAGTGACGTGTGCGGCGCCGGTGCGACGAGCATCGGCTCGCGCGTGATGTCCACGCCCGCCGACGCATAGCGACGCACGGTATCGATGTAGGTGGTTTCAAGAATCTCTCGCGGAACGCCCGTGGCATCAAACCACACGCCGCCGTCTACGCTGCGGCCAGCCTTGATTTCAGCGAGGATGGCACGGGAGATTTCATCCTTGTTGGCGTGCTTATCGGCGAGGAACTCGTCGCCAAGGCGGTTGCGGAATGTCGCGCCTTCGTAGAGCATCGTCGTGATGACGGGAATGCAGCGCAGCTTCGCCGGTGCCAACGCGACGGTCGGCTCGTACTGGACGAGATCCATGTCGCGCGTGGCCGCGCCGAGATTCACGGCCAGGTCGATTCCGTCCCCGCGCAGTTCAGGCGGGTTGTCGCTGAAGGCGTATTTGCCGCACCACCCACCTGTGGCGATGACGACGGAACGCGCGGTACACGTTCCGTCGTCGTCGCCAAGTGAATGGTGAATGGTGAAGAGTGAAGATGTGCGGGAGAGCTGAGTGACGCGACCGTGGATGACTTCGACCTTGTCGGAGAGGTCGCGCTTGATCTTGGCGAGGATCCACGCGCCGATCTTGTGGTCGATGGAGACGCAGCGCGGCACGCTGCATCCGAGCGGCTGGAGGAGCTTGTACGATCCGTCGGCGTTGCGGTCGAACGGAAACTCGTCCGCGAGCTTCACCGATTCGCGGCACAGCACCTCGACCAGCTTCGGATCGCACGCGCCCTTCCCGCTCGTGAGCGTATCGTCAATGAACCGCTCGACGGAATCGTCGACCCGCACCGGCACGTTCAGCGCGTGGATGTCGGGCGAGTTGCCGACGCCGTTTGCGACGAGCGCAACGGAGGCGCCGCGTTTCACCGCCGCCTCCGCCGCCCGCCACCCGGCCAGCCCCCCGCCGATGACAAGTACGTCCGTCACTCCCAGATTCCGCCGTGGGCCATTGAGCCGACGTTCTTCACGAACAGGTTGAGATACCGCGGGTACTTCGACTCATCGAACTTCCAGTCGAACGCGGCCTTGCGCTTCGCCATCTCGGCGTCGTCGATCTTGAGGTCGATGCGGCGTCCGGGAAGGTCGATCTCAATCGTGTCGCCCTCCTTGACGAGACCCAGCGGACCGCACAGCGCGGCTTCCGGCGAGACGTAGCCGACCGAAAGACCGGAGGTTCCGCCGGAGAAGCGTCCGTCGGTGATGACGGCGCAGGAATCGTACAGTTCGGGGCGTCCCTTCAGCTCTTCCTGGAACATGAAGGCCGTGGTGCCGAAGCGGGCCTTGAGGCCAAGGAAGCGGAGAACGCACGCGTCGCCGGGCTTGATCTTGCCGGCGCGCAGCGCGGCGAGTCCGTCGTCGAGCGAATCGAACACGCGGGCGGGTCCGCTGAACGTGCCCATGAGCTTCTCGGGGACGGCGGCGATCTTGATGATCGCGCCTTCCGGCGCGAGCGAGCCGTAGAGGACGCCGATGCCGGGTTTCTTCATGACGGGGTCTTCCAACGTATGGATGCAGTCGCGGTTGTACACCTTCGCGTCCTTCACGTTCTCCGCCATCGTCTTGCCGGTGACGGTGAGCGCGTCGCCGTCGATCTTGGGGAGGAGTTCCCTCATCACGGCGGGGAGGCCGCCCGCGAGGTCGAGGTCGTGCAGGTTGTACGGACCCGACGGCGCGAGGTGCGAGAGGAGCGGGATGTCGTTCGACGCCTCGTCGAAGTACTTCCACCACGGCTCGTCGTAACCGGCCTCGTGCGCGATCGCGGGGATGTGGAGGATGAGGTTCGAGGACGCGGCGACGGCCATGTCCATCTTGATCGCGTTGCGGATCGCGGCGGGCGTGATGATCTTGCGCGCCGTGATGCCCTTGCGGAGAAGGTCCATCACGCGCTCGCCGGCGCGGTAGGCGATGAGCGCGAGCTCGCTCGAGACGGCGCTCACAGTGGAGTTGTACGGGAGCGACATGCCAAGCGCCTCGGCGACCATGCACATGGAGTTGGCGGTCGTCATCGACGTGCAGCCGCCGCACGTGCCCCACGAATGCTCGATGAGGCCGTTGTATTCGTCGGGGTCGATCTTGCCGTCCTGCATCGTGCCGACCTTGTCCTGCGCGTGGATGTGCAGCACCTCCTTGCCGCGGAACGTGCCGAGCGGCATGTAGCCGCCGGTGACGATCACGGTCGGGATGTCGAGGCGCGCCGCCGCCATGAGGTGTCCGGGCACGATGGAGTCGCACGTGGAGAGCATCACCATGCCGTCGAAGAAGTTGCCGTCCACCGTGATCTCCACCTGGTCGGCGATGGAGTTGCGCGACGGGATCTCGATGTACTTCGGGTCCTTCAGCACCATGCCGTCGCAGATGCCGGTCGTCATCACCTCCACGGGATAGCCGCCCGCGTCGCGGATGCCCTGCTTCACGCGCTCGGCGAGCCCCTTGAGGTGGATGTGCCCCGGGTTGTATTCGTTCCAGGAGTTGACGACGCCGATCAGCGGACGCGCCTGCTCCTCGGGCGAAATGCCCATGCCGCAGAGGAGTCCGCGCCGGCACTCGCTCGCCTCGCCGAACTCCCACTTGCTTCTCAGATTCAACTTGCAATCGCCATTACAGCTCATTTTTGTTTTTCCTTTCAGTTTTCAAGATTGAAATTCATGCTCTCGATCGAGCCGTCGCACGACTGACCGCCGTCCACGCCGATCACCTGTCCGACGATGAAGCGCGTCTTCTCGATGTCTGCGAGAAACTGGATCGTCGGGACGATCTCCTCGACCTTGCCGCCGCGCCCGACGGGGATCTTGTGGTTGAAGCCGCGGATGTCGGCCTCGGAGTAGCGCGACATGATCTTCGTGTAGATGAGCCCCGGCGCGACGGCGTTCACGCGGATGCCGTACTTCGCCACTTCCACGCCGAGCGCCTTCGTGAACATGTTGAGCCCGGCCTTCGCGGCGGAATAGGGGAGCATCCGGCGGTGGACCCACGTCACCTGTCCGTGTACCGACGAGACGTTCACGATGCGCCCTTCCGTCTTCTTCTCGACCATGTCGGCCACGGCGTAGCGCGAAAGGTACGCGGCGGCGTTGAGGTTGAGCGCCATCTGGCTGTCCCAGTAGTCCATCGGCATGTCCTTGAACTCGCCCTTGGGTCCGTCCGGGATCTTCAGCGCGCCGCCCGCGTTGTTGACGAGCACGTCGATCTTGCCGAACGTGGCGATGAAGTCCTCCATCGTCGCCTTGCAGAAGTCGTGCGACCCGACGTCGCCGAGATAGACCTTCGTCTTCACGCCGAACTTCTCGCATTCCTTCGCGACCGCCTCGGCGCCCGCCGCGTCCTTGTTGCCGCACACGCCGATGTTCGCGCCCTCGTCGCGCGCGAACGCGATGGCGCACCCGGCGCCGATGCCGTGCGACGAACCCGTTATCAGGATGTTTCTCATTTTTGTCGTTAGTGGTTAGTGCTTTGTGGTTAGTGGTTTGCAGGGGCGGAGCGCGTGACGAGCTGGCGGGCAACCTCTTCGATCTTGTCCCATTCGCCTGCGGCGATCCACTCCTTGTTCGTAAGGTTACCGCCCACGCCTGCGCCAACGCAACCGACCTTCATGAAATCGGCGACGTTGTCCGGTCCGATGCCGCCTACGGCGAGGAACGGGATGTGCGAAAGCGGCGCGCGGATCGCCTTGACGTATCCGGGGCCCAGCGATCCCGCCGGAAAGATCTTCACGAAGCCCGCACCCGCCTCCCAGGCGTCGACGGCCTCGCTGGGCGTCAGCGCGCCCGGCATCGCGACGAGTCCGCGCCGCACGCATTCGCGGATAAGCGCCGGCTTCACGTTCGGCGTGATCATGTATTCGCCGCCCGCCTGCTCGCACATCGACAGATGCTCCTCCGTGAGGACCGTGCCGGCGCCGACGCGGACGCTTCCCGCGAAACGTTCCTTGATCGCACGGATCGCGGCGGCCGTATCCTTCCACGTCTCCGGCGCGTTCTGCGCGAACGTCACCTCGACAAGGCGGATTCCGCCCTTCGCATACGCCTCGGCGAGACGTAGGCAAACATCCGGCGCAAAGCCGCGAATGATGGCGATAATGCGACTCTCGCGAACGAGTGTTTCAATCTCTTTATTCATTTTTCTAACGCCTCACTTCGTGGCCATCGGATCACCCACGCGTTCGAGCGCGTAGAGGCGGAACGTGACGATGAACGCCGTACACTGGTTGTTGAAGTTGCCGCGCGCGGCGATCGGATCGCTGCGGTACTTGGCCCAGCGCGTCTGCGCATGTGCCTCACACTGCGCGCCGGGCGTGCGCAGCACGCCGTTGATGGAGCCGCCGTTGGGACCGGTCACGTCCTGGATGGCGTTCACCCAGATGAGCCGCCCCGCATCACGCCACGTTTCGCAGCCCGTCGCGTCCGCAAGGTCGAAGAGGTCGGGGATCGCCACGGTCGCGTAAGGGTCGATGCACTGGTGCTCGGCCGAGACGAGCGTGCCGCCGCTCGTGCGATAGCCGAAGCGTCCGAACTCGCTCGTCGGCGGATAGAGCACGTCGTACGTCATCATCCACGAGCAGAAGTACGCCGCCACGCGCTCCGCGCAGTCGAGATACCGCTTGTCGCCCGTCTGTCGCCACAGCTCCAGCGCCGAGTAGATGTAGGGGAAGGACGATTCCTTGTCCACGCAGTTGCAGTCGTCCGCGCCGGCCACGCAGCGGAACTTCGCGAGGTCCATCTCGAAGTAGCGGTCGAACGCCTTGCGGGCGCAGTCCAGATATTTCTTCTCGCCGCAGACGGCATGGAGCTCCAGCAGACCCTTCACCATGAAGCCGCCGCCGTCGCCGCCGCCCTCGAGTTTCTCGCCCGTCTTGAGCGACCAGATGCGCCCGAACGGATCGACGGCGTCGTAGTGCGCCACGAAGAAATCGGCAAGCCGCTTGGCGAACTCCAGGTACTCCGGCTTTTCGACGCCGCTCTCCTTGAGGTGCTTCCAGAACTTGGCAATCTCGCCCAGCCCCCAGCCGAGCTCCGTGACGCTCAGGCGCGTGACCTTGCGGCGCCGTCCGGTCGTGCAGAGTCCCGCCGCCGGCCCTTCGGTGACCTGACGCTTCACCCAGTCGTCCATGTCGTCCAGACACCACTTGGCGAAGTCCTTGTCGCCGCGCTTCACCGCGTCCATGTACGACAGGCGGTGCGCAAGGAAGTTCTGCGACGCGAAACCCATGCCTTCCATCCAGAACGTGCGCAGACGCGTCCTGTTGAGGGACGGGTTCCGTTCGAGGTCCGCCAGCGTGAGCTCCTTCTCCTCCGGCGTCATCCACGCGGGGAAGTGCCGCTTGTTGGTGCGGGCGGTGTAGCCGAGCTGGAACGAGATGTCCATGCCCATCGCGCCCTTCGACTTCCCCTGATCGACGAAATACTCGCAGCAGTCGCGCAGCCACTGGTGAGAGACGTCGTACACCGTCTGCGCGTCGAGCGCGGGGATCGGATGGTCGTTCTTCAGCACGGCCATCGCCGCGATGAGCGCCTCGCGGTAGCCGCAGTTCTCGTAGCGGGGACGCCCCTCGAGGAAATAGGACTCCGCCTCGAAAGTCGCGCCGGGCGGAAGCGTGATCCACGTGTCGTACCGTCCGGTGTAGCTGTACTTGAACGTGTAGCTCACGGGGCTTTCGCGGACGGGATAGATGATGCGGTGTTCGAACGTGCCGTCCGGAAGGCGCCGCAGCGAGCAGGAACTTTCGAGCGACGGCGCGTCGCGGTCGGACGCGAACAGGGCGAAGAGGGCGTCCTTGGACTCGGACAGCGTGCAGGACGGGATCGCCACGCGGTCGTAGCCGAACACCCACGGCTCGCCGTCGCGTTCGAGTCCGCTCGGCGACACCTGGTTGCCGAAGGAGTTGTCGCCGTAGATCACGCCGGGGATCACCCAGTTCGTGGGCTTGAACGCGGTCGCGGCACGGACGGCGACCTGCACGGTGCGCGTCTCGGTGGACGCGTTCGTCACCTTCACGAGGCGCGCGAAGAGCTTGCCGTCGCATTTGACGCCCGGAACCTCGCGCACGCGCTCGCGTATCAGGTAGCGGGACGAGCAGTCCACGTCGCCGCCGCCCTTCTCGTAGACTTCCACGGGAAGTAGCTTCGCATTTGCGGCAAAGGCGAAAGCCAACGCCGCCAAGGAGACGCTCCGCGACCAGCACGCCGAGTCGGTCACCATATTCTTTTTCATGTCTTTCCTTCCAAAGGGTGAAACACGAGTATTATAGCACAGAACGGCAGCCAACTGCATAACAATCGCGAGATATAAAAAGGAACTAAAACGAAATGTGCTCGTATCGATTACCCTAAATCCTCCAAAACTCCCAGCAGCGAAAGCAACCGAGAAAAATCACAAGGAAGTTATGGACAAGCGAACTGCAGCTGGACGGGGCCGAGCAGGCCGGATGGCAAGGGAGCCTCGTCCTTCGCCCAGTGTCGCCACGTCGTGAACGTGTGGCGACCCGTGGGCGACCGCTTGCCGTCTTTCACCCACTGCGGAATCTCCTTGACGCCAATTTCCTTCAGACCGTTGCGGATCGTTCCCTTCCACTCGCAGTCCTCGGGCAGAGCGTCGTCGCCGATCAGCCGGTTCGGCCAGAGGTTCGTCACCTTGATCTCGAGGTCGAGCGACAACGGCGGTCGCGGGGCGACCGCCCTACCTTGTTGTTGTACGCTTGCTGTCTTTACCGCGTCTGTGATGTCGAGGCGGAAAGGCGGGCGCCAGAGCGGCGGATATGACTTACCGTTGACCGTCACTTCAGCAAAGTTCTTCACCTCGCCAAGGTCAAGGATGATGCGTGCCCCCGGTTGGACATGAGACATTGGACATGAGACGCGATAGATGGCCGTGCCGGAGAAGTATTTGATATCGGGATCGTCATCGGAAGTCCAGTCTTTGAGCGACGGCCACGTGAACGTTTTCACCGCGTTGCCGCCGGTGTACCAATCAACCGGAAACGTCACCTGCCACGGGCCAACAAAGGGAACGGACTCTTGCTGTTGTACGCTTGTTGTCGACGTGGCCATTCCCTGTTCCCCATTCCCCGTTCCCCTCCTAAACACCACAAACGCGCTGCCGCTCGGCTTGAACTCCATCGCCACCACCGTGCGACCTCCCTCGACGCGCCAATTCGCCGCGTCGCAAATCTCGCCCGTCTCCGCATCCCATATTTCCGGCGCTTTGCCGGTAATGCGGAATGACGCCTCGAAGGTCACGTTCGTCTCGTTGTTGAGCGCAACGAAATACCAGTCCGCAGCGGCACTCCGCCGGTGGATGTACGCGGCACCGGACTTGGGATCCGTCTCCGTGGAAGCGAAATCCGGCGCGATGCCGAGTCGCTTCAGCGCCACAGCCGGACGACAGGCGAGCACGCCCTTCTTCCACGTTTCGTCCACGGAGGCGCGGATGCGCGCGTCGGATTCCGGGAATCCTCTCAGACCGAATGCGCGCGTCGGCTTGACAGGCGCACACACCTTCGCGCCTGCGTCCAGCAGACGGTTCACGGACTTTAAAACGCGCTCGGACACGGCCTCTTCCAGCGGTAGGACCAGAAGCGCATAGCTCACGCCGCCAGGCACGACGATGCGGCCATCAACCACTTTCAGTTCTTCAAGCGCGTCCGCGGAGCAGATGTCCCAGTCGTATCCGGCGGGCAGACGCAACTTGCCGGTCGTATCGGAAAACACGGTCGCTCCGGCGTTGGGAACGTTCTCGCCGCAGAAGTAAAGCACATCCGCCACGAAGGTCCCCTCCTGCAGCATCCACTGGCAGCGGCTCTGGTAGCGGAACCATTCCGGCGCGATGTGCCACCACGTCTGCGTCCGGTCGATGTGCGATCCCCACCGCCCCATCGTCATGCCAGGCAAGTACTGGTTGCCGGGCCAGGGCTGGTGCGTGAAGCGGTGGTACACGATGCGGTTGATGCCCTGCGCGAATGCGCGGTCCGTCTGCGCCTTCATGCCAAACGGCGTCGCGCGCCACCGTCCGCCCAAACTGGGATCGGCGGTGAACGACTCGGCGCCGGCATAGCGCTTGCCCCATACGTGCGCGACGTGCGCGGCAATCCTGATGTAGCGCTTCTCGTCCACGACGTGTTCGCCCACCCCTGAGCGCGACCAGAACTCGGACATCGGGATGTCCGCATGCCGTCCATACTGGAGATTGTCGGCGGGCACGCTCTTTCCGTATGGTTCGAGGAGAAACTTGACGCCGTGCCTGTGGCAGAATGCGGCAAGGGCGCCGGAGAAGTTCTCGGCCAGGAGATCCGACACGACGCGGCGGAAATCCTCGAGGAAACGCTCGCTTTCGTCAACGCTCCCGACGATCCGTCCGGAAAATACCGGTAGATAGGGCAGGAGCGAATAACCCATGCGCTCCTCAAACTTTTTCTCGAACCCCTGCGTCCAGTTCTGCGAACCGGCTTCGTAGCTGTCCACTTCAATGCCGGTGAGCCCCGTTCCCCGTTCCCCATTCCCCGTTCCCCTTTCCACGCCAAACTCCTTGCAGAGACGCGCCGCGTATTGCTCCGCGTGGAACTCAAGAGCGGAGGCGGAAAGCTTGTCCACCTCGAGCCCCTTGCCGCCGCGGGCCGCCGGACGATTGCACACCCCATTGCAGACGTATCCCACGCGCAGGATCGTCCAGTCGCCGTCCGGCACTTCCCACTCGAGCTGGCCGTCGCCCGACATGCGCGCAGTCAGGTCGAGTATCCTGCCCTTGGGCACAACCTGATCCGCCTCGGCGCGCAACCCCTCATCCCAGTTCACGGGCCCCCGTTTCACGTACGTCTTGTTTTCAAGGCGGGAGAGGCGCAGGTTTCCGGACGGCGTCGGGAATGCAAGAACCGCGATGTCGTCGTAGAAGCCGTTGTCCTCTTTCGTGCGGGGCAGCCTTCCCCTGAAGGTCACAGGCCCCTTCAGCCGCGTCTCGGTGTACACCACTTTCTTCATCGCGTTCGACGGCACGTTCCACGGACCGCCGGCCGTCGCCCAGCCGGAACAGGTCGTCATTGACATCTCAAGGCCCAGCCGTTTCGCCTCGTTGTGCGCGTGGCGCATGAGCGCGAACCATTCCGGCGTGTTGAACTGGACCTCCCCGTAGGGCATGTGCGCCGACGCGATGTCCATCATGAGTATGCCGCCAAGCCCGGCCTTGGCGATTGCCTCGAAGTCGCAGGTGATGCCCTCCTTCGTGACGTTGCCGTTCATCATGAAGTAAAGCACTTGCGGACGTGCGTCGTGCGGCGGCACCTTAAAACCCTCTTCAAGCGTGAGCGCCGAAACCGTCCCAACTACGGACAGAACAGCAAGCGCGAACCACGCGGCCTTTCCATGTAGGTTAAGATTCATCTGACTTCTCCTTCTTTGCGTTTCAAATTTCCTATGTCGTAAACCACGTGTATTACAACACGGATGTGGCCGCCGCAGCCGACAGGCCCGTTATGGAAAAGGATTGATGACCTTCACTCCCGAATAGACAACGCCGTTTCCCAAGTCTTCCGACCAGAACTCGTTGCACCCGTTCGCGACAGCCGAAGCTATGAGAAGCGAGTCGTAGAACTGAAGACCGTATTGATCCTTAATCAAAAGCGCCTCGAGCGTTAAATCAGGGACGACAGGAACGACTCTGATTCTGCGAAAGAGCCGGATAAATCTAGCCACCTCGAAAACGCTTTTCCTGAGCTTTGAAAGGGCAACGTTTGAGAACTCGTTCAAGACCTGCGATGAGATGACGAAAGAAGGATTGTCGACGGCATTCTTGATTATTGAATAGGCACGGCTCTGCTTGGCCTTGTCGGCGGCATCGGCAGAGTAAACGAAAATGTTCGAGTCAAGGAATATCACGCCAATGCCTCCTCGTAAGCATCTTGACGGCGAAACTTGTACGGTTCAGAAAGGCGCCCTTCGCTCTGCCCAACCAAAGACTTGAACTCGCGTTCCCATTCATCAAGGGAATCTCTGGCAGCGCGACGCCTGGCAAGTTCTGCGGTTATGCAGTCAAGGAACATCGTCTCAACGGACATCCCGTTGAGAGTCGCAAATCCTTGTGCTTCCTGCACCAATACGGGCGGCAAATCTATGACAACGCTCATGGTTCTCTCCTTAATTCGTTTACAGAACAAGAATATTATACCACAATTGCGGGTGCCTGCGCGGCTCGACAACCGCTTTTGCCGGAAACGTTTCCCCCAAGGGATTGTGTTATAATACCGCCGCTGGCCAACCACGAACCACTCAAATATGATATACTATGCGCCATGGAGAAAGCAGCGACAGACATCTACACGTTTGATGACCTCCGAAAGGCTGGGTTCACCTATGTAGACAAGACGGCAATCCTGAAGGAATTGGCCGACCTATCTCGCGGCAAGCAGTTCTTCATCGCGCGCCCCCGGCGCTTCGGGAAATCGCTCGCCGTCTCCACGCTCAAGTGCCTTTTCGAGGGAAAGCGCGAGCTATTTGAGGGGCTGGCCATCGAGCCGGAATGGGACTGGTCGAAGAAATGGCCCGTCCTGCACCTCGACATGGGCAGCGCCCAGACCACGAACGTGCCGGAGCTTAAAGTCATTTGGCGCGACATGCTCTCAAAGGAGTGCGTGCGCAACGGCATTTCATACCGGGATTCGGAAATACCGTCGATAGCCCTTTCTAACGTCATCACCGACCTTGCTGCGGAATCCGACGACGGACAGGTGGTCATCCTCATCGACGAATACGACAAGCCGCTTCTCGGGCACCTGATGACACCGCAGGTGACGGAGTTCAAGGACGCGCTCAAGGCGTTCTACTCGGTGCTGAAGACACTGGAGGGCAAGCAGCGCTTCCTGTTCCTCACGGGCGTGTCGAAGTTCTCGAAGGTGTCGATCTTCTCCGATCTCAACAACCTCAAGGACTACACGCTCAACGCAACCGTCGCGACGCTCTTCGGCTACACGCACGACGAGGTGCGCCGGTATTTTCCCTGTTGCCTCGCCGCCCTCGGCGAGAAGCTGGGTAAAGATGCCGACGGCGCGTTCGCCGATATCGTGAAGTGGTACGACGGCTACAGATTCCATCAGAACGCCGAGACGGTGGTGAACCCCGTCTCCCTCGGCATGACGTTCGATTCCATGGAGCTCGCCAACTGG
>CACWIW010000072.1 GCA_902761035.1 uncultured bacterium | reverse complement strand
CATCGACGACGCGCATTCGGAGAAGGCATGGAAGAATCTCGTTGAAAGCTACGACGAAGAGCACTGCTATTTCTTCCAGAAGGACATCGACGCGTTCGAGCCGATGCGCAGAGCTATCGATGACGCTTTGCTCAAGCGCGACATCTCTTTTGGTGAGGAGGTGTACCGCGTGTACGCGGCGCGAGCGCGCGACTGCGCCATCTTCGCGACGAACGAACTTGCCAAAATCACGGTCGACTCTGGATTTGAGGCAGAGCTGCGGCGTCCAACGACGGGCGAGTACGTGTTCAGCGGGGAAGGACGCGGTTGGCCGAAGACGGAGGCCGAGCGCGAGGCGCTCTGGCGGCGCAAGTTGCGCACCGAGCTTCTTGAACGTCTCGTCGAGGCTGAACTCGACGCGGAGAAGTCTGGCGGGAAGAAGGTGTCATTGGCCGAAATCGCCAGTGCGCTGGCGGAAGACTACGCCCAGCAGGTAGACGCGCTGGGAGAACAGGACGACCTTGCCGCCTTTGAGCGTTACATGACGTCCGTAGGCGCATCATACGACCCGCACACGCACTATCTCAGTCCTGCGCTTCAGAAAATGTTCGAGGGGGAGATGTCGCTCTCATTCTGCGGCATCGGCGTGACCATTGACACGCGCCGGACGGGACTGTACGTGCTGGCGATCATGCCTGACGGACCGGCCGCGCGCGACGGGCGTCTAAAGCCCGGTGACAAAATCGTGGGCGTGGGCGAAGGGGACGGCCCCGTAAAAAGCGTGAAGGGCGTGCCGTCTGAAAAGGCAATTCGGATGATTTCCGGCAAGAAGGGGACGAAGATTGTATTGGAAGTCGTAAAGGCTGACGGTGGCGGCGCGCGTACGCGCATCGATCTCGTGCGCGGGATCGTGAAGCTGGAAAACAACGCCGCGAAGGGCCGTCTGGAGACCGTGAAGCACGGTGGAGACACCATAAAGCTCGGATATGTCAAGCTTCCGCTTTTCTACGGGATGCAGTCTGTCTCCATATTGGATCTTTTCAAGAGCGTGCGCAGTACAACGGCAGACGTGAACGAGGAGCTCGAGAAGCTGGAGAGGGCAGGCGCGCGCGGTCTGGTGCTTGATCTGCGCGGCAACGGCGGGGGGAGCCTTCTTGAGGCGCTCATGCTCTCATCTGTCTTCATGGATGCCGGAGCGGTCGCGCAGATTCAGGACGACGATGACGGCGACAAGCCAATGGAGCTGTCCGGACTGCCAGGAATAGCTGGCGGCGGATCGTACACTAGACCGATGGTCGTCTTGATCGACCGCGGGAGCGCGAGCGCATCGGAACTGGTTTCAGGCGTGCTGCAGGACCGTGGGCGCGCAGTGATCCTTGGCGACAGGCAGACTCACGGCAAAGGGTCCATGCAGGAAGTCATCCAACTCGGCAAACGCCGTGGCGGGGCTCTCGTCACGCGCGGGTTCTTCTACCGCGTGACGGGATCGTCCACGCAGGTGAAGGGAGTGGCCTCGGATATAAGACTGCCGTCCGTCCTCGACGGCATCACGAAACTGGGCGAAAACAACCTGCCTAACGCGCTTCCTTGGACGAAGGTAGCCGCCGTCAAGTACGAGAAGGCGGGCGACGTGCAACGGTATGTGCCGGAGCTTGCGCGCCGGTCTGCCGCGCGCCAGGCGACCAACACCGTCTTTCAGGCGCATCTGGAGAAAGTGCGCGGCGTGGCGGAGGCTTGCAACCGCAAGTCTCTGCCGCTCGACTACGCCGCATTCAAGGCGCAGAAGCGTCGCGATTTACAGTGCGGTGTGAACAAGGTCGGCTTTAATGGCCTTGATGTTGATGTTGTTCCCGACGCTGACGCCTGCGATAAGAACGGCCTGCCTAAGCGCGGAAAAGACGTTGTTTTGGACGAGGCACTCAACATCCTCGCCGACCTCGTGGAGCTGTCGGGCGAATCTGGCAAGGGCAAGTGATTTGCTTTTCGTTGAATTTGGACGCTTGCGGCTTGTACATTGGCGCGGAAAAGCGTATAATACGCGCCGTTTTTGCGACTGGGAAAACGGAATCCCGTGAAAGTCGGGAGCTGTCGCGCAACTGTAACCGGATACGAATCCGCGCTGACCAGTGGGACCGGGTGGCCCTGCGAAGGATGCGGAAGAGGCTCGAAGCCGGAAGCCAGGAGACGCTCCCCGCCGCGTGTATGATCCTTCGCTTGAAAGGCAAAGTACAGACATGAATAAGAAAAGTATAGTGGCGGCAGCATCTGCTGCCACCGTGATGTTATCCGCCTCCGCGTGGGGCTTTTCGTTCGACGACATCCACTATTGGGTGGGCGAGGGAACCAACAAATGCGCCATCGTGGTGGATTGGAGCGGAACTGCAAAGGCATGGGGCTACCGCTGGAACGGCGACTGTACCAACGTCATGGAAGTGGCCACGCGCATTGCGCACGAAGACCCGAGGCTCAGGATGTGCGTGCAGAAAATGACGGAGTCGTACTTCGACCTCTATTTCTTCGGCTACGACACAAACGACTGCCATCCGTCATGGGACGAAGACAACGGTACGGCGAGCGATCCCGATGCTCTCGTAAATCGAGAAAAGTCTGATCCATTAGCATGGTGGGTATTCTACGGTCCAATGAACGGCAACGCATTCCCCACGACGGAGCAATATTCTAGTTGGTATGCGGCGAATACGGTAACGCCTGTGGACGGTGACTGGTTTGTATTCAGTTACGGCAGTCCCGACTATGACGCAAGCTGGAACGAATCGCCCACCGTGTTGAATACGCCGACTGCCGCAGAGACGCCATACGGCTTCCGCGTGGTCGCGAGCGCCACGACGGCGGAGAAGGCGATGTACAGCGAGCCCAACAACGTGCTAGGACATCCAACAATGTACATGTACGGCATGTGGGGCGGTCCAATTAGCCCAGTGAATCCGGCGTGGATGGAGGGCGAGCTGTTTTCGCTCGAAAGTTACGGCGACGAGGAGCTGGAGCCGGGCGAGGAAGACGGGCCAGGATACGTGACGATCGAGTTTGACCACGACGTGGTGGACGATCCTGCAAATCCGTACGGACTCGACTTCATCGTGTTCGGCAACGCCATGTGCATAAGGAAGGGCAACGAGTACTACGGCGAGGCAGACGATCCCGGCGCGAGTATCCTCAAGGGCGAGGGGAACCCTGAGTACGCCAAAGTGGAAGTGTCCGCCGACGGTACGCATTGGTTCACCGATTCCACGTGGAAGTTCGCGGACAACTTCGCCCCCACGCTTGGCTATCTCTACGAACCGGCGCTTGCCGACCCCGCGCTGTATTCGGGTAACCGTTGGTGGGGACGCGCCGCACACGCCACGAAGCCGGTCAATCCCACCGTGGACTTTGCCGACTGTGCAAACAAGACGCTTACCCAGGTCTGCAATGCCTACAATGGCGCGGCGGGCGGGACAGGCTACGATATATCGCGTCTGGACCTGCCTAGGGACGCGAAGGGACGCCGATATTTCCGCTACGTGAGGATTTCCAGTGCATTCGTGGACGACACCGGGGAGGGCGACAGCGGCTACACCGCGCCGGATATCGACGCCGTGGCGGACGTGGCACCAGTCTCTGGCTACGAGTTGTGGGCAGAGGCGAACTACACGGACTGGATGACGGCATGGGATTCGTCCGTCTCCGGCATGGACGCGGTGGCGGCGAACGGGCGGAAGAACGTCGTCAACTACGTACTCGGTCTGTCCGCCAACGAGTCCGTGGCGGGGATTGACTTTGCGATATCAGGATTTTATCCCGGAGAGACTGTGCACTCGATCCAACTGAGGTCGAAAACGAAAATGACGGCCGTTCCTTACGGGCTTGTCGTAAAGAAGTCTTCGCTTCCCACGAGCGGGTGGACGAAAGCGTTTCCTGTATTCGCGGGTTCCGAAGAACAGTCTGACGGCACATGGCTCAACACGTTCACGGTGCCGAATGACGGAGCGAAGTTCTTCAAGCTATCACTAGACGAATGAAAAGGGCCTTTACGCTGCTGGAGATGCTGGTCGTGCTTGGGGTCGTCGCGGTTGCGGCCGCGGCGGTCCTTCCCGTTCTGAACTCGGTCCACGAACGCGCGCTCAGCGCGGAGTGCAGGGCGAACCTGCGTCAGCTGGCGGTGACATGCCTGAACTACACGATGGTCGAAGGGTACTTCCCGTGGGGAATGGTGGCACCGGGAGAGCACGAGGAGACATACTGGAAGACGCCTGCCTACAGGCTCATCTTCCCGCGCGAGGACCCTGCTCGACACGGCGTGGAGCGCTGGGACGAATACTCGTCCTTCTGCTGGGACTTCACTCGCCGGAAAGGCCAGTCTGGCTGGAAGAGCGGGGAGATGTTGGGTGGGTTGGAGGCCGAATCCGTGTTCAGCTGTCCCAAGTGCCGTGCAAAGAGTGACAACTGGGACGGCAACCACATCACGGGCTACAACTACAACGTCTGTTATCTCGGCTACGTCGAGAACGACGCCGGAAAGCGGTTCTATCCCACCGCTTGGAACGAGATCAAGAACCCGTGTGCCGTGGTAGTGTTCGGCGACGGCGGATATGCCGGCGGCCCGAACAAGTTCATGCGCGCTCCGTTCCAGGACAAGCAATACGACAATTCGGCTGCAAGTCTGCGCAAGGCCGGCACGCAGGCGTTCCGCCACGGGTGGGGAACTTGGCGCCACTGCAACATGGCGTTCCTTGACGGACACGTGGAGGAGTTTCACCAGCCCTACAAGGCAGGCGGCAAGAAGGGCTGGGTCGACCAGCAGACATACTCGGCGTTCATCAGCTCGGGGAACGGAATATACGGTCCGCGCGGTTTCGGAATCTCGGACGACTACACCGAGTGAGCGGTGGTCGCGACAAGCGCGACCCTCCCGGATTAGACGAGCTTGCGGAAGTAGGCAATCGTCTTGGCGAGGCCGTCCTGGAGCGGGACCTTCGGTTCCCAGCCGAGCAGCTTCTTGGCAAGCGTGATGTCCGGCTTGCGGCGCTTCGGGTCATCCTTTGGCAGCGGGGCGTAGACGAGCTTGGAAGTGGATTCCGGCAGCTGGCGTAGCGTTTCCTCGGCGAGCTGCTTGATCGTGTACTCGCCGGGGTTGCCGGTGTTGATCACGGCGGTGCCGAGTCCGTGGGAGGCCATAAAGGTGTCAACCGTCGCGCGGTCGAGCACCATGTACTTGCGGAACGCCTCGATGAGGTCGTCGCAGTACTGGAAAGATCGGGTCTGCGAGCCGTCGCCGAAGAGGGTGATGTCCTGGTTCGCGAGCGCCTGCATGATGAAGTTGGAGATCACGCGGCCGTCCTTCGGGTGCATGTTGGGTCCGTAGGTGTTGAAGATGCGGACCATGCGCACGTCCACTCCGTATTCGCGGCGGTAGTCGGAGCAGAGAGTCTCCGCGCAGCGCTTGCCTTCGTCGTAGCAGGAGCGTATGCCGATCGTGTTCACGTTGCCCCAGTAGGACTCCACCTGCGGGTGTACGAGCGGGTCGCCGTACACTTCGCTCGTGGAGGTGTGAAGCACGCGGGCCTTCGTCTTGAGCGCGAGGTCGAGCACGTTCATCATGCCGAGTACGGAGCTCTTCGTGGTCTCCACGGGATTCTTCTGGTAGTGGATCGGCGACGCGGGACAGGCGAGGTTGTAGATTTCGTCGAACTGCCCCCAGAAGGGCTGCGTCACGTCGTGGAGGACGAACGAAAACTTCGGGTTGCCGAAGAGATCGTAGATGTTGGACTTCGTGCCGGTGAACAGGTTGTCGAGCCCCGTCACTTCGTAGCCGTCCGCAAGAAGGCGGCGGCAGAGGTGTGAACCGAGGAAGCCGGCGGCGCCGGTCACGAGCGCTTTTTTCGCGAGGATCATATAGACTCCTTTTCTGTCATTGGCCGTAATTATACCATAAATCGGCGGGGATGCGGAAAGCCAGATTTAATAAATGACTGAATAGCTTCCCCGCCAAGGAGGTGATTTGGTATACTTTTGCCGTGTCCCAAAAGGAAAGGCTACAGCTATGTTGAAAATATGCGGTATCAAGGACGGGTATTTTGCGAGCCGGGCGGCGATGGTTGGAGTTGAATACCTCGGGTTCATCTTCTCGTCCAAGTCTCCGCGCGGCATCAAGCCCGACAAGGCGGCGGAAATCGTCGCCTCGGTGCGTTATCGCGCCTCTCCTTACATGGTGGGCGTGTTCACGCCGCGTCCCGTGGCGGACATCCTGCGCATCTCGGATCAAGTGGGCTTTGACGTGGTGCAGCTGCACGGACGCTACGTGCCGGCGGACGTCGCCGCAGTGAAGGCGAGCGGACGCGAGGTGTGGTTGCTTGACGACGGCGGCAACCCGTGCGCGACGGTTGCGGACGGCATTCTCATCGACGGCGTGAAGGGGGAGCAACTCGGCGGCACTGGGGAGCGTTCCGACTGGTCGCGCGTCGCGGTTGTCAAGTCCACAGGGAAGAAAGCGATCCTCGCGGGCGGGCTTTCGGTCGACAACATCGCCGAAGCCTACGCGACTGGCGCAGACGTGCTTGACGTCAACAGCTCCCTTGAAACCTCTCCCGGCGAGAAATCCCTCGACCTCCTAGCCCCGCTCCTCCGAAAGCTCAACGAAATCATGTGACGATTGCACGGGATAACGTGTTCCACAACTGCGCGTTCTTGAACGGCAAGGCGTTCTACACACGTCAATCCACGAACTTCACCTTCGCACAGGAAAGACTGTAGTCGCCTTTGAGCGTGGATTTTCCCTGGAAGAACAGGTAGACCTGCCCGTCGTCGTCTACGAAAAGTCCGGGGTGTCCGCTCTCCCATTCGTTCCACGAGCCCTTTGCGCCATGCGGGAACACGGGCTCGTTGCGGTAGCGGGTGAAATGCACGCCGTCTGCCGACCACGCCACGCCGATCTGCTGTCGCTCGTGGTTGTACGCGCCCGCGTAGAACATGTACCAGATGCCGTTGTGCTCCACGACCGTTGGCGCCTCGATGCAGTGCATCTCCCATGGCAGGTCGGGCCTGAAGAACGGCGCGTCGATGGTAATCTCCGTCCACTTGCCGCCGCCGTATCCGCCGCCGTACTTCGCCCACGCCATGCCGAGCATCTGCCATTTGTTCGACGGGTCGCGCGTGGCGTACATGAGCATCAGGCGGTCGCCGACCCTGTACACCTCGGCGTCGATCGCACGGCGGATGGACCAGTTGTTTGTCGGCGCGAACGCCGGCACGGAGCCGTCGCACGTGAAGTGGATGCCGTCCTCGCTCGTGGCGTGCCAGATTTGGGCGTTCTTGCTCGTGCATCCGCAGTCCTTGGCATTTCTGTCGGGTTGGTAATGGGCCTGGTGGAACATGTGGATTTTCCCGTCGATTTTCTTCACGCACGGCGCGACGGCGGCGGAAGTGAACCGGCCTCCCTCGATCTCGATGTCGCCGATGCGCGTCCAATTGACGAGGTTGGTGCTTTCGGCGACGGCACCCCACCAGGAGTTTCGCTTGACGGGAAGGTCGCCCTTGCGGAAATGCTTCTTGTCGTAGTTCCTGATCGAGTAGTACATGAGGTAGCGTCCGTTATGGCGGATCACGGTCGGATCCTTAGCGAACGGGCTGCCCCTCTGCGCCGAGTCGCCGAACTTCATCGGCAACGGTTCGAACCGGATTTCCCTACACGGCGCATTCGCGGCGCAGATTGTCGTTGCCGAGAATGCGGCAAGGGTACCTATAACCAAGCTTCTCACTGTCATTTTTCTTTCCATCCTGTTTCATGAACATCCCACTCGACCACCGAATGCGATGTGGCGGACAGTATACACAATCTTCCGTAGGATTACAATGTTCCTTCACGCGGATTCGGTCTCGCGCCTTGACGCGCTGCGTAGAACGGTGCTATAATATAATTCGGAATTCAACGCTTGAAAGGAACGTTAAGATGTTAAGGTCTGTCAGATCTCGCAATGTGAAAGCCGCTGCAATTGTCGCGGTGACGGCTGTGCTTTTCACGCAGGTCGGATTCTGAATGGGGGCGAGCGGATGCAACACGGGAAAATGATGAAGATTGCGGCGTTCGCCGCACTTGCTCCGGCAATTGCGTTCGGCGAACCGGCTGCGCCGGTTGGCTTCAAGGAACAGTGCCAGAAGCAGCTGTGGGTGACGTACCGCAGCTTCAACAAGGAGTTTGAGCGCACGGCGCAGTTTGCCGCGATGGGTATCACGAACAGGTGCTTCTTCGCGGCGAACACGATCAACGGACTCGCCAAGCCGTACTGCGAATACCCGCTCATCTGGAAGGGGTTCAAGGACTACGACTGGTCGGCGCTCGACGCGCAGGCAGAGGACCTTGTGAAGGCGAGCCCGAACGCGCGCTTCATGGTGTTGATCGACCTCAACACGCCCTACTGGGCCACGCACAAGTTCTGGCTCGACTCCTTCACCGACATCACCCACGCCGGCGTGATGCCCGAATGGCGCAACCGCACGAAGGAGTGGATGCTCGACTTCATCGCCTACGCGGAGAAGCGGTGGGGCGACCGCATCGGCTGCTACATCCTCTCCGGTGGTGGCACGAGCGAGTGGTACGAATACGACCGCGGACGCACCAGCTATGCGAAGACAAAGGGGTGGAAGGGCTGGTGCAAGGCGCGGAACCTCTCCCTCGGCGAAACGCCCCCCACGCCGCAGTCGCTTTCCCGCGCCGCGTTCGAGAATCTCGTGTACGACCCAGCCAAGGAGCCGGAGAAGATCGCGTACTGGAAGTTCCACAACTCGATCACCGCGAACGCGATTCTCTTCTTCGCGAACGCTGCGCGCAAGGCCATTCCCAAGGAGAAGGAGATCGGCGTGTTCTTCGGGTACTACCTGACGAGCTGTCCCCATCAGACATCCTTCGCGCACCTCGACTACACGCGCGTCTATGCCTCGCCGGACATCGACTTCTTCATCGCGCCTGGCAACTACTCCGACCGCGCGATCGGAGGCGGCGCCGGGAGCCAGCTCGTCTATGGCACGGCCCTCCGCTACGGCAAGCGCTTCCTGCATGAGATCGACTTTGGTCCGCACGACCAGACCCAGTGGGGACGCGGCCTTTGGAAAACATTGGAAGACGACCTTGCCGGCAACACGCGTGAGGCCGCCTTCGCGATGGCGCACAACGCCAACTACTGGTGGTTCGACATGTGGGGACAGTTCTATCGCAACCCCAAGGTGCGCGAGCGCATCGCCGTGCTCAAGAAAGTGCAGGACGCCCTCAAGCCCGCGCCGTCCGTCGCAGAGATCCTCATCGTGTGCGACTCCGAATCACTCTACCACGTGAACGAGAAGTGTCCGCTCGAGCGCGCGTTCGGTCAGCACCTCCGCAACAAGCTCGCCCGTATCGCCGCGCCCTACGACATTTACTCCTTCGACGACCTTCCTGTACTGGACATGGACCGCTACAAGCTCGTCTGCCTCAACTCGACGCTGCTCATCACGCCGGAGCGGGCGAAGTTCCTGCGCGAGAAGGTCTGTACGAACGGGCGCACGGTCCTCTGGTGCTATGCACCAGGCGTGACGGACGGCAAGACGCTTGACGCCGGACGTGTGAAGGAGTGGGCGGGCGTTCCATTCAAGACGCCAGGTATCAATACTACGCAGATGGACGGCTGGCGCAGCGTCTATGCCTATGACTACAAGCTCTTCACGCCGGAATCGCTCACTAAAATTGCCCCCGATGCGGGCGTGCATCTTTATCTCGACAATCTCGCGACCGTATTTGCGAAGGAAGGGTTCCTCGCCGTCCATACGAAGGATGGAGGCGAGAAGACGGTTCGTCTGCGCACAAAGGCCGCCAAGGTTGTAGATCTTCTTTCAGGCGAAACCATCGCACGTGACGCCGATTCGTTCCGCACGATCTTCGCTTCGCCCGACACCCGTCTATTCAAAATTGAACGGTGAAAAGGGAGCTAGCAAGAGACCGGCACGGTCAAGTTCAGGTGCGCTGGCGAAGGACTTCAACTTTCCTTTGTTTCAAAGGACGACGGACTCTACGCCACAAGCGGCCTCATGATTATTGTGCGGTGAGGATGAAAACACAAGGAGATAGAAATGACAGGTTTTGACATTGCGATGGCGGGGTTGCTGTCCTTCGGGCAGGTCATCCCCAGCGGGCAGAGGGAAATCGTCAAACATGCGGGGCTTCAGCTCGTCCATGCGGACGGGGCCGTGACGCTCAGGCTGACGGAAACCGGGCGGTCCGAGTCCGCAGTCGATGGCGGTCGCCTGTTCACCGTGAAGCTCAAGGACGAGTTCTATCCCGTGTACGTGACGCGGTACGTCAAGACGTGGAACGACTGCGACGCCGTGGAGACGTGGTACGAGCTGCGCCACGACGAGCAGGGGCCGGTCCGGCTCCTCAGGGCCGACAGCTTCGCCGCGCGGGTGGACTGCAAGGCCGACGTGGTGAAGGTGCTCACGCTCACCGGCGTGTGGGGACGCGAGGCGAACCTCTCGGAGGCGACTGTCGCGAACGGGCAGATCGCGCAGTATCGCTCGCTCGCCGGAACGCGCGACGCCTGGGAGTCGAACCCGGCGATGATGGTGAGCTTCCGTGACAACGTGGACGAGGAGCGGGGCAAGGTGCTGGGCGTTGCGCTGGAATGGACCGGCACGACCGAAAAGCGTGTGCGGCGCAGCTGGAACGGCGGTACGACGGAGGTGTTCATCGGAGTTGACATGGAGACCGGTCCGTACGTCCTCGACCCGGGCAAGACCTTCACGACGCCGAAGGCGATTCTCGTCTGGTCCGAGAAGGGCAAGGGCGAGGTGTCGCGCCAATACCACCGCTGGGCGCGCCGCCACCTGATGCCGCACGGCGACATACTGCGTCCGGTGCTGCTGAACACCTGGTACGGGGCGTACTTCAATTTCACGGAGAAGACGCTCATCGACATGATGGACGGCGTGAAGGACATGGGCGCAGAGATGCTCGTCATCGACGACGGCTGGTTCGGCAAGGGCAAGTACGCCCGCGACGACAAGAACCGCGACAAGACCGGCCTCGGTGACTGGGTGGTGAACGCGGAGAAGCTGCCGCACGGACTCGGCTGGCTCGCGGACGAGGCCGCCAAGCGCGGTTTCCAGTTCGGCCTCTGGGTGGAACCCGAGATGTGCAACACCGCCAGCTGGCTCGCCGAAGCGCATCCCGACTGGATTCTCCGCGAGCAGAACCGCACGCTCCTCCTCGGACGCGGCGGCTCGCAGGCGACGCTGGACTTCACAAACCCGGCTGTGCGCGACAATATCTTCACGCAGCTGGACGCCGTCTATTCCTCGATCCCCGCGCTTACCTACATCAAGTGGGACTGCAACCAGAACATCGTCAATCCCGGCTCGACCTACCTCAAGCCCGACCGCCAGGCGAACCTCTGGTACGACTACACCATCGGTCTTTGCGACCTTCTGGCGAAGTTCCAGGCGAAGCGTCCGCACATCATGACGCAGGCGTGCGCCTCCGGCGGCGGACACATGGACTTCGGCTTCCTGCGCTATGCGGACGAGTTCTGGACGAGCGACATCACCGATCCGTATCGCCGCATCTTCATCCAGTGGGGGTCCACGCAGTTCTATCCCGCCGGCGCAATGGCCTGCGACGTGACGAAGGGCGGTGCGAACCTCAAGTACGGACTGGACGTGGCCATGACCGGACGCCTTGGAATCTCGCTGCATCCGAAGAATCTCTCCGCAAACGATGTCGCGTTCGCCAAGGCGGCCGTCGCCGACTACAAGCGCATTCGTCTGATCGTCCAGTGCGGCGACCTCTACCGCCTTGTCTCCCCGTACGGCGGAAAGATGGCCGCGCTCATGTACGTGAGCGAAGACAAGTCCGGCGCAGCGCTGTTCGCGCTTGGGCTCAACAAAGATATCGTGGCGGAAAAGACGTTGCGTCTGCGCGGACTGGATTCCGATGCAAAGTACGTCGTGGCGGAGATCAACAAGGGCGCGACGCTTCATGCGGAACTGTCCGCTGTTCCGCGCACCGGACGCGAACTCATGGAGATGGGGATACCTGTCAAACTTTCCGGCAAGTTCGACTCGGCCGTGTTCGAGGTCCGGCGTGTTGCTGACGCCACGCCGTCTGCGCGCGTAGCACAGGCGACGCGCACCGTCTGGCTTGACGAAATGGACCTTTCTGGCATGAGCTGTGGATGGGGCAAGCCCCAGAAGAACCGCTCGATCGTCGGTAAGGCGCTTCGACCCGGCGGCACGGCCTTCAAACGCGGTGTGGGTTCCCACGCCGTCTCGCGCTATGAGATTGATTGTGGCGGAAAGGCACTCGCGTTCGACGCGACGGTGGGCGTGGATGCGGCGGCCGGCAAGGATTTGGGAAGTGTCAAGTTCATCGTGGATGCGGACGGAAAACGCGTGGCCGAGTCGCCGGTCATGAACGCCGGAACGCCGTCGTATCGTCTTCATGCGGATCTCACTGGCGCCAAGGTCGTGGAACTCTACGCCTGTGACGCATACGACGGCATCAACTACGACCATGCCGACTGGTGCGACGCGCGTTTCACGGTTATCGACGGCGCGTCCATCGGCAGAATGTTAGCACCTAAGTGACCTGATATGGACTTAGGTGCTAAAAAATCTGATTCAAAAATTAGCACCTAAATCAAGATTTCTTACTTAGGTGCTAAAAGTTGTTGGCGTAGAGGATAAAAAATGCTACAATATCTTCGCTTTACGCCACATAAGGAGAAGTTGATGTTTTTTGGCAGACAGGATTTACTTGACGAGATGTCCTTGCTTTGGACCAAACGTGTGTCGTCGCTCGTCACATGTCGTGGGCGTCGTCGTATTGGTAAAAGTACGTTGGTCAAGCATTTTGCCGAGCTGTCACATGCACGTTTCATCAAGATCGAAGGGCTCAAGCCCCGCAAGGAATATGGCAACATTGACGAACTTCGGATATTCGCCTCGCAGCTTGCGGCTCAGACGGGGTGTGAGCGGACGCCGCCAGAGGATTGGCTGAGCGCGTTCATCAGGTTGGGGAGGGAAATTCGCCCCACTGAAAAGACGGTGGTACTTCTCGACGAGATTTCATGGCTAGGCTATTATGATCCGACTTTCGCCGATACCATAAAAATCGCATGGGATAATTATTGGAAGGCGAACGACAGGCTGATTTTGGTTCTGTGCGGCAGCGTGTCAAGCTGGATCAAGGACAACATAATCGACAATGGCGAGTTCGTCGGACGGCGCTCTTTGGATCTCGTCGTCAATGAACTGCCGCTTTCGGATTGCGTCGGTTTTTGGGGGAATCATGCCGAGCGGATGTCGCCAACGGAGATTTTTGACGTGCTCTCAGTCACGGGCGGCGTGCCTCGCTATCTGGAAGAGGTGAGCCCGTCGCTTTCCTCCGCGGAAAACATCCGCAGGCTTTGCTTTAGCCCCAAGAGTGTGCTGCGGGAAGATTTTGATGACATGTTCACCGATGTCATCACGAACCAGCCGCGTTTCACATGCGACGTTCTGCGCACGCTTGTAAACGGGAGGCGCAATGTCTCGGAGATCGCGTCCGCGCTCGGAATCGAAAAGGGCGGTCGTCTCTCGGATGCGCTGAAACGCCTGGAGGAATCCGGTTTCGTCGCATGCGATGCGTCGTGCGACCCTGAAACCGGCGAGGAAATCCGGGAGAGGGCTTATCGGATCAAGGACAATTATTCTCGCTTCTACCTGAAGTACGTCGAGCCGGCCAAGGGCGCGATAGACGGCGGCGCGTTCGACTTCGGAGGTCTTGAACGCCTGGACGGCTGGAGCGGCATCATGGGACTCCAGTTCGAGAATCTCATCGTCAACAATTTCCGCAAGCTTCTGCCGAAGCTGCATCTCTCAGGTGCGCTCATCACGTCGGCGGCGCCTTACCGCAAGGTCGGACGCAGGGGCGAGTGCTGCCAGATCGACCTTCTGCTGCAGGCGAAGCGTTTTGTGTACATTGTGGAAGTCAAACGGCAGCGGGAAATCGGCAGTGAAGTCATTGACGAGGTTGAGCAGAAGCGCAGGCGATTGAGACTTCCGTCTGGCGTCACGGCCAGAACGGCGCTTGTGTACGACGGGCACCTCGTCCCCTCGGTGGAGGCGGAAGGCTATTTTGATTCCGTCATCGAGGCAAGGACCTTGTTGCGTTAATCAGTAAATCCCACAGAAAAAGGAGGTATCGAAATGAATCGAATCGCTTGTTCTGCTGTAGTCTCTGTACTGTCCGGCGTCGCCTTGGGCGCGGCCGAAGTGCGCCCGGCGGCGAAGGCGCCGCAGGTGCGCGTGATGACGTACAACGTCCGCTATTCGGCGGGCGACAAGAAATCCCCGGACAACAACTGGAAGGCGCGGCGCGACGACTTTGCGCGCACGGTCGAGCGCGAGAACCCCGACGTGGTCGGATTCCAGGAGGTGCTGCCGGACCAGCGAAAATGGCTGGAGCGGCGGTTCCCGGACTATGCGTTCACCGGCGAGGGACGGAACGCGGACCGCGTGAACGGCGAGGCGTCGCCCGTGGCGTTTCGCCGCGACCGTTTCGAGGCCGTGACGAACGGCACGTTCTGGCTCTCCAAGACGCCGGACGTGCCGGGTTCGAAGTCGTGGAACGCGGCGTTCCCGCGGATTTGCACGTATGCCGTCCTGAAGGACAAGGCCACCGGCAAGACGTTTTCCTTCGCCAACACCCACACGGACCACAAGAGCGAGGAGGCGCGCGAGAAGGGAATGCTGCTCATCATCGAGCGCATGAAGGACTTTGGTCGGGGCGCGCCTGTCGTGCTTGTCGGCGACCACAATTGCCTGGAGTACGAGAAACCGGCGAAGTCCGTGTCGAAGCTGCTCACCGACGCCATCTACCTTTCCAAGACGCCGCCTCAGGGTTCGTGGCGGACGTTCAACTTCTGGCACTGGTACGAGAAGGAGCTTTCGATCGTGGAAGCGCTCAAGAAACCGATCGACCAGAGAAGCATTCCCGGCGACAAGTCCGACATGAAGCGCATCGACTACATCTATGTCTCGCCTGGCACGACGGTACTGGACTACCGCACGGTCTCCGACACGCGCCCCGGCACGAAGCTCTATCCAAGCGACCACTTTCCGTCCGTCGCAACGCTCGTGCTTTGATGTGTTGCTTCCCCTTTCTCGCCAGCCCTATTTCCTGTCGGACAACGAGGAGAGGACGTCTAGGATGTCCTCTCCGTAGGTGTTGAGCGTCTGGTTGTAGACGATGTGGCTGAGGTGGGAGAGGGTTCGCGGGTTCTCCTCGGCGATGCGGAAGAGCGTCTTGTTGCTCATGATTCGGAACGCGGCGATGCCCAGGTCGTCAGCCTCTTCTTTGCGCCAGCGCCGGAGTGCGTTGGCACGGATGCGCGCCTCCGGGGACAGGTGGCCGCCGAACTCGTCGTAGAGACGTGGAGCGGGCGTTCTGCTCGAATTGCGAGCTGGACGCGCCTGGACGGTCTCCGTCGGCCAGCGGATCGTGAAGTCTGGTTCCTCGCGTCGTGCGACGCGAAGTCCCTTGGCCGTGAGCGCCACGCGGTCGTCACCGTCGGCGACAGGACGGATGCAGCCTGAACGGATCAGCGTCTCAATCAATATGATCAGGAGGTCGGGCTTGAATCCGTGGAGAATGTCCCAAGTCGAGAGGGCGTCGAGTCCGTGTTGCCCGACGTATGCGCTCTTGATGCCGGTCAGAACATTGACGACATGGCTGACGGCATGTTCTCCCTTCATCCGCCCGACACAGGAGAGGACCTTCTGGACGATGATCCACTGGGCGTCCGTGAGCGGTTCGGGTGCCGTGCGCAGGCCGCACCTGTCGCAACCGCCGCAGACGTCCGCGCGGGCCTGCTCGCCGAAATAGGAGAGGATGTACTTGTGGCGACAGCCGGGCGTGTCGCAGAAGTTGATCATGTCCTGGAGACGCTGGCGGTCGCGCCGTTCCTTCTCGCGGCGGGCCTCGAACACCTTGCGGAGGGCATTGTCGTCCGCGTCTGCGTTCGGCGACACGAGCGGCGGATCGCGGAATCGCGTTCGCGGGAGGATTGTGACGGCCTTATGCTGCGCAAGCACGTTGAGCGCGGTCTCGATGGCGATGCCGTTCGTGCCGAGCTGGTCAGCCAGCGAGTCGGCGTCGATGGCGACGGGCTTCCCCTTGGCGGATCGGCGGACTGCCGCGAGCACGCCGCTCGCGATGTTCCAGGACGGATTGGCGCCGTCGATGAAAAACCGCTGTGTGCGCACATCCGCGTAGGAGAACAGCAGCTCGCAGAAAGAAGGGAGCCCGTCGCGTCCGGCGCGTCCGACCTCCTGGTAGTAGGCTTCGATCGAACCGGGGATGTCCCAATGGGCCACGAAGCGGATGTCGGCGCGGTCAACGCCCATGCCGAACGCATTGGTGGCGACGACAACCGGGTACTTGGCGTCCACGAAGGCGTTGTAGACGCGCGTGCGCTCGGCGTCGGAGAGGCCTCCGTGGTAGAGAAGAATCGTCGATTCGCCGAGCCGGCGGCCTTCGTCGGAAAGGCGGGCGAACACGCTCTCGGCGTGTTTGCGCGTGGCGACGTAGACGATGCCGGTGCGGTGTTTGCGGATGAGATCCGTGACGTGGCGGTATTTCGCGTCGTGGTTTCGCGTCTCGTGGACGGAAAGGTAGAGGTTGTCGCGGCTGAATCCCTGGACCTGCACGTAGGGTTTCTCGCGCGGGGCTTCGCCGAGGCGCAGCTGGCGGATGATGTCGGCGCGGACATCGGGGGTGGCGGTGGCCGTGACGGCGAGGATGGGGATGTCGGGGAAGCCGTCGAGCGCGTCCCGGATGTTGAGGTAGTCGGGGCGAAAGTCGTGTCCCCATTGGCTGATGCAGTGCGCCTCGTCGATTGTGAGAAGGGCCAGGTCCGTGCGGGCGACCGTCTGGAGGAAGGCCGCGTTCCTGAACCGTTCGGGGGCGATGTACACGAGCTTGTAGTCGCCGTTCGCCATCGCCGCGAGGCGGAAATTCATTTCGTCGGGAGGGACGGACGAGTTGAGGAAAGTGGCGGGGATGTGGCGTTTTTCGAGGGCGGAGACCTGATCCTTCATCAAGGCGATGAGCGGCGAGACGACGAGCGTCGTGCCCGGGAGGAGAAGGGCGGCGAGCTGGTAGCAGAGGGACTTGCCGGAGCCGGTCGGCATGACGACGACGGCGTCGCGGCCGTTGACGACTTCTTCGATGGGCTGGTACTGCCCGTCTCGGAAGACGTCATAGCCGAAGTGGCGCTTCAGCGCCGCCGTGATTTGCTGTTCTGATATTTCCTCTGTCATGTCGGTGCAGGTAATTATACCACATTATCATTCCGAAAAGAACGTCTCGTTGCCATGAGGGGTTGCATTTGTTAGAATATCCGCACCAGGAATAGGGAAGGAAAACAAAGATGAAAAACATGTTTGTCGAAACGGTGGTGGCCGCGTGCTGCGTGGCGCTGGCGTTTGCATCTGTTCGGGCGGAGCCGTCGAGGTCGGAGCCGAAGAGGTCGTCGTGTCTCTCCAGGACGAACCTGATTGTCAATGGTACGTTTGAATCGGGCGAGTTTTTGCCATGGACGCGAAACGCCACGAAGGGGAAGGCGGGACGCCAGGGAACGGTGTCTGTTCTCGCGGCGGGCGGCAATTCGTGGGTGGACGGCGCGTTGGGCGGAAAGGCGCTTGTCGTCCAGAGTTTCAACAATCGCGACAAGGTCTGGCTCGACTCCACCGATTCGTATGCCTTGCAGTCCTTCAAGGTGGATGAGCCGGGAAAGTACCGTCTGTCGTTCGACTATGCGGGAAGGGGACATCGCGACGACAAGTACTGGGTTCGCGCGTCCTGCCGCGTGCGCGTCCTCCACGGCGCCGGTGCCACGGGCAAATCCGTCTACGCGGGCGCGTTCTCGCCTGTCACGAAGGCGACCTACGCGCGATACAGCGAGGTGGTGGACATCGTTGAAGCGGGCGTCTATTCGCTCCAGTTTTTCCTGCCACAGCCGGTTGATACTGAGCCAGAGGCGTGCGACAAGTGCGTGGTGATTGACAACGTGTGTTTCGTGCGTGATGGTGGTCGCGGGGCGACTAACCTTGCGTTTGAGCCGCGCGGCGACGAAGACCGCACGGCGGAGGTTCTGGCGGCGGTGGAGAGCGGCACGACGCTGCGTTTTGCGAAGGGCGAATACCACTTCCGTTCGCCGACGAAGCTGTACTACTACATCTCGAACCACGACAACCCGCAGCCGCACAGCGTGTTCCTGCCGATCCTGAACGTTTCGGACATGACGATGCGCGGCGACGGTGCAGTGTTCGTGTTCCATGGGAACGGAATCGGAATGACGCTCATGGACACACGGCGCGTGACGCTGAAAGGAATCGCGTTCGAGTGGGCGCGTCCGCCGTTCTCGGAGGCGAAGGTGGTGTCATTCGACGGGAAGGGCGCTGTCCTGAAGCAGGATCCGGTGCGCTTTCCCCTGGCCGTCGAGAAGGGACGATTGATCGCCGTCGGCGAAGGATGGAGGAACCACGTTCCACTCATTGAGGCGTTTGCCGGGGACATACTGGATCCCGTCATGGGAATCAATGGCATGGGGAGTGCGGCGGATCTCGGTGACGGAACGATCCGCGTCGAGATGGGCAGGAGGAAGTGGCGAATGACGCGTCCGCTGCGACTGGGCGACATTGCGCTCATACGCAGCCCCTACCGACCGAGTCCGGGCATTTCGCTCTGTCGCGCGCACGACACGCTCATGGAGGACTGCACCTGGCACGGAGGCGACGGCATGGGGCTCGTCGCGCAGCGATGCGAGAACGTGACGATCCGCGGCAGCGGCAAGGCGTCCGACCGCACGGCCGGCGCGTTCGCCCGCAAGGGGGCTGGCTATGCGACCGCGCTCCAGGCGGACGCCACGCACTTCTCGAACTGCAAGGGAAGCATCCTCGTGGAGAACTGCTTATTCGAGGCGACGGTTGATGACGCCATCAATATCCATTCCACGAGTCTCATGATTGAGAGTGTGCCGAAGCCTGATACGCTCGTCTGCCGCTACATGCACAAGCAGTCGACGGGTTTTGAGGTGTTTCTGCCAGGGGAGCGTCTGCGCTTCATCAAGGCGGCGACGCTGGAGAACGGCGTGGAGATCGTCGTGAAGGAAGCGAGGATCACCGATCCTCGGCATGTCACGATTCGCCTGGCGGATCCGGTCCCGCCGTGTTATGGGCGCGGCGACGCGGTGGAGAACGCCGACTGGCAGCCCGCCGTCGTCTTTCGCAACAACATCGCGCGCATGATCTGCGCGCGGGCGGTGCTGCTCACGACGCCGGGTAAGACGGTCATCGAGGGGAACATTTTCGACCGGGGGTCGTCGCAGGTAATCCAGCTCGAGGGCGACGCGAGCGGATGGTACGAAAGCGGCGCGTGCCGTGACGTGACGATCCGGAACAACGTCTTCCGCAACTGCGCGTTCCTGCACGGCGAGGGCATCATCCAGATCAGGCCAAACCTCAAGGACATCAAGTCACAGAAGGAGCGCTACCACCGCAACATCGTCATCGAGCGCAACCGTTTCGAGACGCCCAGGATTCCGCTTCTGCGCGCTTGCTCCGTGTCGAACCTCGTCTGGCGCAGCAACGAGGTGATATACAACGACGCCTTCCCCGCGCGCGGCAAAGAGCCTTTCGTAATCGACTACAGCGAGAATGTCGTTATCAAATAGTGCCGTTTACTTGTAATATGAACGGAGACGCTTCCACCCGCACACAAACCACTACCCCCTACCCTCTTCCCCCTAAAAATGCTATACTATCCCCGTTCCTCGAACCAAAGGAGAAACAAGGAATCGATTTAAAACCGTAAACAAGAAAATTTAGCGAACTGCTGAACGACGCCGCATCAGGTCGGCGGGTTTTGGTATAATACGCAAAAATCCGCAAGATGGATGTCTTGCGGGGATTGGCCAACGATGAAAGAAAGTAGAGATTGAAAATGAGCATAATGATCGATCTCCCTCCTGCCATGGCGCAGGAGGCGCAGGGCTACGCCGACCTTCGCGGAACGACGCTTGAACAAATCCTCTTTGACTACCTCAAGTCTGAGTTGGCCCGAAAGGCTGAGGTGGACAAGGCCTTGGCTAAACTGGACGGTCTTGTTAGGCAAAGCCACGGGAGGCTGTCAAAGCCCTATAAGTTCAACCGTGCCGATGCGTACGAACCCGAGGTGCCGTGCGCATGAAGTTCATCGATACAAATGTTTTGGTGTATGTTGCAGACGATGCCGATGCAGCAAAGCAATCGGTTTCAAGAGAAATCGTTCGGGAGGCGCTGACCACGAATGGGAGTCTTATTTCTGCGCAAGTCCTTAACGAGTTTACATCTGTATTGTTCAAGAAACTCAAGAAGACGGCGCAGGAGGTCGATGGTTTCCTTGAGGTGATAGAGCGAATCAGCACAGTCGCCGTGAAGCCGGAGTGGACACGAATGGCAATTGGGCTTATGGGTCGGTATAACATCCAATTCTTCGATTCGCTTCTTCTGGTCGCAGCGCAGGAGAACGGTTGCGACGAGATACTCACCGAAGACCTGAACGACGGGCAGATGTACGGAAGTGTAAAGGCAGTCAACCCGTTCAAGAACCTTTAGAAGTTTTCAAACTCTTGCAAATCTTGAAACCATCAAGGAGACCATAAGACGTCAGCCAAACCCTAACCAAATAGAATTTTAGCGAACTGCTGAACGACGCCTGACCGGAAATAGTTCCACAAGTTTCCATACGTCGAATGCAAAAAGGGATTTTAATGCAAGAACAAGACTCCATACACGCCGTAGTGGCGCTGACAGATGACGACTTCATAAAGTCGCGCATATTTACAGTCCGTGGAATTCAGGTTGTACTAGATCGAGACCTCGCTGAACTTTACGGAGTTCAGACAAAGGTCCTTAATCAGGCTGTCAAACGCAATGCTAGTCGATTTCCATCAGAGTTCATGTTTGTTCTGGCAAAGGATGAGATGGAAGAACTGGTCACAAATTGTGACCGGTTCGCGAGCATGAAGTATTCCTCTGTACCTATGCGTGCGTTTAGCGAAGGCTTTCGGAGGGCAGGATGAAAGGGGACGTTATGGAGCAGGAACTAATGAACATGCCGAATAACGAGATCGTCATTTACCAGCCAGACGATACGACAAGGCTTTCCGTCCGCTTTGACGGCGAGACTGTATGGTTGTCGCAGGAGCAGATGATTGATCTGTTCCAAAGAGACCGATCTGTTATCAGTCGCCATATCGCAAACGCATTCAAAGAAGGCGAAGTGGACAAGGAGAATTGTTTGCATATTTTGCAAACAAATGCCAAAGGGCGCCCTGAGGTCGTTTACAACCTTGAAGTCGTCACTTCCGTCGGCTATCGCGTAAAGTCCTTGCGCGGGGTGCTGTTTAGACGGTGGGCGACTCGTGTGCTGAAAGAGTATCTGCTGCGGGGATATTCCTTCAATGCTCGCATGAACCAGTTGGAAGACAAGATGGATCGCCGTCTCGCCCAACATGATCAGGCAATCGTTGATTTGAAGGAGAAGGTCGATTTCTACCAGAACAAGTTCTGGGACGCGAAGTCGCTCTTGATCAAGTTCATCCGCCGGGCGAAGAAGGAGCTGATCGTGATTGACGCCTATCCCGGCGTGGCGAATGGGGAATGTTGCCAGTGTGTAAATGTTGCCAGTGGCCAATTCCAATTTCCAATTGAGGAGGCGGCATGATGGAACAATTGAAAACTGGCAACATTGGAATTGGCAACACTTCCACATTGACAACATTAAACAACGACCGCTTCATCATCGTCGATCAGAAGGAAATCTTCTGGACCGGCGCGTCGCTCAAGGACGCAGGCCGCCTCACCTTCGCCGCCGCGAAGATGGGCGCGGAGATCATCCCAGGCCTCCTCGAATCAATCCGCAAGGCGACGTCGGATTGCAAAGAATATGGCGGAAATGGAAAGCCTGCCAAATCGTCGAGGAAGAAAGGCTGAATTTTTGGTATAATCTTAACCGCTTGAACCCCGCAAGGAGAAACAAGGAATCGATTTAAAACCATAAACAAGACAATTTAGCGAACTGCTGAACGACGCCTGACCGGAAATAGTACCACACGTTTCCATACGTCGAATGCAAAGAAGAAGCCTCACGGCTTTGTCTTGAATACTCATCAGCAGAATGCGCCCAACATGGGCGCGTTCTCCTGTGTGTTCGAGACGAGCCTGTGGTACGGCTCCCGGTCAGGGCATAGAAAGAGAACGCGCTCTTTTCATGCCGCCGTGATGCAGCCGCACCACGGCCATGAAAAGGAAATCAAAAAAAGAAAACAGCGGTAGTGTTTCTGCCGCGAATAGCGTAAAGGTGGGAGGGCGCGCGTCCTCCTGCGCCGTTAGCGGGGATGGGATTCAACGCTGTGACGAAGGACAGTCGAAGATCGGGTTCTTTTCATTTTTTACCGGGGCGGGATTCCTTGATCTCGGATTTGAAGACGTTGGTTTCGTGCCAATGATGGCTAATGAAATCGACAAGAACTTTTCAAGGGCATATCTCTATTCACATGAACAAATGAAACGTCCTCTTCCCCGGTTCGGGCTACAAACAGGGGATGTTTGCGCATATCTTGAAACAGACGCTTCACGCAGGGAGTTAGCGGTACGACTTAAAAAGTCCAAAAAGACTTGCGACATCGTCGGTTTTGTCGGCGGTCCTCCTTGTCCTGATTTTTCCGTTGCAGGGAAACAAGCAGGGTCCAAGGGAAAGCACGGTAGGCTGTCGCAGGTTTACATCGATCTGATTTGTCTGAACAAGCCAGATTTCTTCGTGTTCGAAAATGTGAAGGGATTATGGAAAACGGCAAAGCATCGTGCGTTTTTTGACGACATAGTCAATCAAGTGAAACAAGCGGGGTATGCCGTTGATTTTCGTTTGATAAACGCGCTTGAATATGGTGCGGCGCAAGACCGAGAAAGAATTATCCTTGTAGGAGTGAAGAGGTCTCTTTGCGCTGGCCGATTTGATAAGACTAATGGCAGGCTGCTTGATTTCCCTTGGAAGTCGTACATCCGATATCCGATGGATGTTGTTCGTTCTATAAGTTGGCCAACGACAGATGCTTTTGTTGAAGACGGTGCGCTCCGCCGTCCAACGGATGTCCCCGAAGAACTGACGGTCGAATATTGGTTTGAGAAGAATGACGTTGCGAACCACCCCAACGGGAATGATTACTTTACGCCTCGTGCAGGATTGGCCAAGATGAAGACATTTGCGGAGGGAGACGACTCCAAAAAATGCTACAAGCGGGTTCACAGGTGGAGATACTCTCCAACCGCAGCCTATGGTAACAATGAAGTCCATTTGCATCCTTATAAGGCTCGGCGAATGTCCGTTGCGGAGACATTGGCCATACAGTCGTTACCGAAGGAATATGTCTTACCCGCGGACATGCCGCTTTCCGCAAAGTTCAAGACGATTGGCAATGGCGTGCCGTATGTCGCGGCGAAGGGTATAGCCCAAACACTCATGAGGTTCTTACAGGAGGTTGAGAAATGACGGCCGAACTAACGCTTCAAGGCATGATAAACGCGCTCTCAACACTGACTGTTGGAGAGACGTACAAATATGCGAGCATTGGCAGAAGCTCAACTGGCGAATGTCAGTTGGTGTCCGTTGACAGGCAGACAGGGGCAGTGAAATATCGTCGTAACAGCGCCGGAGCGATAACTGACGAAACAAAAGTAGAGAGTATAACCGGCGCGAATGTAGAAAAGCTCGCGGTTGCCTTGAACTCGCGTAAGCCTGTTGAGATAAATGCCCTTTATGGTGGTAGCGGGAACTTCCGTTCGGCATTAGAAGCGTTGGCGGCTAACACGGCTGAAATCTTTGTTTGCCAGATAGACGGAAAAAAGCATTTACTTTGGATGCCGGGGAAATCCCATCCTGTCGGACAGATAACAATAGCAAGTAAATCCGATGATCCAATACGCAGGGAAGCGCGCGATCTTGAGATACAATATGAGAAGAAGGGTCGTAAGCCAATGCCACGCCAGCTCATCACCTACGGGGCACCGGGGACGGGAAAGTCGCATAAAGTGGATGGGCTTGCCAAGAATCCTGATGTCGCCGCGTGTGTGCGCACGACGTTCCACCCGGATTCGGACTATGCGACGTTCGTCGGCGCGTACAAGCCGGTGATGGACGGGGAGAAGATCGCCTACAAGTTCCGTCCGCAGGCGTTCATGAACGCCTACGTGAAGGCGTGGCAGGAGATGGCGAAGCCCGAGGCGGACGGAAAGGTCAAGAGCGTTGTCCTCGTAATCGAGGAAATTAATCGCGGAAACTGCGCGCAGATTTTCGGCGATCTGTTCCAGCTGCTCGACCGAGGGAAGGACGGGTACTCGACTTATCCGATCGACGCCGACGCCGACCTCGCGACATGGCTTGCGGAAGAACTGGGAAAGCTGGATGCGGACGCGCAGGAGCGCGTCCCTCCCGAGGTGAGGTCGGGCGAGAAACTGGTTCTTCCGCCGAACCTCTACATCTGGGCGACGATGAACACGAGCGACCAGTCGTTGTTCCCGATCGACAGCGCGTTCAAGAGAAGGTGGGATTGGGAGTACGTGCCGATCGCCAAGCCGGACAAGTCGGATGATCAGAACTGGAAAGAGCGCAAGATCGAGGTCGGGGATTCCCTGTTCGACTGGTGGGATTTCCTGTCGGCGATCAACGGGCATATCGCAAAGGCGACGGAGAGCGAGGACAAACAGCTCGGCTACTTCTTCGTCAAGGCGGACGATGCGACGGGCTACATTTCAGCCGAGCAGTTCGCCAACAAGGTTCTCTTCTATCTCTACGGCGACGTGTTCAAGTCTTACGAGCTTCCGAAGAAGGACTGCTTCCAGCAGGCGGACAACACGGTATTGAAGTTCCGCGATTTCTTCTACTCCGAGAAGGTGGAAGAAGGCGAGGGCGAGAACCGCGTGACGCACAAGCCCGGCGACGTGAAGCTTGATGTCGTTGCCGCTTTTCTCAGGGGGCTGAAATGGAAGGAGAAGGGCGTCAAGGAGGAACCCAAGGGCGGGGCGGCAGATGCGAATCCTGATTGAGGAGTGCCGGTACGATCCAAAGGTATTGGAAGGCGTCCTTCCGCGCGACCGGCTCCTGCTCACGGACGAGAAGGTGAAGGTCGAGCACGTCGGCTATTTCCGAAGCGCCGAGTGCGACGACTTCGTGTTCTTCCTTCCGAAGGTCGTGCTCGAGCCGAAGGTGATCGACGGCGAGAAGGTTGACCGCGTCTTCTGCACCGCCGCGCTTCCCTTGGGCTTCTCGCCCGAGGCGCTGATCGATCCCGAAAAGGCGGTCGCGGAGGATGGACACGGACTTGAGGAGCGGGAACGGGATTTCCTCTACGAGTTCGCGGTCTGGATTTACCGCGCCATCGCGCGTTTCGACGAGACGCACCCCGGGTCCGACGCCATCTGGCGTCGGCGGGAGAGGCAGTCGGGCGGGTTCCGCCGCCGGTACGTGACCAACACATTGTTGGACGTGATCCTCGCCCTCATCCGCTTCAACCGCGACAACCAGGACTACTTCACGTTCCGGGTGAAGGAGAAGCATTCAGGCGTCCACAAGATCAACTGGTCGCGCACGATTTCGAAGACCACGGCGCTCCTACAGGACGGCGATCCGCTCTACCTGGAACCGAGGACAAAGAAGAAGGTGGTGAACTTTGACGAGGAGCTGCTCGTCATCTTCTACTCGATCCTGGACTACGTGAACCGCCACTACGGGTTCAAGGAACGGTTCAACCTCGCGTACGACCTCATCCCGGCGGCGGAGTTCAAGCGATATCTCTCCGGGTACGGCGAGGCGCGTCTCCGCCAGATCAAGTACAAGTACTTCTCCGACCGCGACCTGGCGCTTTGGGAACTTTGCTTCGCGTTCTTCCACAAGTCGCATCGGGCGAACGTCGTCAACGAGGGCGAGGAGTACCTGATCGCGAAGAACTTCGAGATCATTTTCGAGTCGATGATCGACGACTTGATCGGCGACCGAGACCTCGACCCGATCCGCGAGCTGCGTGACGGCAAGGAGATTGACCACCTCTACGTCGACGACAGCCTGACGCACCGGGACGGACGCCAGACGTTCTACATCGCGGACTCGAAGTACTACAAGATCGGGCGCGCGCTGGAGGAGAAAAGCGTGGCCAAGCAGTTCACGTACGCGCGCGACATGCTCCAGCTCAACCTCGACCTGTTCCTGCCGGGCGACGACGCGTCGGCGTCGGTGCTGAAGGGGCGTCGGCTCTTCGACGGCAAGAGCGTGAAGATGCTGCGAGACCCCGACACGGAGGGCTACGACGTCATCCCGAACTTCTTCATCAGCGCGCGGATGGAGAAGGATTTCGACTACGACCAAAGCGGACTGAACCTGCGAACTGGCGGCGACGACAACGAATACCAGAACATCCACTTCCACAACCGGCTGTTTGACCGCGACACGCTCATCCTTTCGCACTATGAAGTGAACTTCCTGTATGTCGTCAAGCTGTATGCCGGGAGCGACGCGGAACTGCGGCAAGGGTGGAAAGCGGACGTGCGCAGGATATTTCAGGAGCATGTCCGAGACTTGATCCAGGGACGGTTCGAGTTCCGCGCCATCATGCCGCACGACGGCATCGACCCGAAGGTGTTCTTCGCAGAAAACTTCCGGATGACGTTGGGGAAGGTGTATTCGCCATACGCGGACGTGAACGGACGGAAAGTGTACATGTTGGCCGTTCAGCGGCCGAGCAACATTTTCTACGGCGATTCGATGGTGCGGGCTGGGCGGGAGCACTTGAAAGAACAGGTGGAAGCGGAGAACAAGGTGACATTGCGGTTGCTGGAGACGGCGTTTTACGTGACCGAGCCGTTGGCGCTCGGTGAGGATCCGAGCGAGGAACTTGCCGAAATGGAGAGGGCGCATCCGGTGCGGCATGGTCCGGCGCACGACGGGGAGACGGGCGTGCAGGTTGTGTCGGGCGTAAGCGGCGGGTTGAAAAGCGCCGTTGACGCGAGCGGGTGGTGTCCGTGTCCGGCGGCGCAGTGTCCGGATCCGGAAGCGGTGAAACTGTTGGTGCTGCCGCACACGATGGGCGCGAACCTCTATCGCGTGGTGGACGGGACGTTGCGCAAGGATGTGGCGGAGGAAGGGGTCAAGGACGTTGTCGGCGAGGCATTCGCGGCGGTGCGGTTTCCAAGCATGCCCTGTCACCTCTGGCGGGTGGTGAAGGTGGAGGTGTGAGCTGTCCTTTGGGCTGCCAAGATGGCGGCTTTCCCAGTCAACGCCGCCTTCCAGACAGTGTAGGAGCGGCTCCCATCGCAGGAAATAATTCAAAATACTAGCGAAAACATCATATCAAGACAAAAACGATGGTAAGCGCGCTGTATTTGGATATACAGGCAAGAAGGGCTGTCACATTTTGTCGATTTTCTGGCACACTTTTTGTGTCAGAAAATCGACAGATTGTGCTATTGAATTTCGTCTTTAAATGTCGTTCAAGATGATATAGTTGGCATTTAGATCAATTAAAGGCGATTTTGAATTTCCTTCTGCGATGGAGGCGCTTGTAAGAGTGCTTTGGGCGTGGTGTGAGCGCTAGACGGGCCGCGCTTCTCCCTTGGAGGGAGGGGGAATCTTTGAGACATAAGGAGGGTTTGGTCTCCCTAGGTGAGGGGGATTTTTGAGACCTAAGGAGGGTTCGGTCTCCCTAGGTGAGGGGGATTTTTGAGACTTAGCCAGGGTTTGACCTCCCTACTAGGGATTTTGGGGTTCCCTACAAGGCCGGTTTGATCTCCCTACGAGAAGCGGCGCTTTCTACGCGGCCCGTCACAAATCGCAATATATGAACCCGGAATGAAGTTATCGTATTGCGGTTCACGGCGTAAAAGGTGTATAATAATGCCGTTCTGGCTAAATCGGAGAAGCTGCTGTAACCTTTGACCGCCTCGTGCGTAGACAAGATGAAAAGTTAAAAGGAGACAATCCATGCCGGTACAAAGCGTGAACATCAACAATGTGTCGATGGACTACTTCCTTCGCGGCGTCGATGCCGCGAAGCCGAAGGGCGCGCCGCAGGTGCCCCAGGGGGCGAAGGATGGCGTGAACCCCCCGGTGGCGCCGGAGCTGGAGGCCGCCGGCAAGATGGTGTCCCAGCTGGACGTCCTGCTCATGAAGGCCGCCAAGGTCTCGACGCAGAGCCTCGACGGGAAGCAAGTCAAGAATAAGCTTCAGAAAATCGTGACCGACGGAGCGCTGAGCCGTGATTCGCTCAATCTCCTCGCCAAGACGGCCGACACGGCCTCGATGACGCTTAAGGCGCTCGACAAGTTCTCCGGCAGCCAGCTCGCGGGGGCGTTCGACAAGAAGGGGAAGTTCGACGCGTCGTCCAAGGTCGGAAAGGCGATCGCCGACGCTGTCAAGGCGCAGCAGGCCCTCTCCGACCTCCTTGCGCAGCTCGGCAAGAGCCTGGACGCGATGTCGCGCCACGAGGACGAGATGCGGCAGGCGAATCCGCGGTTCAAAGGTGTGGACGCGGAGCTCTACAACGAGGTGAACGACCTCCGGCAGCTCTGCGACCGCCGGGCGACGGAGATCAACCACCTCGCCTATCAGATGAAGGACTTCGCGGTGCATCTGGCGGCCCAGGGCAAGAACGCGGATCCCAACGTCGTGGCCATCCTCAAGGCCAAGGTCAACGAGCTGCTGCCGCGTCAGGCGCTGGCGATGCACGGTACGGCGGACGCGCTTGCGACCGTGAACGAGGAGGTGTCCAGCAAGCTGCGTCCGATCGCGGAGAGGATCGACGCCTTCCGGCGCAACCCGTCGGCCGCCATCGGCAAGGACGAGTTCAACGCGCTGCAAAGCGACATCGCCACGATGAAGGCGGCGCTGAGGGACATCCGCAAGAACGGCATCGCCGTCGCAGGCGGACGGATGGTGGTCGCGAAGGACATCGTGAAGGTCCTCGAGAGGGAGGTCGCCAAGGCCGAGGAACTCTTCAAGACCGCCCGCCACGAGGTCATGCGGAAGGTTATTGCCCACTACGTCGAAACCGCGAAATCGGTGCTCTGCGAGGAAGCCGGCTACGAAAACCAGTTAGGCTACGTCGACACGGCGCACATCAATGGGTTGGGGTGCCGCGACGACGTCTTAGAGGCGATGGACACCCTCGCCGAGGCCGCAAAAGATCCCAAAAAGACGAAGGAAGAGTTCAAAGCGCTCTACTCGGACCTGTACAAAAAGGGGAAGCGTCTGGTGGAGGCGGCCAAGAATGCAAAGTGGGTGAACACCCCGCCGGCCACTCGACTCAACAAGCTGTTTGGACGTTTCGCAGGCGTCGGAACCGTGATCGAGGGCCTCGGCCGGATTGTCGGCAGCATGTACGGCAACGACCAGTTCTTCACCGGCGCGGAGGCGATGGCGGTGTTCCAGGGGAAGCTCTCCGTCTCGTCGGTCGTCGAAGCCCGCGCGCGCGGACTTCAGGATTCCGACGTCGATCCCGCGAACGAGGACGCCAACATCGTCTCGAAGCGCCTGCTCGGCACCGGTACGGTCGGCACGGTGTACGAGCTGACGCGCAGCGACGGCAGGCAAGTCGTCTTCAAGGGCGAGACGGAAAGCCGGACAGGACTTTCCGCCCTCTCGGCCGGCACCGCCAAGAACTACGACACGGAGCAGATGGCCGTGAACCTCAACTTCGCCTCCAAGGAGGCGGCCGTCGCGCTGGGTCTGGGCGGACTGATCGTGGACTACTCGGCGGGATCGCACAAGGGCGTGTTCGGCTTCTACATGGAGAAGGCGAAGGGCGTGACGCCCGGTTCGCTACAACGGGAGGTGCTGTCCTCTTCGTCCGAGACCGGGTTGTCGGCGATAGACATCAGGCGACTGCCTGTAAACGAGCAACTCAAAATCCTGGCCGACATCAAACGCGAGCTCAACCGCCTGCACTGGCTCGACCTCGTGACCGGTCAGGCCGACCGCCATTGGAACAATTACTTCGTCCACGTTGACATGAAGACGCACAAGGTCACCGTCAAGGGCATCGACAACGACGCCTGCTACTCGCAGTACCGCACCGGCGCGATGAGATTCTCCTTCGACAAGGATCGCGCCGACCTCTTCAAGAAGCTGCTCCGCAACGTTGCCCAGAAGATTGATTCGCGTCACGTCGACGCCGAGTATGCACATCTGCTCGCCGATCCCGGCATCACCGTCGACAAAGACGGGGGGCTCACCATAGACGCCTCCAAGTTACGGAACAAGGCCGTCATCTACGCGCTCAAGGGCGTGGCGGGCGCGAAGTCCCTTGCCGTGCCGGACAAGATCGACGGCGAGACCTACAAGGCGCTCTTGGAGCTGAAGACGGGGCCGAAGCGCGACGCCTACCTCGACTCCATCCGCCCGCGCCTCTCGCAGGACAGCTACAACGCCGCCGTCAGCCGTCTCGACGACGTGATCGCCCACGCCGAACGCCTCAAGGAGGAAGGCAAGATCGTCGAGGGGGAGGCATGGCAGCATGTGCGTGAGAAGCCCCTTCAGACCGGAAACGTGACCGTCCAGAACAGGAACGGGCGGAATAAGCAGCTCGGCGGCGACATCGCAAAGACCGTCAACGAACTCTCCTGCCCGTCCTACTTCGCCCGCGACAAACTCTCCAAGATCTTCAAGTGAGATTCGCATATCAGTGTACGGGCATAAGACACATGTAACCTTTCCGGCTCTATGGTGTAATCAAGGCAGAAGATTAGAAGACAGAATCAGTAAAAAGGAGAAACAACCATGGCACTACCTAACATCAGCCTCGCGCAGTTCAACAGCATCGCGACCGGCGACTACAACGCCGGGCAGATTGACTTCAGGACGAAAGATGACGGCTCGACCGAGCTCGTCAAGGTCAACAACCACGTCTGGAAGACGTCCAAGAACCGGACCATCCTCTCCCCCGAACGCATCCTTGAGGTGAAGCTCACGTTCCTGAACGCGCTCCAGAATGGCGGCGTGGGCGCCGACGCCATGAGCGAGATCCGCAACCGGCTGGGACTTCCGACCGAGATCGACATGCTGTCCAATAAGGCGGAGCGTACGGACTTCCTGAAGATGCGCTTCTCGCCGCTCACGCGTGCGCAGGTGCGGGCGATCCTCGACGAGTACGCCAACGCGGGCAAAGGATTCACGGATGCCTCGCGCGCCGCCGTCACCGCGCGCGAATCGGCGAAGGCTCTGGCGACCTCAAACATGAGCGCCTCCAACCTTAGAAGGCGCGATAACGCGAACGCCGCCTCGATGTCCGCCCACGGCGCTCAGGGCAGCGATGGCGTCAAATACGGCGTGACGGACGCGATGAGCCTCCTTTCGATGCGCGAACTCTCCGAGCTCGACGCGACCCGCGGCCGGCGCTGCAAGGGCCTGGATGCCGTCAACGACCGGCTGAAGCAGCACACCGCGCTCGTCAACTCCTTCCGTTGCCTTGTTGCGCAGGCGCTTAAGCTGCTGCCCGCGAACGTGCGCGAGACGGGCGAGTTCAAGCTCACCAACGCATACGTGAAGCTCGTGAAGGACGACAACGGCAACCTTTCCGCGATCCTCGGCAAGGGAAACCTCGCGACGAAGGTCGATCTCAAGGTGGATGCCGAAACGTTCGTGAAGCGGCTCATCGGCCGCGCCGTGCTGGATGCGGATACGCTCGGCGACACCGCCACAAAGACCCTCCTTTCGACCGTGTACGACCGTGATCTCGAAGGTGTCATGGTCGCGAGCGAGAGGACGAGCCTCACGCGCCAGTTCGCCGCGCTCATCCTCACGAACAAGTCCAACGGCAAGGTTGACGTGGATTCCCTCATCAAGGGCGACTACAACACCGGCATCCTCGTGGAGATGGCCGAGCGCGCGCTGAGCGGCGAGAAGGTCGGCGACACGAAGGCGCTGCTCGACGCCTACCACGCGAAGCTCGACAGCGAGAATGCGGATCTGCCGCCGGAAATGAAGAAGATGCTCGAGAACGTGGCGAACATCCCGCTCGAGAAGTCGGTCGACGGCGAGATCATCGTCAAGGCTCCCATCGTCGGCGACATCAACGAGGTCGTCCAGGCCATGCCGGCGCAGAGGCCGGCGCAAGCCGTCCCCAAGGCGCTGAACGACATCGGCGGTCTCAACGGCATCAAGGACTTCGTCGCGGACCTCGTGTTCTCCGACGACACGATGGTCGGTGACGTCACGGTCAACAAAAAGGGCGAGGCGATGCGCAAGATCCTCACGTCCGACCGGAACGTCATCGCGCTCGCCGAGATCATCAAGGATCCCACCCTTATCGACCGTGCCTGCGCGCCGGAGATCGCCGACGCCGTGAAGGACGGCCTCGGCAAGATGGTGGACATCCTCGACGCCGAGTTCAAGAAGGCCAACGGCGGCAAGCCCCTCGCCGTCGCCGCCACGGAGGAGGACTTCGCCCAGAATCTCTCGCAGTTCCTCAAGGATCCCGCGAAGCTGCTCGGCACGGAGCTTGCGAAGTTCGACAACCTCATCCTCGCCATGGCGAACAAGGGCTGCGAGAACATCCAGCAGTTCATCAACACCGTCTTCCAGGTGGGCAACGCGAACGCCAACGCGCAGGGCAGCATCGTCAACGAGCCGTACAAGAACACGTCGGCGAAGGACCTCAAGACGATGCTCGACGGCAAGAACCTCAACCAGATCCTCGACTCCGCCGCGAACGCCGATGCGCCCGGCCAGATCGGATTCTTCCGCCAGATCATCTCCACCTACTTCACGTCGCTCGGCAAGGCCGACAAGCGCTCGTGCTTCGCCGCCGCGATGAGGTACGCGAAGACGTTCGACTTCACCGGACTTCAGGGGGAGAAGCTCGTCTCCGCCCAGCAGGCCGCCATCAACAAGTTCACCGGCGCGATCCTGAAGGGCACGAGCCCGCTCCTGCAGAAGATGATGCAGGGCCTGCCGAAGGACATCATGGGCAAGTACGCCGATGCGCTCGACGACATGAAGTCGAACCTCGCGCCGATCCCGCGCAAGGTCGTTCAGGCGCACTTCATGAAGATGATCAACGAGTCGAAGGGCAAGGGGCCGGGCAAGGAGATCGAGTCCATCGAGCTCAAGCAGTCCCTCGGCGCGGCGTCCGTCGGCGAGGCGTTCCTCTGCGAGTTCAAGATCAAGGGCGAGAAAGATCCGCGGCAGCTCGTCGTGAAGATCATGCGCCACGACGTGGAAAGGGCAGCTCGCCCAGTACATGACCGAGTTCGACTTCCGCACGGAGGCCAACAACGCGAAGGAGGGCGTGAAGCTCTACGACATCGCCAAGGGAAAGGGCGCCGGAAATGCCCAGCCGCACCCGCTTTCGATCATCGCCCCCAGCGTGAAGTCCATGAAGATCTCCGACATCGTCGCGCCCACGAAGGACGTGCTGGTCGCGGAGGTCGCCAAGGGCAAGCCGATGGACAAGTACTTCAAGGAGCAGATAGCGGATATCCGCAAGACGGCGTCCGCCGTGTTCGAGGAGGATTCCGCGACCGGCCAGATCAAGTGGGAGGACGGCCCCATCGACCCGAAGACAAACAAGCCGAAGAAGGTGCCTGTCCTCAAGAAGGACCTCCCCGTCACCGCGATACCGCACGTGATCGATACCTGCTTCGACCAGTGCAAGAAGATCAGGGAAGCGCAGGGCAAGCTCATCGAGGCCACGAAGGCGTGGTTCCACGAGGCGCTCCTCGGCTCCGGCAAGTTCCACGGCGATACCCACGCCGGCAACCTGATGGTCGACAACAGCAACATCACATTCATCGACTTCGGCAACCTCTACGAGCTCAAGAGCTCGAGAAAGCTCCTCGACAAGAACGGGAATGCCGTCATCGACAAGAATACGAACCAGCCCGTCATGATCAACGAGCGGCACGAACTGCTGCGCGTCATCATGGGCGCGACGTTCCGCGACAAGACGTTCGTCCTGCGCGGTCTCGAGAACCTTCTCTCGCCTGCGGGCAAGGCGGCTCTGGAGGCCAACCGCGACAAGGTCGAGGCGGTTCTCGACTCGATCCTCGCCAAGGGCAAGTTCTCCTACGACGTGGTGTACCGCCTCAACGCGGTCGTCTCCGAGCTCCAGAAGCTCGGGCTCGAGCTGCCGCCGCAGATCAACTGCTTCGTGCAGTCGATGGCGCGCCT
>CACWIW010000071.1 GCA_902761035.1 uncultured bacterium | reverse complement strand
GGGCAAAAAGGCGCGGACGGTGAAGTACCGCCTTTCCGACAACTATACGCGGTTCTACCTGAAGTACGTCCTGCCGCACGAAACGGAGATATTGTCCGACACGTACCTGTTCGATTCGCTGGAGTCGCTTCCCGGATGGGACTCCATCCTCGGGCTTCAGTTCGAGAATCTCGTCGTCAACAATTTTCGGGAACTCGTGAGGCCGCTTCATCTTGAGGGCGTTCCGGTCCTTTCCGCCGTGCCGTATGAGAAGCGTCCCGGCAAGACTGGGAAGCGAGGCGATGGGAAGGGCGTTCAGATCGATCTGCTTGTGCAGACGCGAAAGTCAATGTATGTTGTCGAGGTCAAGCGGAAGAGCCGGATTGGCGAATCCATCGAAACGGAGGTCGCGGAGAAGGTCGCGAGGCTTCGCCACCCGCGCGGGACGTCCGTTCGCACCGCTCTCGTGTACGAAGGGGAGCTTGCTCCCGTCGTTCGCGGGAACGGCTACTTCGACGCGATCATATCCGCCGCCGACCTCCTCGGCGCTTGAAACAGAGCATGAAAGGACAAAAGGTGAAATCAAAAGCATTGATTGCGTGCTCCATGTTGGCGGTCGGGTTTTGCGCGGCGGCGGCTGCGGAATACAGGCCCGAGGCGTGGAACCTCAAGGCGCGGGAGAAATTCGCCGAACAGCGCTACGGCGTGTTCATCGTGTGGGGCCTCTACGCCTACTACGCGCAGGGCGAGTGCTACATGTGGCACGGGAAGATCGACCGCGACGCCTACGAGCGCATCGTTGACGGCTTCTACCCGTCCAAGTTCAACGCCCGCGAATGGGTGCGGATTGTCCGCCGTTCCGGCGCGAAGTACATCACCGTCACGGCGCGCCACTGCGACGGCTTCGCCCTCTGGCCCTCGAAGGTCGACGGCTACAACATCGCCGCCACGCCGTTCAAGCGCGACGTCATCGGCGAACTGGCCGAGGCGTGCAAGGCGGAGGGAATCCAGCTCAACCTCTACTATTCCCTGATGGACTGGCACCGCCGGGACTATCCGCTTGGAAGATCGTGCAAGTGGCTCAAGGCGTACGCCAAGGACCAGAAGCCCGACTACGCCTCGTACAAGCGGTACATGCTGGGGCAGATCACGGAGCTTCTCGACAACTACCATCCGGGCAACATCTGGTTCGATTGCGAATGGGACCAGTACGACAGGGACCGGGGCGGCACGTTCGACTGGGGCTTCGACGAGATATTCGACCTCATCCATTCGCGCCAGGTGCTCGTGGCGAACAACAACCACCGCGCGCCGCGTCCGAAGGAGGACATCCAGCTCTTCGAGTGCGACCTTCCCGGCGTGGGGACGATGTTCTCGAAGAACCAGCCGCTTCTCGACGACCGGCCGTCCGAGCAATGCGACGTGATCCAGTACGACGTATGGGGATACAAGATCGGACAGAACAGATTCCGTCCGCCGGAGGAGTGCATCGCGCTCATCGCGCGCGCCGCGTCGAAGGGATCCAACCTCCTCCTCAACATCGGTCCTGACGCCTCCGGACAGATTCCCGCCAAGGCCGTGGAGGTGTTCGAGGGGATCGGCAAGTGGTTCGAGAAAAACGGCGACTCGATCTACGGCACGAAGGCCGGCGGCGTGTCGCTCGGTGACAAGGTCGTCACCACGCGCAAGGGCGACACGCTCTTCATCCACTTCCTTGATCCGTCGGTGAAGGAGTTCTCGTTCAAGCTCGGCGACGAGATCAAGACCGTGAAGTGCCCGCGTTCTGCTAGCGACGCCTTTGACGTCGTGGTGCGCGTCCCGCTCGGCGGCAAGGAGCTCGCGGCGATGCCTGCGTTGGACGGCGTCACGGATGAGGTCCACGGCTACACGCCAAAGGGATACGTCCAGCCGAAGGAGCCGGAGGTGCGCGAACGGCTCGAGTGGTTCAAGGACCAGAAACTCGCGCTGATGATGTGTCTCGGGCTTTACTCCGACATCGGTATCAAGGAGTCCTGGCCGCTCTGTGACAGCAAGGCCAGTTGGTCGCGCGTTGAAGTGGACTGGACGGCTGACGTCGACGAGTTCAAGCGCCAGTACTTTGGGTTGATCCGTTCGTTCAATCCGGTCCGCTTCCGCCCGGAGACATGGGCGAAGGCTGCGAAGGACAACGGCTTCAAGTACGTTCTCTTCACTACGAAGCAGCACGACGGGTTCTGTCTGTACGACACGAAGTACTCCGACTACAAGGTGACGTCGCCGCAGTGTCCGTTCTCCACGGACAAACGCGCAGACATCGTGAAGCACGTGTTCGACGCCTTCCGCGCCGAGGGGCTGGGAATCGCCGCGTACTTCTCCAAGCCGGACTGGTACCACACCGACTTCTGGGAGGACCACGGCATTGGACGCAGGACGACGCAGTTCCCGACGTATGACGTGAAGAAGCACCCGGAGAAATGGGCGCGCTTCAGGGAGTTCACCAAGAACCAGATCGTCGAGATCGTGCGCGACTACGGGAAGGTGGACATCATCTGGCTCGACGGCGGACAGGTCCAGCGCCGGAGGGGACTCGACATCGGGATCGAGGACATCATCGCCGAGGCGCGCAAGTACAACCCCGCTCTCATTTCAGTCGACCGCACGGCCGGCGGCACGTGCGAGAACGTGATCACGCCGGAGCAGACGGTGCCGAAAACCCCGATCTCCGTGCCGTGGGAGAGCTGCATCACGATCGGCAGGTACTGGGGCTACCATTTCGAGGACGAGTACAAGAGTGTCCGGCAGATTCTCCATACGTTCATCGACATCGTCGCGAAGGGCGGCAACCTCGCGCTGGACGTCGGCCCACAGCCCGACGGACGCCTCCCACACCAGGCGCTGGAGCGCATGGCCGCTCTGGGCGCGTGGCTCAAGGTGAACGGCGAGGCGATCTACGAGACGCGTCCTCTCGCGCCGTACCGCAAAGGCGACTGGGCGTTTACGCGCAACCGCAGAACGGGAGCGGAGTACGCGATCCGCCTTTGGAAGGAAGGCGAGGCGGGGAAGGGGCGCCAAAGCATCCCCGACGTGACGGCGGCGAAGCTCGTACACGTCGGCTCCGGCAAGTCGTTCAACTGCGCGAAGGCCACAGACGGCGTCGAATTTGAGTTACCTGCCGACTTCAAGCCCGATGCCAATGCTGATGTGTTCAGGATCGTACATTGAGGGGTTATTCTCTGCGTCTCTGTGTTAAATAAAAAAGTTGATACAAATTTGAAAGGATAAACAATGAAAACGAGAATACTTATTGTATCCGCAGGATTTGCGGTATCTGCGTTCGCGTACGCGCCGGCACCGATCGTGTTCGACACGCCGGCAATGGACGAGAAGGGCATGATGGTTCTCGGCAACGGCGAGGTCGGCGCGATGGCGTGGCTGGACGCCGCCGGCACGCTGCACACCGTGCTGCAGAATTCTGATTCATGGAATGAGGGCGGACTCCACGTGAAGACCGGCGCGATCGACTACGAGACGAAGTCACCCGTCGATGAGGGGACGTATCGTCAGGAACTCTCGATGGAGCGCGGCGAGTTTGAGGCCACGTGGAAGAGCGGTGGGAGGGCGGTGTCGCTGCGCTACCGCGTACAGCACGGAACAGATTCGATTGCCGTTTGCGACGTGAAGGGTGCGCCGGGCGTCGAGGCGAAAGTCATCAACTGGCGTCTCTACCCTGGCGGGTCGAAGGAGTTTTCCTCATCAAAGCAGTACGGTGCAAGTGGATTGGGTAACCAGTTCGACGGTGCGACGGAAAACGGCAAGCCGATCACGTTTACAATCAACGCCGACCGTCTCGTGCCGGGCGGGTGGTGCCATGTGAACCGGAACGAGACGGTCGCGAAGATGATGAAGTATTACGACTACTATCAGGCGACGGGCGATCTCGGAAAACCTGATCTGCTCTCGAACCGAGTCTTCGGTGGCATGACGAGAAAGTACGGCCGCCTCGGCGAGGCGGCCCTACCACGGGGAGATGGTAGGGCGCGCTCGCCGAGCGCGCCGCATGAGATACTCTTCCTCACCGCGATCACGTGCTTGCACCCGTGCAAGGACGAAGCGGAATGGCTGCGTCGCACGAACGACATGCTCGACCGCGACGGCTGGACGCTCGACGGCGAGGCGGCGAAGCGCGCCGCGCACATCGCCGCCTGGCGCGCGTTCTGGGACCGCAGCCACATCGACGTGACGCCGTCCGACGCGGCGAAGAACGCGCCGCGCAAGCCGTATTCGCTGCCAACCAACGAGAAGATGCCGCTGAGCATTGGCGTAGATTCCAAGGGCGGGAACCGCTTCCTCGGCACGTTTGTGTCCGCCGAGGTGGAGCTCGACGGGAAGGTACTGTATTCGGGCGTTCCGAAGGCGGGAGAGGTTGTTGCAACGGGCAAGATGCCCGTTGTCCCAGTTGCGGGCAAGACGCCCGCCACCCCAGCAACGGGCAAGACGCCCGTTGTCCCAGTTTTCCGCTTTGCGTGCACGTTCTCGACGGATCGTTTCGAGAGGCCGCAGCGGCTGCTCGACAACGCGACGCCGGGGAGGGGCGACGGATTCCTCGTTGACGTGCTCAACGGGCAGATACGCCTTCTCATCGGGAAGAATTGGTTCACGCATCCGACGAAACTCCACGCGGGACGCAAAACCGCGATCGAGGTCATCGTGTCGCGGACGGGTGTCGCGAAGATCGTCATGGACGGCGTGGCCGCGGAACGCAACTTCGGCTCGGGATTCGTCGTGGACGAGTGTGCGGCCATCACGCTGCGCTACGCCGCGCAGCGATATCTCAACGGGTGCACGGGACGCGGACGTCTCCCGATCCGCTTCAACGGGTCGCTCTTCACGATGTCCCACAAGGGCGACCCCGACTACCGCCACTGGGGCAGCGGATACTGGTGGCAGAACACGCGCCTCCCGTACTACACGATGTTCGCGTCCGGCGACCTCGACATGCTCCAGCCGCTGTTCAACATGTACTGCGGCCTCATCGACTTCAACGTGAAGCGTACGCGCAAGTACCTCGGCCACGGCGGCGCGTACTTCCCGGAATGCATGCAGCCGTGGGGTGACCATTTCATCGCCACCTACGGTTCGGAACGAGAGTGGAAGGACCGCAAGGACAAACTCCAGAGTAGCGGTTATATCAAGTATGATTGGGTCGGGCAGCTGGAGCTTTCGCTGATGCTTCTCCGCTGCTACGCCTTCACGCAGGACGACGCGTGGTTCAAGACGAAGGCCCTGCCGTCCGTCCGCGAATACGTGCGTTACTTTGACGAGCACTACGGGCTCGACGCGAACGGGCGCTACCTGATGCATCCGGCCCAGGCGACAGAGACGTGGTGGAACTGCACGAACCCGATGCCGGAGATCGCGGGCCTGACGTGTGTGACGGAGATGCTGCTCGCGTTGCCGAAGGGCGTCCTGTCCGAGGACGACCGCGCGCTCTTCGCGAAAATACGCGCGCGCGTCCCTGAACTGCCCACGCGCACGCTCGGCGGCAAGGTCGTGTTCGCGCCGGCGGATAAATTCGCGGGCCGCCACAACTTCGAGACGCCGGAGCTCTACTGCGTGTTCCCGTTCCGGCTCTGTTCGTTCGAGAAGCCGAACGTGGAGATCGGACGGCGCACGTACACGGAAGGACGCTTCCACAAGCTCTATTTCGGCTGGGCGCAAGACGAGGTGAACGCGGCGTATCTCGGCATGACGGAGGAGGCGCGGGTGCATATCGCGGACCGCGCGCTCACGCACTCGAAGAACATCTACCGCTGGCCGGCGTACTGGGGCCCGAACTTCAACTGGTGTCCGGACCAGGACGAGGGCGGAATCTTCCTGAGCACGATCCAGTCGATGCTCATGCAGTACGAAGGCGACAAAATCTTCCTCCTGCCCGCGTGGCCGAAGGACTGGAACTGCGACTTCAAGCTCCACGCGCCGAAGAACACCACCATTGAAGGCCGCGTTGAGAACGGCGAGTTGAAGGACCTTGTCGTCACGCCCGCGTCGCGTAGGAAGGATGTGCTGATCATGCGGGACAATTATGACGGCGAGTCGCTTCTCGACCTCGTCGCCCCCGTGTCCTCGTGGGACGATGGCATTCCGCTGGGAAACGGCAGCGCTGGCGCGCTTATCTGGGGTGGCGGCAATACGCTCAATGTCACTCTCGACCGTGCGGACTTCTGGCATAACATCTGGCCTACATGCTACGACTCTCCCAATTTCACATGGGATATGCTCGTTGACACGGTGACGAAGAAGGATGACGGCCGGCGCAAGGAGATTTTCGACAAGGGGGATTCAGCGACGAAGCTTCCTGGCGTGCGTTTCGTGCTGAAGCTCGGCAAGGGACAGTCTCTCCGGCGTTTCAGGCTCGACGGCGCGACCGCCTCCGCGACGGTGACCGTGGCGACACCGTCCGGCGACCGGGACATTGTCGCATGGTTCGACGACGCCGATACGCTCCTTTCCATGCGTGTCCCTGACGGCGTCACGTTTGACTCCAAGGAGTTCGTGAAGAATCCGTCATTCGCCGAGCTCGGTGGCTATCCTGAGCCCGAAATCGCCATCGACGACGGCAAGGCGGTTTACAGGCGGTTGCGGCGCAAGGGCGCGGACAACAGGTTCGACAGGGACTTCGAGTCCGGCGTGAGGTTCCGTCCCGCATGTGATGCTCCGCGTTCCGCTTTCTGGCCGAAATTCAATGCGGAGAGCGAAGTGTCCATCCCCGACCCGAAATTGCAGCGCCTCTACGACTTCGCAATCTATCTCTACGGGGCCGGCGCGCGCGCCGGATGTGCCCCGCTCGCGCTTCAGGGCCTGTGGACGGCGGACGACGGGAAGCTTCCGCCGTGGCATGGCGACTACCACAACGACCTCAACACCGAAATGACGTACTGGGCGGCGGGGCCGGCCGGATGTGTCGAAGCGCTTGAGGCGTTTGCGGACTTCTACATCGAGCGGCTTCCCGAGTGCCGTGAGTTCTGCCGCAAGATATTCAAGGGAGGCGACGGCGCCGTCATACCACCGACGATGGGGTACGCGGCGCAGCCCATTCTCGGCTGGACCGCCTATACGCTGCCGCCGATTCACGGCATCTGGGCGTTCAACACCTTGTGCGATGCATGGGACTACGACCCGACGCCCGAGAAGGCCGCGAAGTACCTCGCGTTCGGACGCGAACTGGCCGCAGGACTCGAGCACTCGTGGAAGGTTGTCGATGGCGTGAGGAAGCTCACCCTGTCATGTTCGCCGGAGGTCGGAGGCAACGGCAACTCGTGCTTCCTCAACGCGAACTCCAGTTATGAAAGGGCGATACTCGACAGTTTCTACGTGTGGCTCTCGCGCTTCGCCGAGGCGTGCGGGAACGCGGACGAGACGGTGAAGTGGAGGTCATACGTCGGTACGTTCGGTCCGCCTAACGTCACGAAGGACGGTACGCTCGAAATCTCCGCGGGAAACCTACTCAAGGGCTCGCATCGGCATCCGTCGCACCTCATTCAGGTGTTTCCGCTGACGAACGTCCCGTGCGAGAACGGCGTGGACTTCGTGAAGTCGGTGGAATGGTGGGAAGGGCTCGGCACTGGATTGTGGGTTGGTTTCTCGTTTCCGTGGGCGGGATGTTTCGAGGCTCGGCTTGGACGCGGTGACAGGGCGCATCGCTACTTGAAGGATTTCGCCCGTGCGTTCACCGCGCGAAACGGGTTCAACGTGAACGGAGACCAGTTGAAGTGCGGCCTTTCCAGATTGACGTACCGCCCGTTTACATTGGAGGCGAACTTCGGCTATGCGCGCGGCATACAGGAAATGCTGCTGTCATACGATCCCCACTCGAACACCTATCGTCTCTTCCCTGCGCTCCCGAAGGAGTGGGACGGCAAGGAGGTCTCGTTCCGCAACCTACGCCTGCCCGGCGGACATCGCGTGAGCGCGAAACGCGCGGCCAACGGAACAATCACGCATGAAATCGTGCCGAATCCAAGGGCGAGGTCCGTCCCGCGGCTTGACGCCGCAATATCGGCTGCGGCAATGTGCATGGCGCCTTTAACGGCGCCCGGCGCAGGGTGGCGCGTGGCGGAGCTGAACGGCGCACCGGGGCTGTACCACGACGGGAAACCCGTTGCGGCAATGATGTTCTGGCAATGGGAGCCGCAGGAGAAGGACACAAAGGACATGTCGGCCGCCGGCATGGAGCTGTTTGCGATGTTCGGCTCGTTTCCGCACTACCGGCATCCGTACTGGCGCAAGGACGGATCGTTCGGGATGACGTACCAGGACGCCCACATCGACAACCTCCTCTCGTGGGCGCCGAAGGCCGCGTTCCTGCCGCGCATCTTCTACACCGCACCGGACTGGTGGAGCGTTGCCCACCCCAGCGAGCGGCACGTCTCCGTCGCGCCACGGAAGGGTGCGCCGGCGCGGGAGTCGTTCGCGTCGCTCACGTGCCGCGAGGAGCTTTCGCCATACTACCGCAAGGCCGTGCGCCATCTGATCGACCGCTACGGCGACCACCTGATGGGAATCCACGTGGCGAACGGTCCGTGCGGCGAGCATTTCAGCTGGGACGTCATGCTGGGCGGTGCCGGCAGTTCCGGCAATTCGTGGGGAGACCTCTCCGAGCCGATGCGTCAGGCGTTCGTCCGCTACCTGCGCAGGAAGTACGGTAACGACGTTGCTCGCCTCCGCGCGGCGTTCAAGGATCCGAAGGCCGATTTCGAGTCTGTCACGCTGCCTGGCAAGGAGGAACGGGGCAAGACCGACAGCGGGTGGCGCGATCCCGCGAAGGGACGCCGCGTGCTTGACTATCTCGAATGCTGCAACGAGGTGACGGCGGAGATGATCGACCACTACTGCGGCATCGTGAAGGACGAGGCGAAGGGGAAGCTCCCCACGCTCGCGTTCTACGGCTACGTCGCCGACGACGAGTGGGTGTGCGAAAGCGACCATCGCGGCATATCCAAGATGTATCGTTCAAAGAACCTCGACATGCTCTCCGCTCCACACACCTACAGACGCCGCAGGCTGGGCGAGGACGGGATGCAGCGCCAGTACCTCGCGAGCGCGGCGCTGCACGGCAAGTTCTTCATCGACGAGGGCGACGACATGTTGCACCTCGAAAAGCGCAAGAAGCATCCCGACCGTCGTTGCACCGTGAACACGATGGAGGAGTCGCTCGCGTTTCTCTACCGCGAGTTCGGCATGACCGTTACGCACGGCACCGGCCTCTGGTACATGGACCTCACGCGCGGCACGTTCCGCGATCCGCAGATCGTCGATGCCGTGGGGCGCATGAGGAAGTGGGCGGAGGTGGCACTCAAGTACGATCGGTCGCATCATTCCGAGGTCGCCGTTGTCTCGCAGCCGCAAAGCGGATTCTACACAGGCCAGGGCGGCAAGTTCGTCGGCACGGTCACGCAACAGCTGTACGTCAAGCAGATGGGCGAGTTCTACCGCGCGGGTGCGCCGTTCGACTGGTATCTCGCCGAGGACCTCGACGCGGTCGTGAAGGGCAAGGCGAAGGTCATCGCGTTCCTCGACTGCCAGTACCTCACCGACGAACAGTACGCGCTTGCGCTCAAGCTGAAGGAGCAGGGGCGTACGCTCGTGTTCTTCCATGCGCCCGCATACGCGAGCCAGACCGCGCTTTCGTGGGAGCGCGTGAAGCGCCTCACCGGCGGCGAGACGTACGAGACGCTGAAGATGAAGAGCGCGGACGAGCTACGCGCCATCTACAAGGCGGCGGGCGTCCATGTCTATACGGATTCCGACGTCGTCCTTTCGGCAAACTCCGCGTGGCTCATGCTCCACACGCGCGAGGCGGGCGACTACGAGATCGCGCTGCCGCGCAGGGCGCGGAAGATTACGGAGATCACGACGGAAAAGCCGGTTGCCGAAAACGTCGACCGCTTTACATGGAAGCTGCCGAAGCATTCCACGGCAGTATTTCTCCTTGAACATTGACATTGACAAAATGCCAAGAGCCCATGAAGCAAGAGGTAAGGAGTGGAAATGAAAAAGGGAACATTGATCGTTTCCGCCGCGCTCGTGGCGATGTCCGCGTTGGGCGGCGTCAAGGACGCGACCGCCGTCCCCCGCAGGCGACGTCGAGTTTGATCTGCCTGCCGACTTCAAGGCCGACGCCAACGCCGACGTGTTCAGGATCGTACATTGACTGGGGAGGGCTCGCCCCACCAGCGGCTCCACCGGTAAGAAACTGGCAAGGAACTTGCTAAACGGGCGCGTATTTGCTAGACTTGAAACGTTTTCCCAAAAGAAGGAATGACGAATATGAAAGCGATGAAGATGACGTTTATGTCTGTGGCTGTGGTTGCCGCTACGCTGGTGGTAGATGCCGCGCCTGATCCTGAAACCGTATTTCGCAACCCGCCGCAGAGCGCGAAGACGGGCGTGTGGTGGCACTGGATGGGGTGCAACGTCTCGAAAGAAGGAATCATCAAGGACCTCGACTGGTTCAAGGAGACCGGCATCGGCGCGGCGACGATCTTCGGCATGGCGGATGTCTGCTCGCCGTGGGCGACGAAGATCAAGAACAGCCCCAATGAGGGTCTGATCGCGTTCACGCCCGACTGGTGGAAGCTCGTGCGCTTCGCGTGCGAGGAGGCGGAGAAGCGCGGCATCGAGATCGGCGTACACAACTGTCCCGGCTACACCTCGACGGGCGGTCCGTGGATTCCCCCTCGTCTTTCGATGCGCGAGCTCGTGTTCAACGTCACGAACGCCGAGGCGCAGATATCGCTCACCGCGCACGCCGCGTTCCCCGTGCAGGTGGGCGAAGGCGGGCCGTTCAAGAAACCGGACATCCCAAGCCGTCGGACGGACCTTCAGGAGATCGCGGTCGTGGAGGGCGTGCGTGTGCAGCACATCCCGATGGGCTCCTTCACGCAGCCCAACCAGTGGGAGACGTTCGGCGTCGAGTGCGACAAGATGAACCCGGAGGCCGTCGCGTTCCACATGGACAAGGTGATCGGCGACATGAAGAAGTACGTCGGCGACCAGATCGGACGCGGACTCAAGTTCGTCCTGCTCGACAGCTACGAGGCCGGATGGCCGTCGTGGACCCCGAACATGCGCGCGGAGTTCAAGGCGCGGCGCGGGTACGATCCGCTGCCGTACCTGCCGATCCTCGGCGGGTTCAAGGTGTCCGTCGCGAAGGACAAGGCGGCGGAAAAGAAGTTCCGCGACGACTACAAGCTCACCATCAGGGAGCTCTACCGCGACGTGTTCTTCAAGATCATCCACGAAAAGCTTTCCGCAGTCGGACTGGAGATGGCCTGCGAGCCGTACGGCGGACCGATCGACACACACATGTGCGCGGGGTACGTGGACCGGCTGATGACCGAGTTCTGGTACAGGCCGAACCTCAACCGCAAGGTTCCCGGACGTCTTGGCTGGGACCAGTGGACCGGTCCCGGCGGGAAGCGCCACAACGTCGTCGAGGCGGAGGCGTTCACGGGTAGCCCCGGCGCGTGCAACTGGATCGAGACGCCGTATCTCCTGAAGGCGGCGGGCGACACGCAGTTCTACCGTGGCATCAACCGCATGACGCTGCACACCTGCCCGCTCCAGCCGTGGCCGGACGAGTTCCTGCCCGGCAAGGTGATGGGACGCTGGGGCACGCACTTCGGCCGTACGCAGACGTGGGCGAAGAGCGGCAAGGGCTTCTACACGTACCTCAACCGCTGCCAGGCGCTTCTCCAGTGGGGCGAGCCGAGCAAGATCCGCATCGTCGGACACGACATCACGCCCAAGGGCACGCCGCTCACCGCCCACGCCCGCGAGGCGGACGGCACGGTCGTCTTCTTCGTGATGAACCACTCGGACCATCCCGCGTCCATGAACATGGGCCTTCCGAACATCGGCAAGGCGCCGGAGTGGTTCGATCCCGTCACGGGCACGGTCGCTCCGCTCGCCCTCGTCAACGGCAAGGCGCCCATCCAGCTCCCGCCTTGCGGCACGGGCTTTCTCGTGCTGCGTAAGCCGGCCGGCTCGCTCGCGCCCAACGCGGACAGCGACTACTACCAGAAGCTCGACAAGCCGTTCACCGGCGGCGACGCGCAGCCTGTCGCGGGGCCGTGGCGCGTGACTTTCGGCGGTAAAACAATCGATATGCCTACGCTTTCCGACTGGACGGCCAACGCCGATCCAGACGTCAAGTACTTCAGCGGAACGGCAACGTACAAGTGTAAAGTGGAAAATGTAAAGTGTAAAGTTGGGAAGGGTGCGATTCTCTCCCTCGGCAACTGCAACAACCAGGTGGCGAAGGTGATCCTCAACGGCAAGGCGTACGCGCCGGTGTGGTGCGCGCCCTACGAGGTGCGCTTTGCGCCGGGCGATTTGAAGGAAGGGGAGAACACGCTCGAGATCGAGTTCACCAACGTGTGGGCGAACCGGCTCATCGGCGACGAGCAGGAGCCGCCGGACTGCAAATTCGTGAAGGCGGTCTATCCCGGCGGATGGTATCTTGAATCCTTCCCCGACTGGTTCAAGAAGGGAATCGCGGCGCGTCCATCGAAGGGACGCAAGTGTTTCACGGACTGGAACTACTTCACGAAGGACTCCAAGCTCGCGCTCTCCGGCTTGCTCGGTCCTGTTGTTGTCAGAAGCGTGAGTGGGACCAAGAATGGCGGTGCAAAGTGAAGGCGGGGAGCGACAGGGTGAAATTGAGCCGTCGGCATTTCCTCGGCGGCGGTGCGGCGATGCTGGGCGTCGGCGCGCTGGGCATGAGGGCTTGGGCGGAAATGACGAAGCATCCGCTTGCCGGCACGACGCTCCCGAAGTGGGAGAGGGGACACTTCCGCATATCCATGCTCTACACCGGCAGTGCGGAGGCGTCGTTCCTCGTGTTTCCCGACGGGACGTCCATGCTGATCGACTGCGGCGACTACCGCTGCTGCGGCGTGCCGGCGCTGCCGAACGGCTCGCGCCGTGCGGGCGACTGGACGGCGCGGTGCATCCTTAGGGAGAACCCCAATGGCAGGAAGGTCGACTACTTCGTCCTCTCGCACTACCACAGCGATCACGCGGGCGGGCTCCCATTCAACGCGGGGCGGAGCGCCAACGGCAAGTACAGCATCAGCGGCATCGGGCAGGCGATTGACATGCTCGACTTCACGACGTTCATCGACCGCTCGTGGCCGAACATGAACGATCCCGCGCCGCGTGCCGACAATTTCGACGACTGGACCGTGAAGCACCTCAAGGAGGTTTACGCAGAGGCGGAGAGGCGCGGAATCAAGATCGAGCGCTTCAGGCTCGAGAAGGGCAGCGACCAGATACGCCAACTGCACGGCGGCGGTGGCCCGTTCTCGTTCACGCCGCTCTGCGCCAGAGGCGAAATACTGAAGCGCGACGGGACGGTGCTCGACCTCGGCAAGTTCGGCAGGCCCCGGTCGAAGTTCGGCGAGAACGAGATGTCCGTCGGGTTCGTGCTGTCGCTGGGCGACTTCCGCTACTTCACGGCCGGAGACTTCCAGGGAGGCGTGAAGAGCGCGGACGGGAAGCGCGTGGAGATCGAGGACATCCTCGCGGCTGAATGTCCGCAAGTCGATGTGGCCAAGGCCAACCACCACGGACACCACTCCATGCCCGACAAGCTCGTGAACGCGCTGCACGCGCGCGTCGTCCTCGCGGGCGTCTGGCACCTGGCACACATGACGCGTGATACCATACGCCGTCTCGCAAAGGGCGGATGGCCGTGCCTCTACGCGCCGGGACTGTTCCCCGAAAAACGGCGGAAGGAGGACGCGGCCGAGGCGTGGATGAAGGACGTCGCGCCGGAATCGTTCGCTGGGGCTCATGCCGTGGTGGACGTCGCGCCGGATGGGAAGTCCTACCGTCTGATGATGGTGACGGCGGCGGACGAATCGTCCCGCATCCTCGGTGCCTACGACTTCAAGACATCTTCAAAGACAGCATCTATCGGGTGATCCTCCATGAAAAGCAACGTTTTTATTTTCGCGATGGCGGCAGCGTGCATGATGCATGCTGCGGAAACATATCCGCTCGCGGACTTCCTTGAGCAGGGGGTGAGGACGCGTCCGGGGCAGTGTCTGATGAACCTCGCCGGCATTACCTCGGCGGGGCGTACGATACCCGGCGCGGCCGCCGTTGAGCGGCACGGCCTGGGTGACGGCTATCAGACGAAGTGGGGACTAGAGATTGGGCATCTGCGAGAAGGGGCGAACTGCGTCTATCGCGGCTTCGACTTCTCCACGCCAGAGGCGCGTGCGTTGGAGTTCCATGTCTCGTCCGACATGCAGGATTCGTGCATGGAGTTGTATGATGCGGACGAGCGGCGGTCGCGGGGCGACCGCCCTACCGACGCGGACGAGCGGCGGCTCGCCGGGACGGCTCGCCCTACCTTGCTGGGAACGGTGTTTTGTCCGTACACCGCCGGTTGGAAGAAATACCAGACAGTGAAGTTCACGCTCCCCGATTCGGCGGCGGGGGTGAAGAACCTCAAGATCCGCTTCCGCCACGCGAAGAAGGAGGATCGGCCGGGAGGGTCGCGCTTGTCGCGACCGCCTGCGGACGTCGTGCCGGGCGGCGCGATGGTCGTGGTGCAGCGTCGCAACCTCAGACCCTCGCACGTCTATACCTACCATGTAGAGGGACTATCGAAAGGCGGCGGACTGTACGTGGCCGATTTCGCAAATGGTGAGGTGCATCGGCTTGTGGATGCGACAGACGGCATTGTACTGGATGCGCAGGTTTCGTACGACGGAAAGCAAATCCTCTTCAGTTGGAAGCGCACGATGTCCGAACCCTTCGCGATCTGGCGCATCAACGCGGATGGCACGGAACTCCAAAAGATCATCTCCGGCCCCTGCAACAACCAGAACGCGTGCTGGCTGCCGGACGGCGGCATCGCGTTCACAAGTGACCGAAAGCCCGCGTTCGCGTACTGCTGGACGTCGACTTCGCCGGTCCTCTATCGTGCGGACGGCGACGGCAAGAACGTGGTGCGCCTCTCCGCGAACTACCTCACCGACTTCACGCCGTCCGTGATGGGCGACGGGCGCATCCTCTTCAGCCGCTGGGAGTACGTGGACCGTCCGGCGATCCCGATCCAGAGCCTGTGGGCGATCCAGCCGGACGGCACGGGCCTTTCCGGCGTGTTCGGGAATCGTGTTCTCTCGCCCGCCACGTTCATGTTCGCGTACGACGTACCGGGGCGTCCCAACACCTTCCTCTGCATCATGACGTCGCACAACGGTCCGTGCAGCGGCGCGGTGGGGCTCATCGACGTATCGCTTGGCGGCAACGCGCAGAAGGCGATCCGCAACCTCACGCCCGAGGTGAAGGTGCCGCCGGTGGGGGACGGCATCCGTGGCAACGGGGTCCGCGGGCCTTACACCACGACCTATCCAGTGGATCGCGCGCGCTACCTTGTCTCGAAGGACGGCGAAATCCAGCTGCGCCACTTTGACTCGGATGCGGTGCGCACGCTTCTCCTGCCGCCGGGAGACGGCCTCGGCTGGTATTCTCCGCAGCCGCTCGCGCCGCGGGCGAAGCCTGTTGCCCAGCGCGCGAACGTGCGCAAGGCGGACGCAGGACCGTTCGCGGAAGTGGTGGTTCAGGATGTCTACATCGGCCTTGAAGGACACGTGAAGCGCGGCGAAATCAAGCGCCTCGCGGTCATTCAGGAGATGGAGAAGGACATCCGCGCCGAGACGCGCCTCAGGCAGTTCGGCTTCCAGTTCCCCGTGGTGAGCTGCGGCGCTACCTACGCGCCGAAGCGCGTGTGGGGCTTCACGGACGTAGAGGCGGACGGCAGCGCGCACTTCCTTGCGCCTGCGAACGTGCCGATCTATTTCCTCCCGCTCGACGCGGAAGGGCGTGCCGTGCAGCGGATGCGCACGTTCACGCACTTCATGCCGGGCGAACGGCAGAGCTGCATCGGGTGCCATGCGGACAGGAACTACGTCTCCATCTCGCCTGCGCAGATCGGGAAATCTGTTGCCGCGCAGCGTCCGCCTGCCCGTCTCGTGCCGCCCACGTGGGGCAGCGACAACGGCTTCAGCTTCCCGCGCAACGTCCAGCCTGTCCTCAACCGCCATTGCGTGAAGTGCCACAGCGGGAACGACGACGCGCCCGAGCCGGAACTCACGGGAGATCGCACGGACTACTTCAACGTCGCCTACGAGAACCTTGCGCGCAAGGGCACGGGCGCGGAGAGCGGCGGAGACGTGCGGGCGTACATGAAGAACTTCGGGAAGAACCCGTACACGAGCTGGATTCCTACCTTCAACGGTCTTGAGGAGAACATCCTCTGGATCACGCCAAAGACGTGGGGAAGTCCCGTGAGCAAGCTCTCGCAGGTCGTCGCGTCGGGCCATCCCGGCAAGGACGGCAAGCCGCGCGTGAAGCTCACGGACGACGAGCGTCTGCGAATCCATCTCTGGATCGACCTCAACGTGCCTTTCTACGGCACGTCGCAGAGCCGCCAGAACGACCTGCGCGGATGCCGTCGCGTGCTGCCGAAGTCCCTGCTCGACGTGAAGGCGGACATTGAAAAGCGCAAGGGCGTGAAGCTGCCGCACCAGTTCTATGTGCGCTATGACCGCCCCGAACGCAACCCCTGGCTCAAGGAGGGGCTTGCGAAGGGTATCTTCAAAGGCAAGGACGATCCCGACTACAAGCGCCTGCTCGGCGAGATTGAGAAGGCGCGTCCGATGCTCGACCTGCGCAACGACGTCGACATCCGCGAAGTGATAGGTGCGTCCGAATGACGACTTGTTTTGCCTTGCGCATGGGCGGCGGGTTATGGTATTATTGCAGCCGTCCTGCATGTGGGCTTTGACGCGTGCGGGACTTTCAGAGATTTCATCCAGACAAAAAGGAATAATAAATGAGCTGTGACAAAGAATGTGGCTTTATGAAAGCCGTCAATGAATACTTCGCCACGCACCCCGTCGCGGGCATCGCGGACTTCGGCGACTTCAAGAAATATGCTGACTCCACGCCCGTCAAGGGGACCGTGGACGCCACGGTCCAGCCCTGCCACAAAGCGCGCCGCGTGCGATTCTGGGGGGCGCTTGAGCATCTGCCGGTGATGCGCAGGTGGGGGCTCGACGTGGACGAGTTCGACCCCAACGCCGCTGCGCGCGGGTGCGTCCCCGACGTGATCTTCTGCCACCTCCAGCCCAACTACTCGTTCGGGGACGTGGACCAGATCCGCGAAGCCGTCCGCCGCGGCACGCACTTCGTGACGCTGCAGAACACCGACCGCTGGTGCGATGTCCTCGCCAAACGCTTCGGCCACACCTACCAGGGCGTACTCAGCTCCAACGCGAAGGCGGCCGTGTATTTCGCGAACTGCCCAAAGCTCTTCGCGGGCTTCCCGGAAGGCCGTCTCGACGCCGCGGCGTTTCGCTCCCTGTCCGCGCACGCATGCGCGATGTACATGACGGGCGAACGCTGTCTGCTGGGCCTCGCCGACATGCAGCAGAAGAAGATCGCCACGGCAATCGCGCAGTATCCGTACGGCAAGGGCGCCTTCACGTTCGTGGGCCCGTTCGTCGATCCCCGTCCAAACGAGATTAACAATCCCACCTACAAGCGGCTTCTCCTGAATCTCATCACGCTCCTGCCGCCCACTGGCGGGAAGGCGTGCAAATCTTGCTAACAAAGAAAGGTAAAATACACATGAAAACCTCACGCAAAGACTTCCTCAAGTGCGCCCTTGCGGCGGGCGCGTTCCCCGTGATCGTCCCGTCGTCCGTGTTGGGCGCGGACGCCCCCAGCAACAAGCTCCAGATCGGTATCATCGGCCTCGGACGCATCGGCACCACGATGGACATCGGCGGGCTCGTCGCCAACCAGGACCTCGCGATGCTACAAGATGGACCACCTCAAGCTCGAGATGGACTACCGCAAGGTGCTGGACGACCCCGGCATCGACGGCGTGATGATCTGCACGCAGGACCACTGGCACGCGCGCATGGTGGTGGAGGCCTGCTACAAGGGCAAGGACGTCTACGTCCAGAAGCCGATGGCCCTTTCCGTGGAGGAGAGCGAGGCAATCGCGGAGGCGGTCCGCAAGATGAAGCGCGTGTTCCACATCGGCACGCAGCAGCGCGGACAGTACAGCTTCCGCCAGGGCGTGGAGTGCGTGATGAGCGGACGCCTCGGCACGCTGAAGCGCATCGACGTGGAGCTGCCGCTCAACAATCCCGACAGGGAGTGGAACGTGCCGTCCATTGAGCGCACGCCCGATCCCAAGGACTTCGACTTCGACCTCTGGTTAGGCCCAGCGCGCGACGGCGTGCCGTACTCGCAGCTCCGCACGCACTGGCGTCCCGTGGACGGCAACGGCAAGCCCTACGCGCGGATCCCCGGACAGAACGTCGGCTGGCTCCAGATCCAGGACTACTGCACCGGCAACATCGGCGGCTGGGGTTCGCACCACATGGACATCGCGCAGTGGGCGATGGGCAACGCGGGGCCGATCTCGGTCTGCTGCGACAAGGCCAACTTCCTCACCGGGCGTATGTTCAACGTCCACCATGAATACCATATCCTCTACAAGTACGCGAACGGCGTGGACCTGCACTGCACGTCGCGGAAGTACTCCGGCCTTCCGAAGGGCCTCCGCTCCAACGGCGGCTGGGGCGTGCGCTTCATGGGCGCGAACGGCGACTGGATCTGGACGAGCCGTGGCTCGGCGTCGGTTGCGGCGGCGGATCGCGTCGACACCGCCTACAAGGCGAAGGCCGACTTCTGGCGCGCGCTCGAGGCGAACAAGAAGGAGCTGATCGACGGCGATCCCGAGAAGCACGCCGTGCGCAATCCCCTGAAGGGACACCACCGCGTGTGGTTCGTGGGCATGCGCGAGCGCAAGGACACGCACATCACGGTGGAGGAGGCGAACGTCTCCACCATCTCCTGCATCCTCGGCTACCACGCGATGAACAACATCGGCCGCACGATCGGCTGGGATCCCGTGAAGCACGTCTTCACGAATCCCGACGACCAGAAGAAGCTCTACTCGTGCTTCGAGCGTCCGCAATTCGCCGTCGCGCCGATCATCAAGGAAATCCGCAAGAAGGCGGGCGCCTGAACGCGAGGATAAATCAATGTCAATTCGTAAAACCTTTTGCACGACGCTTGTGGCGGCGGCGTCTGTTGTTACTATCGTACTCAACGCATCGGGTGCCGCGCCGCAGCGCGTGTGCGGCGGCGATCCGTTCATCCATCTGGAGAACGGGATGTACTATTTGTACTTCTCGTCCGGCGACACGGTGGGCCTCACGGTCTACACCTCCACCAACCTCAAGGATTGGCTGCCAGACCAGGGGCGCGACAAGTTCGGCCGCGCCTACGTGAACGGAAACGGATTCGGAAGTAACCGCTTCTGGGCTCCCGAGATGCACAAGTACAAGGGCAAGTACTATCTCTTCCACTCCGCCGAGGAGAAGGTGACGGTTGACGTGGGCGATTCACCGCTCGGTCCGTTCCGCAACCCCGAGAAAAAGCCGTTCTTCCCGGAGGGCAACATCGACAACTCCTTCTTCCTCGACGACGACGGCACGCCGTACATGCTCTACGCGCACTTCTACGCGGGCAACGAGGTGTGGATCTGCGAGCTGGAGAAGGACCTCCTGCATGCGAAACCCGAGACGCAGCGCAAGCTGATCCGCGCCGAGGAGGACTGGGAGATGAACAGGGCCGATCCAAGGTTCTCCCAGTGGTCAATCGCCGAGGGGCCGTGTCTCATCAAGAAGGACGGCATCTACTGGCTCACCTATTCGAGCCACCACGTGATAGACGACAACTACAACGTGTGCCTCGCGACGGCGACGAACGTGAAGGGGCCGTACGTCAAGCAGGGTAAGGGACCGATCCTCGCGCCAAAGGGCAAGTACCAGTGTACGGGGCACCACTCGCTCTTCAAGGACAAGTCCGGCAACTGGAAAATCGTGTTCCACTCCCGCGACCCGGGCGGCGGTCCGCGCTACACCTACACGGCGGATGCGAAGTTCACCACGAAGGACGGCCACCCGTGGATCGACATTGGCGAGTTCCAGCCGTGTCTCATCAAGAAAGACGCGCGTCCCGCAAACCTGCCGCAGCCGCAGAACGTCCCCGCGCTGATGAAGACGTTCGACGGCAAGGACGTGAAGACGCTTGCCGATTGGGAGAAGGTCCGCGCACCGGAACTGCGCGAGCTGTTCGAACGCGAGGAGTACGGACGGCGTCCCGCGGCCGCCAACGAGCGCGGCCGCGTGTCGTTCAAGACGTACCGCGAAAGCGAGGCGTTCGGCGGCAAGGCGATCTGCAAACACGTGCGCGTGACGTACGACGGGCCGAACGGGAAGCACTCCTTCCCCATCACGGCCTACATCCCGAAGACGGGCAAGCCCGCACCGGCGTTCGTCTACATCGCAATCGACTTCTACACGAAATACGACGCGGACGGCGCCGTCACGACGAGCGAATACTGGCCCGTAGAGCAGCTGATCGACCGCGGCTACGCGACGGCCGCGTTCAGCGTGATCCGCGTGGCGGCGGACAAGTCGGACGCCGGGTTCTCGCAGGGCATATTCCAGGCCGTGCAGCCGGAAAGCGAGCGCGGCCCAGATTCGTGGGCGACGATCTCGGCGTGGGCGTGGGGCGCGAGCCGCGTGATGGACTGGATGGAGACCGAGCCGCTCATCGACGCGAAGCACGTCGGTGCGGTGGGGCACTCCCGCGGCGGCAAGACCGCACTCTGGACGGGCGTGACCGACAAGCGTTTCGCGATGGCGTGTTCCAATGAATCCGGGTGCGGCGGCGCGAAGTTGAACCACATCACCCTGCCGAGATCCGAAAGCATCGACGCGATTTCCGGTCCCAAGCGCTTCCACTATTGGTTCTGCCGCAATTTCCGCAAGTACGCGGGCAAGGAGATGGAGATGGACTTCGACCAGCACGAGTTGATTGCGCTGATGGCCCCGCGCCTTGTCTGCGTCGGTTCCGCGACGGAGGATCGCTGGGCCGGGCCGCTGGGCGAATGGTGGTCCGCAAAGCTGGCCTCGCCCGCGTGGGAGCTGTACGGCAAGAAGGGGCTTGTGGCCGACAAATGGCCCGATCCCGAAACGCCGCAGCAGGCGGGATGCGTCTCGTACCACCTGCGCACGGGCAATCACTTCCTAACGCCCTACGACTGGGGCCGTTACATGGACTTCGCCGACAAGCACGGTTGGCGCCCCTGATTTGGAAAACCCGTCGGTGGCCCGTGGGCAGTCACGGTGCAGCAGACGGATAATTGAGAATAATGAGGTGAAATGATGCGTCAAGTCAAGGTAGGACATTTTTCCAACGTGAAACCACGCCTTGGATGGGTGGTTGCGGCTCTCGCAGCGAGTGCCGCGCTCGGTGCGCTGGGCGCGACCGACCCAGTGGCCGCCGCGCTTGGACGCACGCTGCTTCCCAGCGGTAACCACATAGTCTACGACAACATGCTCAAGGCCGTCTACGAGGCGGACCTCGCGGCAGACGAGGCGTGGACCGCGTGCAAGACGCCGGCGGAGTTCGCTGCGCGACAGCGTACAGTACGTGCCGCGCTCATGGAGGCGCTCGGGGGATTTCCGGAGCGGTGTCCGCTGAACGTGGTCAGCACGGGACGCGTGGTGCGCGACGGTTACACGGTGGAGAAGATCTATTTCGAGAGCCAGCCCCACCATCACGTGACGGCGAACCTCTTCCTGCCCGACCCCGTGAAGTTCCCTGGGAAGCGTCCCGGCATCGTGGTGCCCTGCGGGCACTCCACCAACGGCAAGGCGGCAGCTGCCTACCAGCGCGGCTCGCTTCAGGCCGCGCAGGCGGGCATGGTGGCGCTCTGCTACGACCCCATCGACCAGGGGGAGCGCGTGCAGTGCCGCAAGAACCCGAACCTCTGGAGCTGCGGCGCACACAACAACGTGGGACGCCGCGCGGAGCTGCTTGGCTGGAACACGGCGCGCTTCCGCACGTGGGACGGCATCCGCGCGCTGGACGTCCTTGCGTCGCGTCCCGAAGTGGATCCTTCCCGCCTTGGCGTGATGGGACACTCCGGCGGCGGTACGATGTCCTCTTGGATCATGGCGCTCGACGACCGCATCGCGTGCGCCGCCCCGAGTGGCTTCCTCTCCACGGTGCGCACCGTGTGTGAGCAGTGCGGCCCGCAGGACGCGGAGCAGTTCGTGTTCGGCGAGCTCGCCTTCGGCTTCAACCATCTCGGCCACATCCTCCTGCGTGCGCCGAGTCCCGCGCTGTTCTGCTCCTCGCATGGCGACTTCTTCCCGTTCTCGGGCGTGGTTGAGACGTCGCGGCGCGCCCGCGCGGTGTACGCGATGCTCGGCAAGCCGGACGCCTTCGCGCTCTCCGACACGATCGGCCCGCACCACTGGCACGAGTCCACGCGCACGCGCGCCGTCGCGTGGATGAACCACTGGCTGCAGGGCGGTCCCGCCCCCGCGCCGATGCAGACGCACCGCAACCTCCAGTTCGGCTTCGACTACAAGAACGTGGATACCGGCCTCGGCTACGAGGCGAAGGGCCTCGCGCACATGCGCAAGACCAAATGGGAGGCGAGCGCCACGCCTACGGGCAACACGCTCGACCTGCCGGGCGAACGCACGGTCTACGATATCATGAAAGACGAGGCCGACCGCGCGAAGGCGGCGCGTCCGGCGTTCACGGCTGACGTGGTGCGCCGCGTGGCGGGGATTCGCCCGGCCGACAAAATCTCCTTTACGGTGTGCGAGGCGTCGGAGAAGGACGGCGTCTCCTCCGCCGTGCTCGTGCAGGACGACGGTACGCCGGTGCCCGTCGTCACGGTGGGCACGGGCGAGGACGTGCTTCTCGTGGGTGACGCGACGAAGCGCGCGGACCTCGCGCCGCACGTGAAGCGCCTTGTCGCGGCGGGCTGCCGCGTGACGGTGGCGGACATCCGTGGGTTTGGCGAGACCGCCGCCGCGAAGCACGTCTTCTACGGCATCAAGAGCCCCGACGAGGAACTCGCGCAGCTCGGATGCCTCGTGGGCGTGCCGCTCGTCGGCCGCCGCGCCGAAGATATAATCGCCGCCGCCAAGCACAGCGGACGCCCCGTCCGCCTCATCGCCCTAGGCCGTGCCGCCATCCCCGCCGCGCACGCCTTTGCCTCCGCGCGCTCTCTCTTCTCGCGCATCGAGACGATCAACGCCCCATGCGCGTGGGCGGAGCTTTTCGCGGATGACGCGAAGCCTACGCGCTTCGCGGACGTGGTCCACAATGCCTGGCGTTACTACGACTGGGTTGACCTCCTCCAGCACTAAGCATCGTTTTCGTTGGGATAGCCCATGCCACCGAACGTCCAACCTATTCAGGCTTGCTGCGCATGAGATGGAAATGATATAATTGTGCCATGAAAATCAAGAACAAAGACAATAATGGAGAAAACAATGACAGTAAAGAAAATTTCGGTGCCATTAATTTTATAATTAATGCCATCAATTAATTCTTTAATGGCACAAAAAATCAAATTGATGCCATTAACATCTAATGGGACTAGGAGGAAAGACAATGAATAGTAAATTGGAGTTCATACTCAAGCCTGTTTCTGGCGCGGCGTCGTCAGAAGGCGGCTATCGCGCCTTCATATCCACGGAGAAGGGCAACGCCGTTGATCTTGACGGAATCATAGCGGAGGCGCGTGATTTCGGATACATCACGGGAATCAAGGATGAAGCGGCGAAGTCCATCGTGCGTGGAGTGCTTGATTCTATGATAGCGGGTGTCATTCGAGATGGCCGCACCCGTCGCCTTGACGAATACCTTTCGGTGTCGCTCAAGGTCCACGGGCTGTTTGCGGACAAGCACGACGAGTTCGACCCCCAACGCCACAAGCTCGCGCTCTCCGTGAAGCAGCTTGCCGCGTTCCGTCCCTCGTTCGAGGGGGTCGAGGCGACGAACGTTGACCACAAGCGGCAGTTCCGCATCTATTTGGTTAAGACGGCCGATTCCGATCTCCGTGGCGGCCGCCTTGTACTTGGGCGCGACTTTGTGATAAGGGGCGCGGACTTCCGTCCCGGCGACAATATGTTCGGCGTCTCGTTGTCCCTTTACATAGACCGCACGACAGTCGTGACCGAGAATCCGCCGATACTGTCGGCGGACGATGGCGAGATACGCTGTGCCTGGCCTGAGGGGATGAAGGACGATAAGTTCATCGGCACTTATGGCGAGGTTGCGGTATACAGATGCGAGAGCGAGGGCGACTGGAAAAGCATCGCCCGCCGCGAGGCGAGAGTTGCCGTCCTCGCCGCAGTGGGAAAGGCGTAGGAAAGAGGTATTAAACTTCAAGCTATGACGGACGAGGTCACGGACGAAGAGGCGATGAACGCCGTCGCCGGGTGGGTACACTGTCGTGGTCCCCTTGACGGGAAAGCGCCTAATGGTGTAAACTATACTGCGCCTGGGGGACAAGGCCCTTGGGCGGAAGGGAACAACGCATGAAAACACCAGCAATGATGGTTCTTGGCGCGGCGATTGCGCTGACGTTCACGGCGGGCGCCGTGACGAAGACGTACTTGCAGAACGGATTCACCGAGGTGCCGAACATCGCAATGGACGGCATTCCGTCCAGCACCGAGATCGGCGAGACGCCGCAGCTCGCCTTCCCCGGCGTGACGCTCGACGACATCCACGGGCACCAGTTCATCACGGAACTCTACGGCGGCGGCGTCGATACGCGCGCGACCGCGTGGGGCGTTTTCCCGCACTGGCACAGAACGAACGGCAGCATTGACAAGATGTCGCTCCAGTTCGGCGTCAAGGACGGCGACTACTCGAAGTTCGTGATCTTCATCCTCACCAACGGCGAAGGCGGCGTTTACGTGCAGAAGTACGGCTGGTGCTACAAGAGCGGCATGTGCCTCCGCTACCGCTTCAACAATCTGGATGGATCGGGAAACTTCTCGTTCAACGGCGGAGATGGCAACCCGGACGGTAGCGGCACCAGCGGCGGCTATCAGGCGTGGGGCATCCGTGTCCACGGCATGAATCCCGTGGCGGAAGCTCGGCTCGCCTTCCCCGGCGCGAAACTCGCAAGCCTCACGAACTACATGTTTATCGCCGGGTATCGCGTGGGCAACGGGCTCGACAACCCCGTTGAAAACAATATTGCCACTTTCGTCACTCCATGGCCATCCAACGACAATGTCCAGAAGATCGTAATGCAGTTCACGGCGTCCGAATCCCAGAAGACGGCGATCATCGAACTCACCGAGCAAGCGGACGGCGTATATGCCAGGCAGACTCACGCAGCGTATAACGGCACTTCTGGCGCACAGAAATTCGCAATTGACAGTAGCGGCAACATCTCCCTCTCAGGCAACTCCTCCGGATGGGTCGCCACAGGCGACGGCAGCTATTCCGTCTGGGAATTCTACGGCATACCGAACTACACCTACATGCAGACGACGCCGAGGCTCGTCTGGACGAAGAAAGGCGGCGTCCTCACGCTGAACGAGCTCGCGGGGGCAAAGTTCACCGCGCTCTTCGGCGGGTCGTTCGTGAACGCCGGCGGTCTCAATAACATGACCGGGGAGACGCTCGTCTCCGGCTACAACACGCGCGAGGCGGTTGACTCGAACGGCGACATCACGGAGATCGTCACGGAGTTCGAGTTCAACCAACAGGGCAAGACGGTAGTCGTGAAGTTCACGAACGGCGCGGACGGCGTGTATGGTCAGGCGATTGCCGCGCGCTACAATCAGACTTTCGGGTATGTCTATTCCGACGCGAACGGAAACTTCTACGGGAACAGCAGTAGCGTCGCAACATCGCGGACGGCGAGCGGCTACGGCGTGTGCGGCCTGAAGGCGATTGCGGATACGGCGAAGATCTACCGGCAGGGGCCGACGCGCACGTTCGGCGTGATGGACGCGGCCGCGCCGACGAGCAGCACGAAGTTCCCGACGTCAGTAGTCCCCGGCTTCTCCGGCCTGACGCTTGAAGACCTCTCCAGTTGCGTTTTCCTGTCCTACATGCAGAGCGGATCGATCTCGGGGCGGTATGTTCTCGGCAAGCACCCGACGCTCTATCCTTCGTCTGGCGACGCGGAAAAACTCGCCGTGCAGTTCACCGCCGAGGACGGGAGTTGGAAAAAGTCGGCCTACGTCCAGTTCGCGTACAATGCCAACGGCGCGGTCACGATGCAGAAAGTCCACAATACGTGGACGACATCCGGTAACGCGAACACCAAGTATTTCAACGACAAGTTCTTCACGGTTGGGCCGTCTGACAACGCTTCGTATGATAACATCAACGGCGGGCAAAACAACAACCAATACGACCTTTGGGGCCTTCAGGTCTTTCCTGGTTTCGTGCAGACTTCTCCGATGCTGCTCTTCAGGGGTGCGACGCTGAACGACATCGAGAACGCCACGTTCACGGCGCGTGTGGGCGGTCCGAGCATATCCACATTGGCAGACCGCGTAAACGGATACAACAAGCGCGTCATCAAAGACGGAGACGACGTAACGTGCATCCTCGTGGAGTTCCAGTCCCAGACCGACTGGATCAAGACAACCATCGTTGAGTTCACGAATGGCGATGGTGGGGTTTATGGTGAGGCCAAGGAGGCGCGCTATGTCGGCCTCGGCAGCGGCCTCGGCTACCAGTTCGTCACGGCGTACGACGGCACTTCCATCACATACGCTGGCAACGACGCGTCGCCGGCGACGTCTCCCACGATCGGTGGCTACGGCGTCTATGACGTGCAGGCGGCGGTGGAGCCGGACGCGAACGAGTGGACGCTCGACGCGGACCGCAACTGGAGCTACTACACGGGCGGAGAGACGTTCGACGACGACGCGGCGACGATCCGCGTGAGGGTGACGGCGAATGGCGCGACGCTCACGGTTGACGAGAATACGTCCGTCGGCAAGATCGTGTTCGTGAATGCGGCGGGTGTTGACGTGACGACGAATTCGCTTCTGGTCGCCTCGGGCATCACTGCGAGCTTCGGCGACATCGAGGCGGGTGCGGGCGTGCATCTCACCGTGCCGACTTCGCTTGGCGCGGTGGCGGCGACGGCGGGCAGCAACGCGACGATCGCGTATGTAGGCAGCGGCACGGTTTCGGGCGTGCTCTCCGGCGAGGGCGCGGTGGAGGTGTGTTCGGGGCACGTGACGTTCACGGGCGCGAACGCCTTCACGGGAGGGCTCACCGTGAAGTCCGGGTCGGTCGCCGTGGCGGGCGCGTCCGTGGCGCAGGATGCGCCGACGGGGCCGTTCGGCGCGATCGACACGGGGAGCCCGAGGAGCGTGATCGTCGAGGCGGGCGCCATGGTGGACGTCAACGGACACAACGGACTTGGCTACCGCTTCGTCCTTGCCGGAACGGGCGTCGCGACTGGCGCCTACACGACGCCCGGGCCGATTGTGAACTTCGGCACCCCGCTGACCATCGGAATCCGCAACGCGAACCAATCGTATTGGACGACGGGCCATGCGCGCGGATATGCGCTTGGCGGCGACGTCACGCTCGGCGCGGCGGGCGGGGACGTCGGCATCGTCTCCGAAGGATTGTGGGAGACTGCCAAGTACGGCTGCTCGCTTGAACTCGGCGGCCACACGCTCACGAAGGCGGGCGAGGGAACGCTGTGGATGTGGTCGAGCGGACTCAACGTGTCCGGCAGCGGCACGCTCAACGTCTCGGAAGGCGTGGTCGATATCCGCAAGGGCGCGTACAACGGAACGGCGTCCACCGTCGCCGTGGGCGCGGACGGCACGCTGCGCATCGGCGCGGCGCTGAATGCGGCGAGCGTCGTGAACAACGGACGCATTGAGGTGACGACCTACTGGACGGGCGACAGGAAGACGACGTCGATCTCCGGAACATATTCGGGAACGGGTACGTTGGCGGTCCTCTCCGACGGTATCCTGACGTTGAACAACGACCTTTCGGTGCATGACTTCGTGAACAACGGCGGAATCGCCGGTGCGGGAACGCTCACCGTCGGCGGTACGCTCACGCCCGGCAACGCGATTCCCAAGCTGACGCTTGCCGACGGCGCGACGGTCAAACTGACCGGCATGAACAACGCGCAGTCCGTGACGGGCACGTTCGCGGCGGCGGGAACGGTGAGCGTCGACGGTTCGGCGATTTCCGACGCAGACCTCAAGGCGGCGGGCATGGTGCCCGTCCTCTCCGCACCGTCTCTTCCGACCGGCATCAAGCAGAGGTTCTCCGCCGTCGGCGCGAGTAACCGCACGTTCCGTGTGGTGACGGAAGACGGCGTGAGCACCGTTTACATGAGCAGAACCAACGGCTTCACGGTCTTCGTGAAGTGACAAACATGCGGAAACGCGCGGACAAGTGCCCGAAATTGTGGTATACTTTTGGGCATGGAAAAGACAAGGCCCATACTCTACGGCGTGGCGGACTACGCGCAGATCAGGAAGAAGAACGCCTGGTTCGTTGACCGTACCGCGAAGATACGCGATCTGGAGCAGACCGCGTATGTGGTGTTTCTGCGCCCGCGCAGGTTCGGCAAGTCGCTCCTGACGGCCATTCTCGAGGCATACTACGACGTCGCCTGCGCAGAGCGCTTTGATGCGCTTTTCAGCGGGACGGACATCGGAGGCGACCCGACGGATGAGCGCAATAGCTATCTTGTCCTCTCCTTCGACTTTTCGGCTGTGGAGAAGTCGCCCGAAACGGCACAGCAAAGCTTCAGTACCCATGTGTGCGGGCGAATCGATGCGTTTGCAAGGAAGTATGCCGAACGCATCGGCGAGGCGTCCGCATCCCGGATACTCGCCGCACGGAATTCCACGGACAAGATGAACGTCCTCTTCGACGAGATGAAGGGGACGAAAAACCCCATCTACGTCATCATCGACGAGTACGACAACTTCACGAACACGATTCTTGCCGAGAGCGGCGAGGCGGCATACGAAATGCTGTGTCACGGCGGAGGCTTCTTCAAGCAGTTCTTCGGCGTCCTCAAGTCGCTTACGACATCACTCGACGCGCCGCTCAAGCGGCTCTTCATCACGGGGGTGTCTCCAGTGACTATGGACGACGTGACGAGCGGTTTCAACATTGGCACGAACATCTCGCTCGATCCAGTGTTCGCCGACTTCACGGGATTCCGCCATGACGACCTCCGCGCCATCACGGACTACTACGCCGCGCACTGCGGCTTCGACGCGGAGAGGGCGTACGATACCGCGATCAGGTGGTACGGCAACTACCGGTTCGGCAGCGCGTCCGCTCCGTCGGTGGCAAATACTACGGTCGTACTTTCGCTTTTCAGCTATCTGTGGCGCACGAAGCAGTTCCCGAACGAGCTGATCGACGAGAATCTGCGTACCGACTACGCGAAGATTCGCCATCTCGTCACGGCAGACCGTCGTTTGAACGGCAATTTCCATGTGCTTGAAACCCTGCTTGCGGGAGGACAGCTCACCGAGCGTCTCGTGAAGTCGTTCCAGGCGCGTGAGCTGACGAAGAAGGAGAACTTCACATCGCTCCTCTACTGGCTTGGCATCACGACGATTACTGGCGAGTCGTTCGGCAAGACGACGTTTGGGATCCCGAACGAGACCTTGAAGGAACTTGCCGCGAAGATGATTCCGGCTGCCTATTCAGACGTCTACAAGATCGACGAGCGGGTGTTCGACATCAACGACGGGCTGTGCGACTTCGCCGAGAAGGGGGAATGGAAGGGCTTCGTAGGCATCCTCTCGCAGATCGTGAAGGAGAATTTCGCGGTGCGCGACGCGGTGGATGGCGAGAAGGTGGTGCAGTCCACGCTCGTTGCGCTCCTCGTCGCCGCCGGCGGGCCGTACTTCGTGAAGCACGAGCGCGAGGCTGGCGGCGGGTTCTACGACATTGCGCTTGAACCGCAGCTCCTGCGCTGGCCGGAGATAGCACACGCCGCGCTCATCGAGATGAAGTACGTGAAGGCGGGCGATCCTGCGCCCACGCCGGAGCAACTTGAGAAGATCAAGGAGCAGGCCATTGTTCAGCTCGACCAGTATTCCGCCGATCCTGCGCTCGTGGCGGAGTGGCACATCGGGGAGGCGGGCGTCCCGCCCGCAACTGGGACAACGGGCGTCCCGCCCGTTGCGCTCCATCGCCTCGTCCTCGTGTTCCACGGCGGCGACTGCGTGCTGAGTGAAGAGGTTTAACAATAGTGTCCCCTCCCACGATGATTAAAATCCACTTCCGCTTACATTAGCCTTGCTAACACGGAGGGGGAAATGGTAGAATAGTTTAAATCCTAGCCATAAAAGGGACACAACATGAAAAATGTATTCAGTAGTTTCCTCAACACGGCGGCAATCCTCGCGGTTGCTGTCACGACAAGCGCAAGCCTCCCGCTGTGCGCGGGGGAGGTGACGGGCGAAGAGGCGATGAACGCCGTCGCTGGATGGGTGAACGTGAAGGAGGCGCTGGGCGCTGAATTCACCGCGCAGCCCACGACGAACGTCCTCGCGTACACGGCGAAGGACGGCAAGGGGAAATACTACGTCGTGAACCTTGAGGGCGGCGGTTTCGTCGTGACCTCCGGCGATACGGCGATGGAGCCGATCCTCGCCTACTCGAAGGAGGGCGTGTGGAATACGAACGCCGCCGAGAACCCGCTCATGGCGATGCTCGAGATAGATGTGGCGGCCATGATGGTCGAACTGAGTTCGACCAACGCGGCCCAGACGACAGCAAGTGTACAACAGCAAAGTGGTGGTCTTCGGTTGGCGGCGACAGCAAGCGTACAACAGCAAGATGGCAAGGCCGCCAAGTGGGCGCGGCTGCGCGCGGCGGCGAGCAGCAAGGGCGGGCTGCGCCTCCAGGCATCCAAGCCCACCGCCGACCTGCGCTGCGATCAGCTCGTGCAGTCGAAATGGGGACAGTCGGGCCACGGCGAAAACTACTACACGCCCGGTGGTGCCGTTTGCGGCTGCGTTGCCACGATGGGCGGACAGACCATGAGGTTCTGGCAATACCCGACTGCCGCCATCTCTGCCACTGCCAACTGGTACGGCTCCTGCAACTACAGCGGTACGCAGAAGGGATGGGACGTCAATGGCTATGATGCGAGCGCATCCGCCACGACGCGAACGGCATGGAATCCCGCTTTCGGAGGCACGTACAATTGGTCGTACATTAAGCTCAGTCCGTCGTCTTACGATAACAGCACCTACAAGGCCGCTATCGGCAAGCTCACCCGCGACGTCGGCATGACGTGCTTCATGAACTACAACCAGAACAACAGCGGCGCGAGCGGCGCTCCGGGTGCAGTTTTCGGACACCGCATCGTCGATCAGTTCACATACGCCAACTCGAAGATAACGAGCGGGTGGAACGACTCGAGCCGCGCGGCCATGCTCGGAAGCCTTGACGCGGGGCTCCCCTGTCCGACGCTGGTCCCGGCCCATGCCATCGTCGCCGACGGCTACGGCTACGACGAAAGCGGCACGCTCTATGTCCATTTCAACTTTGGCTGGACCGGAAGCAGCGACGGTTGGTACGCGCCGCCAGACCTCTCTGCGGCAAACAGTAAATTTACCTCTATTCAGGATGTCATGTACAATGTCTATCCGCCGTCGAAAGGCGACCCGGACCTGACCATCGTGAGCGGCGTCGTCAAGAACGGCAGCAGCCGGGTGGGCGGCGCGACGGTCACGGCGGTGTGCCGCGAGACGGGTAGGTCCTACACCACGACGTCCGCCTCCTCAACGGGCAAGTACGCGCTCATGCTCCCCGCCGGACTGCACACCATTACGGCGACAAGCGGCAACAGTTCCACGCGGGTGATCCAGCGCGTGAAGTCCTGCCTGACGTCCATCGCGGCGGGCGCGGGAGGCATCTCGTACTCTGGCAGCGTCGAGAACATCTACGGACTCGACCTCGATCTCGCGGCTGGCGGCGCGTATTCCGTCTCCACGTCCCTCGCCCACCGCTGGAGCTTCAACGGCAACCTCAACGATTCGCAGGGCGGTTCCACCGCGACGAAGGTCGGCTCCAACGTCACGATTGCCGACGGCAAGGCGAAGCTGACAGGCAGCGGCTACGGCTCGGGTTCGCTCAAGCTCGGCACCAATCTCCTGAACACCGACGCCGCCACGATTGAAATCTGGGCGTCGCAGACAGCAGCCCGCAACTGGGCTCGTGTCTTCGACTACGGCGCGGACAACACCCATTACTTCTGCCTCACGTGGTCGTATGGCACGGACATCACGAACGACCGCGCCGGCACCAAAAACACGACGGAAGTCGCGACGGACACCACGATGGCGCCGTACAAGCTTGGACGGCAGTTCCACATCTCCGCCACGTTCGAGCGCCAGCGCGACGGCACGACGTTCGTCAGGTGGATGCGCCGCGACGCCGCGACGGGCGTGCTGCAGAAATCGGGGACGATGACCATCCCGAACGGAATCCAGTCGATTTCCAACCCCGTCCTCTACCTCGGACACTCCTTCTATACTGCAGACAGCGACGCCTGCGCGGAATACGACGAGGTGCGCATCTGGAACGGCATCCTGAGCGACGTGCAGCTTTCCGCGAACGCGAACGCCGGCCCGGACGAGATCATGCCGCCGCCAGAGATCACCCGCACCATGAAGGCGACATGGAAGGGCGGAACCACCGCGCCGACAGCCGCCGCGCTTGCGAACTCCGCCAACTGGACCTGCCTTGACCAGAACGGCAGCACCATCTCCGACGCACTTCCCGACGCGAGCACGACCGTCATCATCCCCGGCGGCAACACCGCGTTCACCATCCCCTCCGGCTACACGCCCAACTGGCGCAAGGTGCAGTTCGGCAACGACGGCACGACGACGTACTGGGGCAGCAAGGCAGCGGGCAACAGCGGAAACCGGGCGTTCAAGGATGCGGCGATGGGCGACTACGCCCTTCAGGGCGAGGGCAGCGTGGACAACCTCCACAACGGTATCATCCCCAACCCCGGCATGAACTATCCGAGCGGCCTTTTGAACAAGCAGTTCCGCTACGACGGCTGGTTCTACGTCTCTCGTGCGCAGGCCGGCAACTGGGGCCTGCATGGATTCGTGGACGACTACATGGCGTTCATGGTCGATGACGAGTGGGCGATCTTCGGCTTGTCTTGCCAGCAGGCATACGCCAACATCGACGTCAAGGAAGGCTGGCACAGGTTCCGCCTCATCGTGGGCGACACCGGCGGCGGCTACGGCGGACGCATTCTCGAAAGCAACCACCATTTCGTCACGCCCCTCACGATCAAGATCAACGGGGCGGGCGAATACGCGTTCTCGCCCGAGCACTTCACGTTCGGGAGCGGCACGCAGACCGTCAAGCTCTCTTCCGACTGCGACTGGCGCGCGCTCGGCGACGTCGCGGTTGACAGCGGCGCGACGATCGACCTCAACGGACACGAGCTGAAGGTCAACGCCATCGCCGGCGACAGCCTGAACGCCAAGGTGACGAGTTCCGCCGCGGGCGCGAAGCTCTCCGTGTACAACGGCACGGTCAACGCGGCGAACCTGACGGTCGAGAACGTCACCGTGGCGACCACCCGCGCCGCGACGCCCACATCGCCCACGGCGACGACGTTCTACACGACCCCCTACTCTATCACGCTCCAGAGCGCAACGTCCGGCGTGACGATCCGCTACACGACGGACGGCAGCGAGCCGACGAAGTCCAGCACGGCGTACACGGGGCCGATCACCATCACCGGCACGACGACGATCAAGGCCGCCGCCTTCGCGGACGCCTATATCGAAAGCGAGACGTTCACACAGACGTTCACGCTTGTTGAAATGGTTGCCACGCCGACATCGCCCACGGCGACGACGTTCTTCGCGAACTCCCATTCCGTCACGCTCCAGTGTACGACGTCCGGTGCTACGATCCGCTACACGACGAACGGCAGCGAACCAACCTCTTCCAGCACGGCGTACACGGCTCCGATCACCATAACCGGCACGACAACGATTAAGGCCAAAGCTTTCAAGAGCGGCTACCGCGACAGCGAAACGTTCACCCAAACGTTCACGCTGACGGGTACGGTCGCGACACCTGCTTTATCGCCAGCCGCGATGACATTCTTCAACATACCGCAGCAAGTCACGCTCTCCTGCGAGACTGCGGGCGCGACAATCCGCTACACGACGAACGGCAGCGAACCGACGGCGAGCAGCACGCAGTACACGGGCGCGATCTCGCTGAACGATACGACTACGATCAAAGCAAAGGCGTTTGTCACGTTCACCGGTGGGACATTCGCGAGTGGCACTGCGTCCGCAACCTACACCCTCGCGCCGCAGGCGGAGGCGAGTGGCTCTTATACTTCAAACTATCGTTCGGGCAGCGTCAGCCTCGCAAGCGAAATTGACGGTGCGACGATCTACTATACGACGAATGGAACGACGCCCACGACGTCCAGTTTCGTCTACGACGGGTCGTTTGTGTTTGATAGAAACAACAGCACAGGTACCATTAAGGCCATTGCATACGCCGACGGGTACCGTCCGAGCGAGGTGTTCACGATTGACTACTACTTGAAGCAGTTCTTCGGGCCGACCAGCGGCGACAATCCTGCCAGCTACGAGGATACGCCAGAGAACCGCGCCGCGTACTGGATATTCGAGAACGAGGACTACAAGGAGGCGACTGGCCTCTGGTCCAACGCCGTCGAGTACGTCAACCACAAGGTGGCGATCGACGAGCGGAACGAATTCACGGCCGACAATCCGTCCGATGCGCGCAACGTCATCATCGAGACGACGGCGACGTTCAACAGCATGGCGGAGGATCATCAGGACTATGACGGCGTGAAGGCGGCTGTGCGAATCGGCACGAACGCCTGTTTCCAGGTCTACACGACCAACGCGAACGGAAGGGTATGGTTCGATGCGGAAGGGATTACGGCAGAGGTCAATCACGACTATACTGTCAAGTTTGAACTGGACGTAACGAACAGGACGTACACCGTAGCGGTGAAGAACGGCACGAATTACGAGACGTTGCATCATGGTGTGCTGACGAACTTCCCGTTCGCGTTCGCGGGCGAGACGCCTTACGTGCGGTCAATCGGCTATGTCGGCGAGGGATCGGTCTCTTCCATCTACGGCAGCTACACGAACAAGGTTGTCGTGTTCGTGACCGATGAGGTCGTGACCGTTTCCGACGGAACCACTACGCTCACCGCCAGCCAGGCCGAATGGCTGAACAAGCGCGGAGACCATGCGGCCGTTGCGGCGATGGTCAAGACCCTCACATCCGACCAGTTCGCCAGGGCGTACCTCCTCAACGATAACATCATGAACGCCAGCTACAGCGTGGAGGACTGGGGCTCGTTTAAGATCACCGATATAGCGGTTGGAGACGACGACATCACAGTGAAGGTGAAGCTCGTGCGCAACTTCGCGGTGATGGACGGCACGAAGGCGGCGCCGATCAACGGAACGCTCAAGGTCTACGGCGGCGCGAACGTGTCGGGGATCAACACCCAGATACAGGATTACGAGCTGAACGACAACGACGTGCATTTCCGAGACGGAGAAGAGGCGACGTTCATCATCGACAAGGGCGCTATCAAGTTCTACAAGGCCGTGATTGAGTAGGGCAGCTAATCTCACGCAGAGGCGCAGAGAGACAGAGAACGCAGAGAAAAGAAAACAGGAGAGAATAATGAAACATTCAGCAAAATCGGTGTTCGCCGTTTCAATGTCGGCCATCTGGCTCTCATTGGCGATGGGCGAGGAAATTTCGTCCAATGTTGCCAAGGATGCGGCAAGAGGGTGGATCAACCTCCGGGAGTCCCTTGGAGAGGCGATCACCGCCGAGCCGGAAAACGTGCTTTCGTATGACGCGAAGGACGGCAAGGGCAAGTACTACGTGGTGAATCTCCAGGGTGGCGGTTTCGTGGTCACTTCGGGAGATACCGAGCTCGAGCCGATCCTCGCCTACTCGAAGGAAGGCGTGTGGAATACCAACGCCGCAGAAAACCCGCTGATGGTGATGCTCAACATCGACGTGGCGGCCATGATGGCCGAACTGTGTTCGGCCAATACGGCCAATGCGGCCGGAACTGCCGGCGGTCGGCGGCTTGCGGCGACAGCAAGCGTACAACAGCAAGATGGCAAGGCCGCCAAGTGGGCGCGGCTGCGCGGGGCGGCGAGCGCAAAAGGTGGGTTGCGTCTCAAGGGAACGACCCAGGAGCCCGTTGATCTTCGCGTCGCCCCGCTTGTGACGACGGCATGGGGGCAGGATATCGTCAGTGCCGACAATCTCAATCTCTGCTACAACAAGTACACGCCTGGCAACTATGTGTGCGGATGCGTCGCCACCATGGGCGCTCAGCTGATGCGCTACTGGTCGTGGCCGGACGCCGCCCACAAGAAAGCCAACGTGCGGGCCTACGCCGGCAAGGTTGACGCCGACGACACTGACGGGGCTTGGAACCTCTCCGACGGCTGGAAAAAGGCAGGCGGTTCATGGACGCCATGGGCCGTCACTCCCTTTGACACCTCTGTGCCATACGACTGGAGCAACATGCCCAACACGCCGTATGCCAACGCCCACTATGACGCCATCGGACGCCTGACCCTCGACGTCGGCCTTGCAGCCGGGATGCATTACGAGTCCCAAGGCAGCGGTGCGGGCCTCTGTGCTTGCGCAAGGGCCCTTGTCGAGCAGTTTGCGTACCAGAACATGGCGCTTCGTTGCAATCCCTGGGGGACCATAACGACCGAGGAAGCGCTGAATGCCATGCTCTCCAACTTTGACGCGGGGCTTCCCTGCGGCGTCACCGTTCCCGGACACGCCATCGTAGGCGACGGCTACGGTTATGACTCGTCCAAGACGCTTTACGTACACTTCAACATGGGATGGAACGGCACGGACACCGCCTGGTACACGCCGCCGGATCTTAGGTGTACGTATGACTTCAACGCAATCTGCGGCGTGATCTACAATCTCTATCCGCCTACGGACAAGAACGGCGTTTCCCGCGAGCCCGGACTTTCCATCGTCAGCGGCACGTTGCTCAACGACTCGGGCTCGCCTGCGGGCGGCGTAACCGTCACGGCGACGAACCTCACGACGGGCGCGGCGATCACTGCGACATCCGCCGCGTCAACGGGCCGCTTCCTTCTGTGGCTCCCCGCCGGCTACTACAAGTTCTCGGCCGCAAGCGGAGGCAAGAACGCCTGTCGCTACAAGAACATCAAGTCGGTCAGCGACACCATCAACAACGAGGGAGGGCAGACTTATCCTGCGAACGGCACAGTGGGCAATATACATGGATTTGAGCTGACGCTCGACAACCAAATTCCAGCGGTGACGAACATCATCCAGGACACCGCCTCCTTCTGGCTAGACGCCTCCGACGCAAGCACCATCACAACAAACGCGAACGGAGAGGTCACGCGCTGGAATTCCCGCGTCGGCTCGAACTCCGCAGGACAAAGCACGGGCTACAACGTGACTCTTTCTTATCCGAAATACGAAGCCACGAGATTCGGCATGCCGACAGTCGATTTCGGCGACGTGGGAAGCGGACGGGATCTCGCGTTCAGCACGGTCGGCAACATCCGCACGGCATTCTGGGTGGTCAAGATGCCGAAGTCTAAAGACGCGTTCTGGCTTGGCGACTACGGCTCCAACGGCGCATGGAACTACCACTTCTCGCGCGGCGAGAATGGGCAATGGACATCGAGCTACAATCCGACACTGCCGGAAGGCGAGAAGTTCGCGCGCTTCTGGGACGGGACGAACGAGGTCGCGAACATGACTTCGGAATGCCCGGACGATTCGAGGTTCCTCGTCGTCGCGGCGGAAATGAACGAGGGCGCGTACGCGAACAGGATCACGCAGGACCGGTATATCGACCGCAACGGCGGCAAGCAGCTTTCCGAGCTCATACTCTTCGACCGCGTCCTGACCGACGAAGAGCGCGTCGCCGTCACGGAATACCTGCAGAACAAGTGGACGTTTGAATATCCCGCCATGAGCGATTCCGTTTTTTGGCTCGACGCCTCCGCCACGGACACGATCACCACCAACGCGAGCGGCGAAGTCACGAGTTGGCGCTCCCGCGTCGGTTTCAACGCCGCCGATCGTCTTGTCACCATTAACAACTATCAGGGGTCGGACAGCATTACCACCACGTACCCGACCTACGACTCCAGTGTCCCGTTTGTGGATTTTGGTGCCGTTGGAAGTCGCAGAGATCTCGTTTTCAACAAAATTACGGACATCCGCATGGTCTTCTGGGTGGTGAAGATACAGCGGTCGGCAGACGCATTCTGGCTTGGAAGTTACTATCAAAATGATGATAACAACGGCGCGAATGGCTATCCTTTCAGCCGTGGCGGAGGAGCGCAGTATGCGTCGAATTACAACCCGACTGCCGCCGACGGGGAGAGGTGGGGCAGGATGTGGCTCGGCACGGAACAGGTCAATATGTACAGTGACGTTCCGCCGGACGACAAGTTCATAATCGTCGCCGCCGAAATGTCTGCTGGCGCCACGGCAAACTCGTTCACCCTCGACCGCTGGTTGACCAAACGTACCGGCGGCAAGCAGCTCTGCGAACTGCTGGTTTACAACCGCGTTCTTTCGGACGCGGAGCGCATCGAGGTGACGGAGTACCTGCAGGAGAAGTGGCCAACCGAAAAGGCCGCGACACCGACTTCGCCCACGGCGACGACGTCCTACATGGACTCATATCCCGTCACGCTCGAATGCGCGACGGCGGGCGCGGCAATCTACTACACCCTCGACGGAAGCGAGCCGACGACAAACAGCGCGCTGTATGCTGGGCCGTTTGCCATCACCGACACGACGACGGTCAAGGCCAGGGCTGTTGCGAGGGGATACTTTGACAGCGAAGTCTTTACGCAGACGTTCACGTTTGCTCCGCAGGCGGCCACGCCGACCTCCACATCCACGGCGGGCTACCGCAACACGCTCGTCGACCTCGCGACGGCGACGCCGGGCGCGACAATCCGCTACACGACGGACGGCAGCGACCCGACGGCGGAGAGTCCGGTCTATGACGGCACCATCAACGTGACGAACAGAACCGGCGCGACGACCGTCAAGGCCGTTGTGTTCGCGGACGGGTACCGTCCGAGCGACGTGTTCACCTACGACTACTACGTGAAGCAGTTCTTCGGGCCCACCAACGGCGCTAACGTCGCCACGTGGGAGGATACGCCTGAAAACCGCGCCGCGCACTGGGTACACGAGGACGAGGATTTCAAGGAGGCGACTGGGCTTTGGTCCAACGCCGTCGAGTACGTCAACCACAAGGTGGCGATTGACGAACGGAACGAGTTTACGGCGGACAATCCGTCCGATGCGCGCAACGTCATCATCGAGACCACGCTGTCGTTCGACAGCGCGGCGGAAGAGCATGAAGACTACGACGGGGCGAAGGCCGCCATACGCATCGGCACGAACTCCTGCTTCCAGGTCTATACGACCAACGCGAACGGAAGGGTATGGCTCGATGCGCAAGGATCACTCGCAGAGACAAACCGCGACTACATCGTCAGGCTCGAGCTGGACTTCACGAACAAGACCTACACCGTTGCGGTGAAGAACGGCTTGGAGTATGCGACGCTGTATGACGGAACGGTGACGAACTTCCCGTTCGCATACAGCGACGGGACGCCGTTCGTGCAGACGTTCGAGTTCGATGGCGAGGGATCCGTCGGATCCATCTACGGCAGCTACACGAACAGGGTCGTCGTGTTCGTGACCGACGACCAGTTCGCCAGGGCGTATCTGCTCAACGAGAACATCATGAACGCCAGCTACAGCGTGGACGGCTGGGGCTCGTTCGAGATCACCGACATTGACGTTGGTGCTTCTGCAGTCACCGTGAAGGTGAAGCTCGTGCGCAACTTCGCGGTGATGGACGGCGCGAAGGCGGCGCCGATCAACGGAACGCTCAAGGTTTACGGCGGCGCGAACGTGACGGGGATCAACACCCAGATACAAGATTACGAGCTGAACGACAACGACCTGCACTTCCGCGACGGAGAAGAGGCGACGTTCATCATCGACAAGGGCGCCATCAAGTTCTACAAGGCCGTGATTGAATAGGGTGGTTAATCTCACGCAGAGGCGCAGAGAGACAGAGAACGCAGAGAAAAGAAAACGGGAGAAGGAAAATGAAAAAAACGGTAAAAGCAGCTATCGCCATTTCAATGTCGGCTCTCTGGCTCTCATTGGCGATGGGCGAGGAGGTTTCGTCCGACGTCGCCGAAGATGCGGCGCGGGGCTGGATCAACCTGCGCGAGGCGCTTGGCGAGGAAATCACAGCCGAGCCGGAAAGCGTACTGACGTATGACGCGAAGGACGGCAAGGGCAAGTACTACGTGGTGAATCTCCAGGGCGGCGGATTCGTGGTCACTTCGGGCGACACCGAAATCGAGCCGATTCTCGCCTACTCCAAGGACAGCACGTGGAATACGAACGCGACTCAGAATCCCCTGATGGTGATGCTCAACATCGACGTGGCTGCCATGGAGGCGGCTAGCACTTCTAGCGCCTCTAGCACTTCTAGCGGCGGTCGTCGGCTCGCGGCGGCCGCTTCCAGTGCCAAGTCCGCCAAGTGGGCTCGGTTGCGCGGGGCGGCAAGCACCAAGGGCGGGGCGAGGCTTCAGGCAGGTTCACGCTCCTCCCTCGGCGACGTGCGCGTGAACACGCTCATGGAGACGAAATGGGGCCAGAGCGGGCACGGCGAGAACCAATATACTCCCCGTGGATATGTCTGCGGCTGCGTCGCAACCGCCGGTGCGCAGATTATGCGCTACTGGAGATATCCCACCGCGTCCATCACAAAAATCAAGGATTATTATGGCACAGTAGGGGCTACTAACATCTATTGGAACATGAGCGGATATCAGACGACTGTCGGTGGCGCCTACACGCCCTGGAATGATGACGTCAAGACGTTCGGCGGCACATACGACTGGAACAATATGCCGGGGACAGTCTCAGGGAGCACGTCCGATATACAGAAAAAGGCGATCGGCAAACTGACGCTTGATGTCGGGCGGAGCGTACACATGGATTATGCAAGTGATGGCAGTGGTGCGCACTATAGCCTGTTTGCTACCCGCCTGACCGACCAGTTCCAATACAAGAACGCCGCACTGATAATTAAAAAGGACGGATGTAGCTTGGACGAAATCATGAGGGCGATTCTCCCCAGCCTCGACTTGAAGAGTCCGTGTGGCGTGTCCGTTCCTGGCCATGCGATTGTCGCGGACGGCTACGGCTACAACAGCGGTACGCTCTATGTACATTTTAATTTTGGATGGACCGGAACCGACAACGCTTGGTACAATCCCCCTGATTTGACTGATGCGAAAGCTAAGTACAATTCAATCGACACTATCATCTACAACATCTATCCGCCGAGCGTCTGCTCCGACTCGGGGCGTTCGATCCTCAGCGGCCGCGTATTGAACTCTTCGGGTAACAAGGTGGAGAATGCCACGGTTACGGCGCGGAATGGTTCTTCAACCTACCAGGCAACAACCGACTCAAATGGCATCTACGCCATTCTTGTTCCAGCGGGCACATACACGGTGCAGTCGTCAAACAACGGCGTCACTGCCTCCACGAACGTGACCGTCGCAAGTACTGTCTCCACGCGGTTGGCCAACGAAACGGGTTCCTCTTACTACCCCAACAGCCCCACACCTGTCGTCGGCAACGTCCACGGCGTGGAGCTGACGCTCAACCAGCTGCCCGCGCCCACGTTCTCGCGCGCGAACACCGTCACCGACACCACGATCTTCGACGGGTACGTGAACCTCACGATCTCAAGTTCGGTCTCCGGCGCCACCATTCGCTATACGCTCGACGGCACCGATCCTACATCCTCCAGCACGGCCTATTCAAGCGCATTGCAGATTTCCTCCACCTGTACCATCAAGGCCCGCGTGTTCAAGAGCGGATACCTTGAAAGCGATGTCGCGGAAATCACGTTCAACAAGCTCTCGCCCACCGGCGACCTCATCCTCAACGGAGGATTCGAGCAGAACACCGTGACGCAGAACTCCGGCGTGTGGTCCTACTCAAACGGTGACGGATTCTCCTGCAAATACTGGTCCTTTGCGTCCAACGCGGGACTTGCCGCGCCGAACTGCACATGGGTGGCGAACCATTCCGAGTTTGGAGGCAAGGCGGCGTTTATCCAGACGAACGGCGCGGGATCGGAGTCCTTCGTGGCGCAGGAGTTCGTCATCGCGAACGCCGCGACCTACGATTTCAAGTTCACGTATGCGGCGCGCCCGGGATATGTCGGCGTGACGACGCGCGCCTTGCTGATTCGCGGCAGCGTGACGAACGAAATCGCGTCTGTTTCGCCAACGGCCACGTCGCCGTCCGAATACTCGGGCCAGGTCACCGTCAACGCGGCTGCAACGCACATCCTGCGCTTCGTGCAGACCGGCGTCTCGGGCGACAAGGCGAACATCATCGACAACGTGACGTTCCAGATGGCGAAGCTGCCCGAGCCCACGTTCTCGCCCGCCGCTGCGACGTTCATCACCGACAGTGTCGACGTCACGCTCGCGTGCGCGACGGCGGGCGCGACGATTCGCTACACGCTCGACGGCAGCGAACCTACGTCCTCCAGCGCGGCGTACTCCGACCCGATCACGATCAACGCCACGACCACGATCAAGGCAAAGGCGTTCAAGTCTGGCTATGTCGCAAGCGACACGGTGTCCGCAACATACACCATCGCGGAGAAGGTAGCGATGCCAACCTCCACTTCCACGGCGGGCTATCGCACGACGTTCGTCGATCTCACCAGCACGGTTCCCGGCGCAGTCATCCGCTACACGGTTGACGGCAGCGACCCGACTGAGCAGAGCGAAGTGTACACCGCCGGCACGGCGATCAACGTGACGAACGCGACTGGCGCAACCACGATCAAGGCGCGGGTGTACGCCGAGGGGTACCGTCCGAGCGACGTGTTCTCATACGACTACTACGTGAAGCAGTTCTTCGGACCGACCAACGGCGTAAACGCAGCCGTCTGGGAGGACACGCCAGAGAACCGCGCCGCGTACTGGATATTCGAGAACGAGGACTACAAGGAGGCGACGGGCCTCTGGTCCAATGCCGTCGAGTACGTCAATCATAAGGTGGCGATTGAAGAGGGTAACGAGTTTGTCGCCGACAATCCGTCAGATGCGCGCAACGTCGTCATCGAGACGACGGCTTCGTTCAACAGCGTGGCGGAGGAGGATCAGGAATTCGAGAACGTGAAGGCGGCGGTCCGCATCGGCACGAATGCCTGTTTCCAGGTCTACACGACCAATCTGAACGGAAGGGTCTGGCTCGATGCGGAGGGTGTCACGGCGACCGTTGGAAACGACTACACCGTCCGGGTCGAAATGGACATGACGAACAGGATGTATTCCGTTTCGGTGAAGCAGGGCGGAAACTACCTGCCGCTGACGACAAGCGGGAATTCCTCCTTCCCGTTCGCATGCGCCGATGTGACCCCATGCGTACAGAAAATTGGCTATATCGGCGAGGGATCGGTCTCATCCATATACGGCAGCTACACGAACAAGGTTGTCGTGTTCGTGACCGACGAGGTCGTGACCGTTTCCGACGGCACCGCGACGCTCACCGCAAGCCAGGCCGAATGGTTGAACAAGCGCGGCGACCATGCGGCCGTTGCGGCGATGGTCAGAACCTTGACGTCCGACCAGTTCGCCAGGGCGTATCTGCTCAACGAGAACATCATGAACGCCAGCTACAGCGTGGACGGCTGGGGCTCGTTCGAGATCACCGACA
>CACWIW010000070.1 GCA_902761035.1 uncultured bacterium | reverse complement strand
GGCGGCTTTGATCGAGAGTTACGAGATCACGTCGAACCGCGAGGAGGGCGACGGACGCCCCGACATCCTGATGAAGCCGCGTCCGGGCGTTACGCTGCCAGGTGTGGTCCTCGAGCTGAAGTCGCCGAAGATCCCCGCCCGCGCCTCGCAGAAGCGCATCGGCACATTGCTTACCGCCGCCGCGAAACAGGCTCGCAAGCAAATCGACGAGAAGCGCTATGCGGCCGAGATGGAGGCGGCGGGCGTCACCGTGCTGAAGTACGGCATCGGATTCAACGGCAAGCGAGTGGAGTTGGCAAAATGAAAAAAGTAGCAATAGTTGGTGTTGAAGGTTCCGGAAAGACGGTGATGCTTGCCGGGCTTGGGGAACTTTACGCACGTGCGGACGAGGACGGGTACTTCCTTGCCCCCAAGAACTTCCAGACCGCTTCGTACGTGTCTGGAAAGATCTCCCGCATGCGCAAGGGCAAGTGGCCGATGGCGACGCCGGAGGACGTGTTGCAGGGGCTGGACTGGACGCTGCGCCAGCGCCGTGGGGATGGACAGCGCCCGGTAGACGTGTGCGAGGTGTCGTGCCTCGACTTCGCGGGTGAGGTGTATCGCTACGCATTCGTCCGGCAGGGTGCCGTGCCCACCAGCCTGGAGGACGAGGTTGCCTCCCTGAAGTCCTACGTCCGAAGCGCAGACGACCTGATCGTGCTAATCAACCTGCGTGACATCATCGTGATGGGCGAGTACGATTCGCGCGTGCAGGAGGCGATGTGGATCACGAACGCAATCCTGTCCTACGCCCTCGACGGCCAGGACGGGCGCAGGGTGCCTCGTGCGGCGATCGTGCTGTCGCAGGCGGACAGCTACGCGGACACGATCCGTTCCTGCGGCGGCGCGAAGGGCGTTCTGGCGAGATACCTGCCGCACGTTGCAAACAACTATGACTGGCTTGACATCCTCGCGGTCAGTGCCGTTGACAAGACTGTGCTCGACGACAACGGCAACATGGTGCCGGCACCGGACTTCCAGCCTACACCGCTTCGCGCTATAATGGACTGGATACGGTACGGCTTGAAAGCCACGGTACAGCAACGGGCACCGCAACCACCGCCACAGCAACGTGACGGACAATCTCGGCGTCCAGTTAAGTCGGTGGTACCGCCGCCGTCCGGACTCGGGCAGTATTTCACGTTCCGTGGCCGCAAAAACCGCGCGCAGTACTGGCGTTTTATAGGTTTCGCCTTCGTGACGGGATTTTGTGTTGGCCTTTTTTCTGGCGGGAACGAAGGCTTGATAGGTCTCTTTGTCCTCACCTTCGTATGGCCCTCCATATCGAACGCGGTTCGCCGTCTCCACGATTTCAATCGGAGCGGGTGGTGGTGGTGGCTTTGCTGCATCCAACCCATAGGCTGGCTCGTCGCGATCATAATCGGTTTGATTGGCGGTACCAAAGGCGACAACGACTACGGCCCGGAGCCGTAAGAAAATTTGAAATGAAGTTAAAAAAGGAAATAATTATGAAAAAAACAGTAATGACAGCATCTCGGTCGAATCAGCGGGGACGTAAACTCGCTTTCGCCGTGATTTGCGCGGCCGTGGCAATGGTGGTGCAGGCGGTGACCCCTGGCGGGGCTGAAGCCGCGTCCTACGACGTGATCGTGGCGGGCGGCGGGCCGGCCGGCATCGGCGCGGGCTATACGGCCGCGAAGCGCGGCGCTAAGACGCTCGTTCTCGAAAAGAGCGGCCGTCTCGGCGGCATGGCGGTCTCGGCGATGGTGAGTCCGTTTTCCTTGGCGACCTACAGTCCAATTGCAAAGGAGATCGCAAAGAAGATAGGCTTCGGGCACAGCGTCGATTTCCACATGGCGGACGTCCGCGCCTACGAACTGCTGAAGGAGGCGGGGGCCGATGTCATGCTCCATGCGGATGTGCTGGGGCCTGTGATGGAGGGAACGCGCGTCACGGGCGTGCGCGTTCACTGCGTCGAGGGAGAACGTACATTCAAGGCGAAAGTCGTCATCGACGCCACGGGCAACGGAATCGTCGCCGCAGCGGCGGGCGTGCCGTACGAGGAGGGGCGCACGGGCGACGGTCTCGTCCAGCCCATGAGCATCATGTTCACCGTGGGCGGATTCAATCCCGCAAAGCGCTTTCTCTGCTTCTCCGAGGAGCACGCCCGCAGCAAGCACTGCATAGTCAACGGCAGGAAGTGGGAGGACATCGTGCAGGACGAGATCAAGGCGGGCAAGTTGCCGCCCGAAGTCGGCGTGATCCGTCTCTATGCCGGCCCCTCCAGGGACCTGAACGTGGTGAACGCCACGCAGGTGAACGGTCTCTTCGGCTCGCGCTCCGCAGACCTCACTAAGGCCGAGATCGCTACGCGCAAGCAGGCCGCGCAGATTGTCGACGTGATGCGCCGCCACCTGCCCGGCTACGAGAACGCCCATATCGCCGAAATGCCGGCGGTCGTCGGCGTGCGCGAGACGCGCCGCTTCGAGGGCGTGGACCGCCTCACGACGGAGGACGTCCTTTCAGGACGCAAGTGCGAGGACGCAATCGCGCGCAGGTGCTCGTTCGTGATCGACATCCACAATCCCGCTGGCGCGGGGCAGGCTGACGGACACGACAAGGCCGTGACCGGCGGTGCGCGCCGCGTGAAGCCCTACGACATCCCCTACGGTGCGCTCGTTCCGAAGAAGGTTGACGGGCTGCTCTTTTGCGGACGCTGCCTCTCGGCCTCGCACGAGGCTCTTGCCAGCTGCCGCGTGATGGGCCCAGCCATGGCGACAGGCATAGGCGCGGGCGCTGCGGCCGCGCTTGCCGTAAAACAGGGAATCGACGTCCGCGCGGTGGACGGTCGGAAGTTGGACCTTTTCCCCGCCAAATGAGAAAAATGAAGATGAAAAACTGGATCTCGACGGTTGCCGCGCTGGCGCTCGCGTGTTCGGCCGGGGCAGACTGGCGCGGCGAAATGCCGGAGGAATTGGTTGCGCTGCGTCCGAACGAGCGCACGGCGTCCGTTTACCACTCCTACGAGTTTGAGCCGATCGCCGATACGCCGCCGCCGGACGGATTCAAGCCGTTTTACATCAGCCACTACGGTCGGCACGGGTCGCGTTATCTCACCGGCAGCGCGGTGCCGGATGTAATGTCCGCGCTTGAGAAGGCGAACAAGCGCAACGCCCTCACCGGGACGGGGCGTTCGCTTCTCGCCGACATGCGGAAGATCGCCGCCGTACACGATGACATGAAAGGACAGCTCGCCGAGCGTGGCGCCTGGGAGCACCAGCGGCTTGCCCGTCGCATGGCGGGGAGGTTCCCGGAGGTGTTTTCGCGCCGCCGCCGCGTCCACTGCCGTAGTTCCGTGAGCCCGCGCGTCCTGATCAGCCAGGCGAATTTCACGATGGCACTGAAGGACGCCGCGCCGCAACTGGAGTTCGACTTCGCGACGGGCGAGCGGCACCACAAGGTCATCAACCCGCTGCATTGGGCGCGGATGGACAAGCCGGATATCGCCACGCGCTCGGAGAAAATCGCCGAGTCGTTTGCAAAAGACGGGATTGATCCAAAGCCGCTTGTCGAGCGTATCTTCACGGCGGGCAACCCGCCCAAGAAGCCGATCAAGTTCGCGCAGGCGCTGTTTGAATGCGCGTCAATCTGCCAGTGCTGCCGCTGCGAGCTGGGCGGACTCGACATCTACCGTTACTTGGAGGCGGGCGAGATTGAGGCCCTTTCGCGCGCCATGTCGGCACGGCACTACTTGGTGATGGGGAACTCCGAAGAGTTCGGCGAGTTTGTTTCCGCGAGCGAGGCCAAGCTGGGGCGCGACATGGCCGTGCGCGCCGAGGCAGCGATTGCCGACGACCGTATCGCGGCGGATCTGCGTTTCGGACACGACTCCGGTCTGTGGCCGCTTGCCGGTTTTATGGAGTTTGAAGGTCCGGGAGACCGCGTGAAGTTTGCGGATTCGCCGTCTGCCTGTCCTTCCTGGAAGTGGCTCCCGATGGCGGCAAATTTCCAGATGATCCTCTACCGGAACGCCAAGGGCGAAGTCCTCGTCAAGTTCCTCTGGAACGAGCGCGAGATGCGCGTGCGTGGCGTCACGCCGGTTTCGGGTCCGTACTACAAGTGGAGCGACATCCGCCCCCGGATGGGAAGCAGCACCACTCGATGATAAATCGGAGACGAAAAGGAGAAACAAAATGACGACACGAAGAAGGGACTTCATCGTATCGATGGCGGTCGTCAGAGCTGTATGCCTCGTGGTACTGACGTGTGCGGCGGCATCTCCGGTACTGGCCGTGAACAATTCGGTACCCGAGACGCGGTGGCGTATCGCGGACGGCGGGAAGCGGATCGTGTGGGACGTTGCGCGCGACGCGCGTCTGCCGCACGGTGACCGATTCGAGATGAGCGGGCTCCGGGCGTCGCTCATTTTCTCCTACGACGTGGCGGGCGACAGGTCGCTCGCGCTCGGACGCAAGGTCGTGTGGCCCGCCTACCGCGTGCAGCCGAACAACACGCACGGCTCGTTCGCGTACAAGTTCTCCGAAAAGAAGGTGCCGCATCTGACGGCGGACGGAAAGCTGTGCGGCGAGATCGTGAACTCGATTTCGTTCGACGGCGTGTGGCGCGCCGAATCGCGCTCCGCTGATGGTTCGCTGCGGATCGTCCGCTCCGTGTTCCCGTCCGTTGACAAGGCGGCGTCGTATGAGTGGATCGAGGTGGAGAACACGGGAGCCGCACCGCGCAAGGTGGGCTTCACGAAGGACTTCGCCGACTACGCCTTGGGATGCTCGGGACGCTACGAGGTGCGCGCGCAGGCTTTTCCGTCCGGCATTCGCACGCTCGCCCCCGGCGAGAAGGGCACGTGGACGCTGCGTCTTTCGGCGCGGCGCGTGAACGAGCCGGATTGTCCTGCCGACGGAGCGGCGGAGCTTGCCGCCCGCGTGAAGCGCGTGGAGCAGCTGACGTCGCCGATCGTCCTCGAGACGGGCATTCCGGAGATAGACACGGCGTTCCATTTCGCGAAGATCCGCGCGGGCGAAAGCATCTTCGCCACGCGCACGGGAATCGTCCATTCGCCCGGTGGCGGGTCGTACTACGCGGCGTCGTGGTGCAACGACCAGGTGGAGTACGCGAACCCGTGGTTCGCATTCACGGGCGACGCCTTGGCACTTGAGGCGTCCATGAACGCCTACCGCCACTACGTTCCCTTCATGGGGCCGCGCTACGAGCCGATTCCGAGTTCCGTCATCGCGGAGGGACTTGACTACTGGAACGGTAAGGGGGACAGAGGCGACGCCGCGATGTTCGCGTATGGTGCCACGCGCTTCGTGCTGGCGGCGGGACGCCGAGACTGGGCCGAGGAGCTTCTGCCCGCAATCCGGTGGTCGCTCGAATACTGCCGTCGGCAACTGAACGAGGCCGGAGTTGTGAAGTCCAACTGCGACGAGCTGGAGCTGCGTCTCCCGGCGGGCGACGCGAACCTCTGCACGTCGTCGCTCTACTACGACGCACTCCGGCACGCCGCGATGCTGGAGAGGGAGATCGGCAACGCCGGGGCGGCGGCGGACGATGCGGCGCGAGCGGCGAAGATGTCAGAGGCGATCGAGCGGCACTTCGGATGCGACATGCGCGGCTTTCACACCTACCGCTACTACGAGGGATGCAAGGTACTGCGTTCGTGGATCGGCATTCCGCTCTGCATGGGCATCTACGACCGCGCCAGGGGCACGACGGACGCGCTCTTCTCGCCCGCGCTCTGGACGGGGATGGGAATGCTCTGCGCGGAGGGCGACAAGAAGGGCGTGACATGGGACCGCAGCGTGTTGTATGCTTTCCGCGGCGTGTTCGCGGCGGGGTTGGGCGACGACGTGATGGACAAGTTCCTCGCGTATTCGCGTTCGCGTCTTCTGGGCGAGCACGTGCCGTATCCCGTCGAGGCGTGGCCAGAGGGCGGTAAACGCCACCTCTCTGCGGAGAGCGCGCTCTACTGTCGGATCGTGACGGAGGGGCTTTTCGGAATCGAGCCGACGGGGCTTGGGACGTTCAAGACCAACGCCAGGTTACCGAAAGGCGTGAAGTGCATGTCGCTCAAGAACATCCGCGCGTTCGGCCGCGAGTTCGACATAGTGGTAGATGGTACTGGCACTCGAATTGTTGAAAGCGGAAAGTAGCTTGAAATGAAGTTTTATCTCACCGAAAAGACGAGATAAAACTTCGGTTCGAGCAGAAAATACGTTGAACCAAAGTTTTATGTCCGATTTGTGGTATAATATTATGCGGTTTCACCACAAGAAGGATAAGCAATGATTGGCAGATTGGAAGAACAGAAGGAACTGAATCGGCTTTACGGCTCCAAGGAGTCGGAATTTCTTGCATTGTACGGACGCCGCAGGGTTGGAAAGACATATCTTGTCCGAGAGACGTTCGAGGGCCGTTTCACGTTTTGCCATACGGGAAAGTCCGATGGTGGTCTTCGCGATCAGCTTCGTCACTTTCGCAAGTCGCTGGAGGAATTCTCCACAGGACGCATTGCCGTTCCCAGAAACTGGGACGAGGCGTTTGACAGCCTCAAGCGCGTAATTACATCATCGAATGAGCAGCGGAAGGTCGTGTTCATAGACGAGTTGCCGTGGATGGACACGCCGCGATCCCGATGCCTGTCCGCCCTGGAATCGTTCTGGAACGAGTGGGCGTCGGCGCGCAAGGATGTATTTCTGATCGTCTGCGGATCGGCGGCGTCGTGGATGGTGAAGAACCTGTTCCGAAACCGTGGCGGACTGCACAATCGCGTCACGGCGCGCATGTGCCTCATGCCATTCTGCCTCGGCGAGTGCGAAAAGTTCGCCGAGGAGCAGGCCCTTTCCATGAGCCGAAGCGAGATAGCGGAGGCGTACATGGTGTTTGGCGGCATTCCGTACTACTGGCGGCAACTGCGTCCTGGCAAGAGCCTCCCGCAGAACATCGACGCGATGTTCTTCCGCGAAAACGCACCGCTCAAGGGAGAGTTCGACGAGCTGTACAAGTCACTGTTTGGGAAGGCGGCAGCCTACGAGAAGGTCGTTGAGACCCTTGCTGAAAAGAAGGCTGGGATGACGCGCGCAGAGATTATATCCGCTGCCGGACGCGGTCTTGCGGGCACTCTGACCGGCGTCCTCGACACGTTGGAATGGAGCGGGTTCATTCGGCGTTACCGGGCGATGGAAAGGCGGAAGCGTGACGGCATCTACCAGCTCATCGACAACTTCACGCTGTTCCATTTCAGGTTCCTTCGTGGTGCAACGTCAGATGAGAGTTTCTGGCAGTCAACGGCGCTTTCTTCTGCGCGGGCGACGTGGAAGGGGCTTTCCTTTGAGAGGCTCTGCCTCCAGCACTTGCGGCAGATTAGGGCTGCTCTTGGAATATCCGGCGTACATGTGGAGGCATACGCATGGAGTCACGTCCCGGACGACGCATGTCCGGTAGGAGCGCAGATAGACCTGCTTCTCGACCGTTCCGACGGGGTCATCAACGTCTGCGAGATGAAATTCTCGTCTGAGATGTACCTGATTGACGCGAAGACGGAGGAGGACCTCATGCGGAAACTGGCCGTGTTCTCGTCTGCCACGCATACACGCAAAGCGGTACATCTCACGATGGTGACCCCGTTTGGAATCCTGCGCAATTCACATTCGGGGCGTGTTCAATCGGAAGTCACGCTTGGAGACCTTTTTAAGGAGAGTTGAGATTATGAAAGTGAAGATCATATTGGTTGCACTTGCTGCGACGGTTGCGGCGGTATGTGGTGGGCAAGAGGCCACTTGCCCGGACAAGGCGAAGAATCCCATCGTTGAGGGGTGGTACGCCGATCCGCAGATCAGGAAGTACGGAAACGAGTACTGGGTGTTTCCGACGGTGTCGGCTTCGTTCCGCAAGGAGACGTTCTTTGATGCGTTTTCGTCAAGCGACCTCAAGACGTGGAAGAAGCATCCGCGTATCCTGACGACGAACGAGGTCACATGGGCGCGGGGCGCGATGTGGGCGCCGGACGCGCATGAGGTGGACGGCAAGTACTACTTCTTCTTCAGCGCGAACGACACCTATCCGGTGAGCGGACGGCGCGAGGACGGCGAACCCAAGAAACAGCCCGGCCTTCAAGGATACGGCGGAATCGGCGTGGCCGTGGCTGACCGTCCGGAAGGTCCGTACCGTGATCTCATCGGCAAGCCGCTCATCGACCGCTTCTGGAACGGGGCGCAGCCAATCGACCAATACGTGTTCGAGTACAAGGGCGACTGGTACATGGTGTACGGCGGATGGGGACGTTGCAACCTCGTGAAGCTCGCCAGGGATTTTAAGTCCCTTGTCCCGTTCGAGGACGGCTCGCTCTGGCGTAACTTCACGCCGAAGGGCTACGTCGAGGGGTCGGTTATGTTCGAGCGCAAGGGCAAGTGGTACTTCATGTACTCGTGCGGCGGATGGACGCGGGACGACTACTGCGTCAACTACAGCGTCGGCGACACGCCGTTCGGGCCGTTCGAGTTCAAGGGCAAGGTGCTGGGCGTGAAGCGTCCGATTGCGACCGGTGCCGGACACCATTCGGTCATCCGCGTGGGTGAGGATGACTGGCGCATCTGCTACCACCGCCGTCCGATTCCGAGCAAGAGCCCGCACCACCGCGTTGTCTGCATCGACCGCATGGAGTTCGACGAAAATGGCGACATCAACCCCGTAGAAATGACGAAGTGACGGCTTGACACCAAGGCGTGGGAAGTGATAAAGTATGTGCGTGCAGAGAGAAGGAGAACGTGAATGAATGCCACATTAGCGGAACAGTCCAAGGCGGAGCGCCATTCTTTTGCGGATGAGTTCTTTTCATTCGCCCTTGCGAACTCGATAGAGATGGAGCCGGGCTATAAGTTTAACCGTGAGGATGCCGCCGAACGTGATATGGCCTGTGGTCGTTTCGATTCCTTAAATCATCACGGAGGACTTGAATGAATGATGGACAGGTCTATTGCGGCATGGTAACCGTGAACCCGTTCAAGGTGGGGGATGGTGAATGAAGTCCGATACGCATAGAATCGTGCTTGTCGGCACGTACCGGCATGAGAACGAGGCGTGGATACGCGAACGCAGACTCTACAATTTGCCGTTGCCGAAGTTTATTAGCCACAAAGAGCGCAAAGGCCGCAAAGAAGGTAGGGCGGTCGCCCCGCGACCGCCGCAGCCTGCCGCCCTACCGTTCCACCGGAACATCAGTAGTATTGTGCTTTTTGCAGAGGGGCATTCCAATTTTGCGTTCAAGGCAAAGTTCAAGGACGTCGTCAATGGTGAGTGGTTGAAAAAGAACGGCTATTCGACTGCGGCGAAGCCGCATGGCGAGAAGTATGCCCTCTACGAGCTTTGCGAGGAATCCACGCCCGCGAAGCTGCTTGGCCGCAAGACGGCCGAAGTATTCGTCAGTTCGTCGCGCTGTCCGTGCGTGAAGGTTGACGAGGCGTTCTATTCCAAACCGTACCCCGTCACCGGCGGCAGATCGATGACCTACATATTTGACTGCCTCAAACCCTACTTCCGCAAGTGGAAATCCGTGACGACGTTCGATCCTGTTCAGGAGGATTTTTTCAGGAACAGCTTTGGTTTTGATTACGGTCTTCAGGTTGCACGTGGGATTGTAGAGGAGGCGAAACTGGATGGGGCGTTGACCTGTGTTGAAATATGCGCGGGTGCGGGCGGACAGGCTCTTGGTCTTGACAAGGCGGGGTTCAGGCATGTCGCGCTTGTCGAATACGAACAAGAGTACTGCGACGTCCTTCGAGCAAATAAACCGGGCTGGAATGTAATCTGCGGTGACGTGCATGAATTTGATGGGACGCCATATCAGGGCGTGGATTTGCTCGCCGGTGGTGTCCCATGCCCGCCGTTTTCAGTCGCGTCCAAGCAACTTGGCGAAGACGACGAAAGGGATTTGTTCCCGCAGGCGATAAGGCTCATATCGGAGATACGTCCTCGCGCTGTGATGTTGGAAAATGTGCGCGGATTTCTTGATCCGAAGTTTGACGCATACAGGAGCAGCATTCTGGATGCGATACGTCGCCTTGGATATCGCGTGGACATCAAACTTCTTCAGGCGAACGATTTTGGTGTTCCACAGATTCGCCCTCGCGTTGTTATCGTCGGCATACGCAAGGATGAGGAATGTTCGTTCAGTTATCCCGAGGCGAATCGCAGGGCTGCACCTTCCGTTGGTGAGGCGTTGAGGGAAATGATGGGAGTGAATGGATGGAAAGGTCTCGATACTTGGGTTGCACGGGCAAACAAAATTGCCCCGACTATTGTGGGAGGGAGCAAGAAGCACGGCGGACCGGATCTTGGGCCGACACGGGCACGGCGGGCGTGGGAAGAACTGGGTGTTGACGGGCTAGGTGTTGCCAACGAGCCGCCGGCGAAGGACTTTGTCGGGAATCCGAAGCTTACGAAAGAAATGATAGCGCGGATTCAAGGTTTCCCATCGAATTGGAATTTCGGCAAGCGCAAGACTGCCGCATGCCGTATGATTGGAAATGCATTCCCGCCGCCGGTTGCAAACGCCGTGGGGCGGCAGATAAGGAGGTGCCTGAAAAATGAAGAATGACAACATCGTATTTGCAGCGGCACGTAGAACCCTGCATGAAGTTCTGGTCAATCGAAAGATTCTATGTTTCGATGCAGCGGGTGTTGCATCAAACGCTGATAGGAAATACGTCTTTTCCTGTACGATTGCCAAGGAGATTGCAAAGAGGCTTGGAGCCTGCACAATCGAAAAGAAGAAAAAAGCCCAGACGGCAGGCGCAGGATTTGAGGAGGCCATTGCTGAGTTTGTCGCTTCAACTTTTCCCAAACTCCAGAATCTGAGGCCAGGAAACTGGTCAGTTGCTCGTCTAGGCAACAAGAGCAAGATCAAGACGGCTGATTTTGCTCAGTATGAGCATCTGTTTTACCTTGCCGAAGCGGTTCGTAACAATCCAAAACTCCAAGCGGCACTTGGGAACGACTATTTGGTATCCCCTGATATCATTGTCACCAGAGGGCTTTGCGATGACGATGAGATTAACAAACTCGAGAACTTTGTCGATGACACATTGTGCCGAAAGGCAGACCTTCGCAAGAAAAATGGAGGAAAGGACATTCTCCATGCATCAATTTCGGCCAAATGGACAATGCGAAGTGATCGAGCCCAAAACAGCCGAACGGAGGCGTTAAATCTGATGCGCGACAGAAAAGGCAGGGTCCCACATATCATGGTGGTTACTGCTGAACCTTTACCCTCGCGTATAGCATCGCTAGCGCTTGGGACAGGTGACATTGACTGCGTGTATCATTTCGCCCTTTATGAGTTACTTGATGCCGTCGGCAAGTGTTCTTCTAAAAGCAAAGATGAGGCCATGATACTATTGACTAATATGATAGATGGTAAGCGCTTGAAGGACATCTCCGATTTGCCACTTGATTTGGCTTGTTGATGAAGGACTATGGCAAAAACGGAAGTTTTATCTCCGATCCTAGGAAGGATATGATGAAAGGATAAAAATGATGAAAGTGAACGTAGTTTCAATCGTGCTTGCGGCGGCGGTTTTGGCCGGGGGCTGCTGTACGGCGGGTGTGCCGCAGGGCGCAGTTGGCGGGCAGGGGACTGCCCGCCCAACAGTGGCCGCGACAAGCGCGGCCGCTCCCGTTGTGGCAGATGTGGCGATTCGGGTGGGGACGTGCAATGTGCGCGTCTGGTCGAAGAAGGACCTCGCGGAGGGAAATGTTTGGGACGAACGCAAGGACGACCTGATTGCGCTTCTCCGTCGGCTGGATATGGACGTGTTCGGTTTTCAGGAAGTTCATGGCAGGCCATACCGCGAATTGTGCGCCGGACTGAAGGAGTGGGATCTCGTGGATGACTACGATGTCTCTACGCCCGTTGCCTACCGCAAGAGTCGTTTCGACCTCGTGAAGAAGGGCGTGTTCTGGCTGTCCGAGACGCCGGACGTTCCCCGCTCTATGGGATGGGGCGCGAAATACATACGTCCGTGTCTGTATCTGATCCTGAAGGACAAGCAGTCGGGACGCAAGCTCTGCTTTGTGAATACGCACACGGACCACATCGCCGTGAAGGCGCGGGTTGAGGGCATGAAGCTCATCATGGAGCGCATGAAGTCGTTCAGCGAGGGGCTCCCTGTCGTGTTCGTGGGCGACCACAACGACGGACCGAAGTCCGAGATGACGGCAATTGCGCGCAAGTTCCTGAAGGACGCGCGCGACGTCTCCGAGAAGAAGGACCCCGGCCCGATCAACACGTACCACGCCTTCGGCCGTGCAAAGCCGAGGGAGCGTCTACGCGTCGACTACATATACGTCTCGGACGGCATCCGTGTGCGCGACTTCGTGACTCACGGCGACAAGCGTCCCGGCATGGACCGCTATCCGTCGGACCACTATCCACTTTCCGCCACAATTGAGCTGCCATGAACGGTAACAGGTGAGGGGATCTGTAGATGAGATCGCTTGTAGTGGCACTCATCGTTGCGCGGACTCTCGCCGCCGCGTCCGCTTTTGCCGCAGGGCAGGGCATTGAACCAGAACCTGGTGCGCCGTTTGCCGTCACGGCGGGAGGTCGAGCGGTGGCGGTGCAGGAGATTTCCGCGCCAGTTGTCAGGCTCAAGGGCAGTGATGCGCAACCTTATTGGTACGCGCAGTTCAATTCGTCCGGCCCGGTCGAGGTGCGCGTGAAGGCGCGCGCAGGCGTTGACAGGTTGCAGGTGCTGCCGAAAAAGGCCGCGATCCGCACGATGCGTACGGGGGATGACGAGGTGGCGTTCACGCTCGCGCCGTCCTGTCAGGTGGTTGTGGAGCCGAACGGGCGCCATCGTGCGCTCGTCATCGCGGCGAATCTGCCGGAGACGGACGTGCCGGACGCAAAGGACCCGAACGTCGTGTTCGTGCAACCCGGTCGCCACCGCCGCAATCTGAAACTTGCGAGCAACCAGACGCTCTACCTCGCGCCCGGCGCGGTCTTGGAGGGCAGCGTCTGCGGTGCGGGCACGAACATCACCATACGCGGTCGCGGCGCGATCAGCGGGCTGTGCTGGGGGCACTACAAAGGGCCTGGCGGCCGCATGGTCCATCCCGGCGGGTTCGTGCATCCTGGCGGACACGTGGTCCACCTCGAAGGCTCGCAGATCACGGTGCGCGACATCGTGATCGTCGGCGCGTGGAGCTGGTGCCTGGTGCTTGATAAGACCGACTGCGTGCTGGTGGACAACGTGAAGATTCTCGGCGGACACGTGATCAACGACGACGCAATCGACATCTGCCGCAGTTCGGACGTGACGATCCGCAACTCATTTATCCGCGCGCAGGACGACACGATTGCGCCGAAGTGGTGGTGCGAGAACCTCCTCGTGGAGAAGTGTATCCTCTGGACTGACGCGGCGAACGCCTTCCGCGTAGGATACGAGTGTTGGCCCGAGAACGGACGGGGCTTCCGCAACCTCGTTTTCCGCGACATAGACGTCCTGCACCTTTCCCTGCACAAGACCAAACCAGAGACGTTCTGGGCGAACTGCGCGATCTACATACAGCCTTCCAACGCGACGGCGTTCGAGAACCTCCTGTTCGACGACATCCGTTTCGATTCGGTCGAGCGCGGCGACATCTTTCTGAACATCAAGACGCAGTCCATCGTCGGCACATTGACCAGATCGAAGGAGGCGGGGCTTCTGCGCGGCTGCACGCTGCGCAACATCCACATTGCAAATCCGTTTGACGCGGAGACGATGCGCGTGCATCTCGAGGCGGCGGACGCCGCGCATCCGATAGAGGGCGTCGAGTTTGACGATGTGACAGGCTACGGGCGCGTCTCGGCGGTGCGCACGTCCGCGCCGTCCTATGCGAACCACTACTTCATCGAAGCGTTGTATGCGGCAGGATTGCGGCGTGAGACCGAAAACCATCTCGTCGGCTGCTGGGGCGGCGTTACTCACGGTCCTTTTCATTTCGACTTTGCCGGTATCATTCCAAGTTCGCCCTGAGACGGAAGAAGCGTCTTGGCTTGCGCGGCTCGTCGATGAGCGTCGTGCCGTCGGTGGAGAGAGGATATGTCGCGACATTCTCAGTGCCGCCGACATCATCCGATGCGACGATCGAATACGTGAAACCGGATGTGTTTACAACTATGGGCGTGTCGATGACCGCCTTGCCCTCCGCGTTGAACGTGATGTTGGTGATTGGCGAAAACGTACCGCTCGGCATGTCGAACGCATAACGGAACACGTTGGCGATGCCGTCCGCGTCCGTCACGTTCCACGCGCCAGCGACACCGCTCATGTCGGCCCACATCGCATACATCCCCGGCCAGACTGGAACCTCAAAGGCGAGACAAGCACGGACAAGGCTCCTTCCTTTTGGCGATACGGCCACGCTTTCGAAGACAGAGTTGGTGAAGTTGTATCTCCAGACATTTCCGTTATCATTCACGTCCAATGTGTCTGAGAAATAATAATCATTTAAATCATCACCGCCTGCGTTGACGAGCATGGTGCTGAAATAGCCGCTGGAGAAAGAGAAAGCGGTGGGGGAGAAAGAGGTGGATTGACCGACGAGTGCCGAGTTGCAGACATCGCCGCCGCATCCTTCGAACATGAGCATCCAGTCCTCCACTGACGGAAGTCGCCATTCGCCGAGAAGAACCGGATGTTCGTTTGCCCAGTTCGGTATTATGTTGCCGATGGCTGCGTTGTATGCAACCTTGTTGTCATTGGCATCCTCCAGCGCGATGGCAAGGCCTGTACCTGTGGTCGGATCGATGTAGGCGACCATGGCCTCCGCCGTCGTGCCGTTCATCAAGGCGTCATCTGCATCGGTGTAAAAATTGCCGTCCGCACCGATGACCTGTCCTACAGTGACAGACACAACACCGCCGCCACCTCCCGGTCCATTGTAGTTGAGGATTGAGATTCTCACGTTGTCGAAAACCGTCGTGTACGTATTGGTGACCTCCTCCTCCAGCTCGAAGTCCCAATACGTTTCAGTCGTCTCGTATTCTCCCCCAAGCTCCGCGTATCCCACGAACGGGGCGGAAATGGTGAGCCTGTAGGCGCATAAAGCGCCGGTACTACAGTTTTCGAGCGAGACCGCATACATGTCTGGAAGGGGACAGTTTATGCTCTGCCACCAAGATGAGCCAGGATAACAACGGCAATACTGCGGCGAAACCAGCAGGTTACTCAGGATGTCATCGAGCGAACCAGTGCCCTGCTCGTCAACTGTAAGTTCAAGCGGCAGCGTCTGGTCGTTCAGTACATACGTCGAGCCGTCGACCTCGAACTGTATGTCGTACAGCTCCGAATCCGCAATGAGAAGCAATGGTGCCACGGCAAACGTTGCCGCGAGGATGAATCTTTTGAGTGCCTTCATGACATTTTCCTTTCAGTTTCATCGCTTGTGTTCCTCCATGTTGGAGCGCCTTCGCGCCGTAGGAACGGTGAAATGATACCAAATCCGATTTCGCCGTGCAAGAGGGTAAAATGTGGCATAATACGCGACGTGTGTTCTTCATGATCTACATGGACAATCAAAAAGAACTTGCAACTACTCAATACATATCACGCCTTCGGCCGTGCAAAGCCGAGGGAGCGTCTGCGCGTCGACTCCATCTACGTCTCGGATGGCATCCGCGTGCGCGACTTCGTGACGCACGACGACAAGCGTCCCGGCACAGTCCGCTATCCGTCGGATCACTATCCGCTCTCCGCAACTATCGAACTTCCAGTAGATACCTCCCCTGCTACACCTGTGTCGCGAAATCCGCAAAATCAGATTTCGCGACATCGCCATTGCGGGGCTAAGAAATATTTGCTATAATGCTTTCGTCTTTGACAGGAAAGCGAAAGTATGTTTATAGGCAGAGAAGAGTATCTTGAAGATTTGGAGACGCTATGGCGTAAGCGAACCTGTTCCATCGTGTCGTGCAGGGGGAGACGTCGTATCGGCAAGTCCACGCTCATTCGGGAATTTGCACGTCGCACGGCAGATGTTTACATAGAGATTGAGAGCTTGCCGCCCAATTCCAAAGAAGAAGCCGCTAAACTTGATGACGCACGGCTCAACCAGATTCAGCTGGACAATTTCATTGACGTGCTTGCCACGACAACAGGTTGCTCTCGTGCGCGGGTAACGACATGGTACGAGGCGTTTGCCAGACTTGACGGACAGATTGACGAAGCCAAACGGACGGTGGTTCTGCTCGACGAGATTTCCTGGATGGGGATGCACGACGCCAACTTCCCGGGGCGGCTGAGGACGGCATGGGAGACGCTTTTCCACAGGCATGAAAAGCTGATACTCGTCATTTGCGGTTCTGTTTCGGTATGGATCAAGGAGAATATCCTGGACAACACCGGATTCACAGGAAGGTTCTCCCGAGACTATGTTCTTCCAGAACTTCCTCTTTCCGTCTGCACGCAGTTCTGGGGCGAGGCGAGAAACCGAGTGGCCGCGAGGGAGATACTCGACGTTCTCTCCGTGACAGGCGGTGTGCCGCGCTATCTGGAGGAGATCGATCCGGGACTCTCTGCGGACGAAAACATCCGCAGAATGTGTTTCCTGAAGAGCGGCGAGTTGTTCAAGGACTTCGATGCCATATTCAATCCGCTCTTTGGCGAGGCGACGGAGCTGAAGCGGAAATTGCTCATTGCATTGGCGGACGGACCCAAATCCGGTGCCGAACTCGCGACCGCCATCGACGTGGGGAGGAACGGGCGCCTCTCGCGTATCCTGCGCGAACTTGCGGAAGGCGGATTCATTTCGTCCGACGTGGGCAAGAATCCGGAGACGGGTGCGGAGTGTCGGGTCGGGAAGTATCGTCTTCGCGACAACTACACGCGGTTCTACCTCAAATACATTGCCGAACACAAGGGCGAGATCGAACGTGGCGTGTTCCGCTACATGTCGCTGGAACACCTGCCGGGGTGGAACACCATCATGGGGCTTCAGTTCGAGAACCTCGTCGTGAACAATGTCATGGAGCTTGTGCCATTTCTGGGGCTTGGGAACTCCATCGTGTTGTCGGCTGCGCCGTACAGGCACGAAAAGCTTTCGCGCGATGGGGGAAAGCATGGATGCCAGATAGACCTTCTTGTGCAGACCGCTCGGACGGCGTACGTCGTGGAGGTGAAGCGAAAGAAGTCAATCGGCGTGGAGATCGAGGACGAGGTTGAGTCGAAGATCAAACGCCTGCCCCTCCGGAAGGGCGTTAGCGCGAGGCCGGTCCTGGTCTATGACGGCGAACTGGACGGCGCAGTCGAGGGGAACGGATATTTCGATGCAATCGTTCCGGCGCGAAAACTGCTGGGACTTTGAAATGAATGGAGGAAAAACAATGCAGAGCAGAAGAGGTTTTCTAATGGGGTCAATGTTCGCCGGGGTTGGATGCCTCGCGGCGGCGGATGTCGTGGCAAAGGGCGTTCCGGCGAAGAAGTCGGCTGCGAAGGCCAATCCCCTCATCTACCATATGCGCCCGATGAAGGCGCAGCTTTCGCGCGAACTGACCGTTGCCATCGTCGGCGCGGGCGGACGCGGATGGGGGTATCAGGGATATGGCAAGCGCTTCCCCGGCACGATGAAGGTCGTTGCCGTGGCCGATCTCCTGCCTTTCCGCCGGGAACGGATGTCGAAGGCGTGGAAGATCCCTGCCGAACGCTGCTTCTGCGACTATCGCGAACTCCTCGCCGCAAGCGAAAAGGGAAAACTCGCGGACATCCTGATGGTCACGCTCCCGGACCATCTCCACCGCGACGCGACGATCAAGGGAATGGACCTCGGATACGACGTGCTCGTGGAGAAGCCGATGGCGCAGTCCTCGAAGGAATGCCTCGACATGCTCGCGAAGCAGAAGGAGACGGGGCGCATCGTGGGCGTCTGCCATGTGCTTCGGTACGCGCCGTACTACGAGGCGATCAAATCCGCCATCGACCGCGGACTCCTCGGCGAGATCATGTCAATCCAGCACACGGAACTTGTCGACATGATCCACATGTCTCACTCGTACGTGCGCGGCAACTGGCGCAACTCGAAGATCGCGACGCCGATGGTGATCTCGAAGTGCTGCCACGACCTCGACCTCATCAACTGGTTCATTGGGGCACGCTGCACGCATGCGAGCGCGGAAGGGGAGTTGCGGTACTTCATCCCGAAGAACCGTCCGGCGGGTGCGCCCGCGCGCTGCACGGATGGATGTCCGCACGAGAAGAACTGCGTCTATTCGGCGCTGAAGACTTACGTGAGGCAACGCCGCTGGACGGCCCCGCTGGATTTGCCGCCCAAGGCCACGGACGAGCAGGTGACGAAGATCCTCGCCGCCTCGCCCTACAGCCGCTGCGTGTTCGCGTGCGACAACGACCAGCCGGAACAGTACGCCGCCGCGCTCCGCTTCGAGAATGGCGTCTCCGTCGCGTTCTCCTACGAGGCGCTTTCGCGCATCGGACAGCGCCGGACGCGCATCATCGGCACGAAGGGCATGATCGAGGGCGGGGGAATCGGTTTCCGTCTTACGGAGCTTGCGACGGGGAAGAGCTGGGACTGGAACATGAAGATACAGGACATCCCCGGCTACGAAACACAAGGGCACGGCGGGGGCGACTTCCGCCTCGTGCGCGACTTCCTCATGGCGGTGGACAAACACGATCCATCCCTGCTCACGTCGTCCCTTGAGGCGAGCGTGGAGAGTCACTTGATCGGCTTCGCCTGCGAGGAAAGCCGACTTACGGGAAAGAAAATCCGTCTGCATGGATAGGCAAGGATATCCTCTCATTTTTTCAGCCGCAGCGTTTGCGAAGGCGCGTTTGACGAAGGGTGCATCCAAATGGAGATAAAAGGCGATTCTATTTTCGGGCGGACGGCGTTGCTGCTTGGCGCGGAGGCGGTCAATGCCTTTGCGCGGTTGCGCGTGGCTGTGTTCGGCGTAGGCGGTGTTGGCGGCTGGTGCGCCGAGTCGCTCGTGCGGAGCGGCGTGGGGCACCTGACGATTGTAGATTCCGACAGCGTGTGCGACTCAAACGTGAACCGCCAGGTGATGGCGACGTCGCGCACGATTGGGCAGAAGAAGGTCGATGCGCTGCGGGAGCGTCTGCTGGAGATCAATCCCGCTGCGGAGGTTGTCGCCGAAGCGCGCAAGTATTCGGCGGAGACTGCCGCCACCTTTGATCTCGACGGGTACGACTATGTGGTAGACGCGATCGACAGCTTGCAGGCGAAGGCGCATCTCATCAACGCCGTGACGCGTCTGGAGCGTCCCGTGCTCATCTCCTCAATGGGCGCGGCGCGGAAGACGGATCCGTTCCGCATCCGTCGTTCGGAGTTCTGGAAGGTGCAGGGGGACGGCCTTGCGCGCGCGCTCCGCCGGCGGTTCCGCCAGCTGGGCGAGTTCCCGGCGAAGAAGTTCACGTGCGTGTGGAGCGACGAGCCACCTGCGCCGTTGAGCAGGGACGGCGTGCTCGGCAGCGCGGTACACGTCACGGGAATGTTCGGCTTCGCGCTCGCAGGCATAGTGCTCATGTCCTCGCGCCCGTAGCGAGTTGCGTCGAGTCGTTTCTACCAGTTGAAAGCCAACGGCCGATTTGGTAGAATAGGCGCGTGCCCTGAAAAGGAGAACAAGAGACAATGCCCGTCAGAAAGATTTCTAACGCGGACTGCGAGATGCTGAACCGGCGCTTTGGCGCGCCGGAGCGGATCGTTTTCCGCCCGTCGCGGCACGGCGTGCCGATCGTCGTGTTGGCGAACCAGTACGGCACGGCGGAGATCGCGCTCTTCGGGGCGCAGACGGTTTCCTACCGTCCCACGGGCAACCCGCCGGTCCTCTACATGCCGCATCCCTACGACGCGAAGCCTGCGGGCGAGGAGATACACGGCGGCATCCCCGTGTGCTGGCCGTGGTTCGCGCGCAACGGCGCGCCAGGGTCGAAGATCCACGGACTTGCGCGCTACTCGACGTGGAGCGTGCGCGGGACGGAATATTCCGAGGACATCACGGAGATCCGTCTCGGGCTGTCCTCGTCCGAGGAGACGCGTGCGCTCTGGCCGTACGACTTCGATCTCGAGCTGACGGTGAGCGTGTCCATGAAGCTCACGCTCTGCCTCACGTCGAAGAACACTGGCGACGCGCCGTTCACGGTCACGGAGGGTTTCCACCCGTACCTGCTCGTGCGCGAGCGCGCGGGCGTGAGCGTGCGGGGAATAGACGGTTGCGCGTTCATGGACTTCAACGAGCCTGAGAAGGGCGCGGAGCGAGTCTGGACGGGAGACTACGCTCCGATCACGGACGGCAGCAAGGTGTTCATGGTCACGAAGCACGAGCACGTGATGCTCGATCCCGGGCTGAAGCGCGCGATTGCGCTCGTCTCGCGCGGCAACGGGCAGCTCATCGTGTGGAACCCCGGGCCCGGCAGCGCCGAGCGCGTGGAGGATTTCGGCGAGAACGGATGGAACCGGTTCGTGTGCGTGGAGCCCGCGACGATTCCGCCGGGCAACCCGCTAGAGCTTGCGCCCGGCGAGGAGCACAAGCTCGTCATGGCGATTCAATCGGTGCCCGAAGGGGCAAACAACCAGGAGACACAACAAACATGAAAATGATGACAATGGCGCTGGCCGCGTGTGCGGCGGCGGTAACGACGTACGGCGCGGGAACGTGCTGCGCCCAGGCGGGGGCGTGCGGCTCCTACCCTGACAAGATCGAAGAGGGATTCGTCTCGCTCTTCAACGGCAAGGACCTCACCGGGTGGTGCGGCTCCCAGTCGTACGGCGTGGAGACCATCACCCAGAAGCTGAACAACGGGACGGTCAGGACATTCCCCGTTATCGCGTGCCAGCCCGGCAAGGGCAAGGGCGGCGGCGGGAACCTCTGCACCGAGCGCGAATTCGAGAACTTCATCCTGCGCTTCGAGTTCTGCATGCCGCCGAACGGCAACAACGGACTCGGCATCCGCATGAGCGACATCAAGAAGGACGCAGCCTACTGGGCGATGTGCGAGCTGCAGCTTCTCGATGACGGTGGCTCGCAGTACTACGACGCGAAGGCGAAGAAGGACAAACTGAAGCCCTACCAGTACACGGGATCCGTCTATGGCGTCGTGCCGTGCCGGCGCGACAACGTCGACAAGCAGATCTGGGGCAAGGAGAAGAACTTCACCGGCGGCGGCAGCTACGTCCGCAAGCCCGGCATGTGGAACTTCGAGGAGGTCCGCGTGATCGGCAGCGAGATCGAGGTGTACCTCAACGGCTACCTGATCACGAAGGCCGACGTCTCGAAGTTCAAGGGCAACGGCGACACGCCCGACCACCGGAAGCACCCCGGCCTCCACAACAAGAAGGGCCGTATCGGCTGGCTCGGCCACGGACACCATGTGATGTGGCGCAACATCCGCATCAAGGAGCTGCCGTCCGATGCGAAGATGGACCAGGTCTGCCCGAAGCAGGCGATGGCGTGTCCGGCGGGCTTCACGCCGTACTTCACCGGCAAGGTCGAGGACCTCGCGAACTGGAAGGGCGTGACCACGACAGAGAAGTTCGACAACCCGAAGGTGCGCCAGGCGGCGAAGCCCGAAAAGCGCGCGGCCATGCAGCACGAGGCTGACAAGCGCATGGTCGAGCACTGGTCCGTGCGCAACGGCAACCTCTTCTTCGACGGGTACAGGGGCGGCTATTCGCTTGCCACGAAGAAGGACTACAAGGACTTCGAGATGTGGTGCGACTGGCGCATCATGTCCGTCACCGGCGACTCCGGCCTCTACCTGCGCGGCTCGCCCCAGGTGCAGATCTGGGACGCGCACAACCAGTGGGGCATCGGCTCCGGCGGTCTCTACAACAACAGGAAGAACAAGTCCCAGGCGCTCAAGATCGCCGACAAGCAGGTTGGCGACTGGAACCGCTTCCACGTTATTATGCGCGGCGAGAAGGTCACCGTGTGGCTCAACGGCGAGCTCGTGGTGGACAACGTCACGCTTGAGAACTACTGGGATCGCAAGCAGCCTATCTTCCCGTGAAGGAGCTGTGAACTGATTCTTATTTTTTCGGCTTGCCTTTTCGCCCAGTTTTCTGTATCATACACGGCGATTCGCAACAAAAAGAATTTCATTCACAACAGGAGTCAATAAAATGAAGAGTTCGACGATAATGGCAATTGCGCTCTGCGGGGTGCTCGCGTGCGCGGTTACTGGCTGCAAGTACGACGATGACGCGTCGGTTCCGGACGACGAAGACATCGCCAAGTCCACGGACATCAATACCGATGGCGACGCTTTGCCGACCGACGGTGTGACGGATGGCAAGGACGTTCCAACGGCAGACGGCACGGACGGCACCGGCGGTGCTGGCGCTGGCGCCAACGCCAATGCCGCGGGCACCGACATGAGCGGCATTCAGGACGAGAACGGCACGCCCGCTACGGGACTTCCGTTCGACCAGGATCCCAATTTCGTCCGCTGCACGGACGTCGCCTTCGAACCCGTCTACTTCGGCTTCGACGCGTCCAACCTGCAGCAGAGCGAGATGGCGAAGATCGAGGCCGTCGCCGCGCACCTCAAGAAGACGGGCCGCGTCGTGATCGTCGAGGGCAACTGCGACGAGCGTGGCTCCAACGAGTACAACCTCTCCCTTGGCGAGATCCGCGCGATCGCGATCCGCGACTACCTCGTGACGCTCGGCGTCGATCCGACGAAGATCCAGACGAAGAGCTACGGCGAAGAGAAGCCGGCGGTCGTTGGCCATGAAGAGGGTGCGTGGGGCAAGAACCGCCGTGGCGAGTTCGCGGTGTTTGCACACAAGTAATCGCGGTTGACGGCTTCTGATGAGCTTCGCGTTCATCTTTGAATCCGTAGGAGGCACCGAGTGGTTCGTTCTGCTCGGTGTCATTCTTATCGTAGTAGGTCCCAAGAACCTGCCTTCCGCCGCCCGCAAGCTCGGTCAGGTAATGACCAACCTGCGGCGCGCGGCGGATGAGTTCAAGCGGCAGTTGATGTCGATGGACCAGGAGATCCGCAAGGAAGTGGACAGCGCGATTGCGGACACTCCCTCGACGCCTGATTCCTCGACGGGGTCGGAATCCGATGCATCTACCGATACGTCGCCATACGATGGCAGCGATTCCTATTCGGATGACAATCCCTATCCCGGCCATGAGGATTACTACGACGAGACATCCTACGAGAACTACTACGGCGACTCGCCCGAGGGTGACGCGGGCAACGGGGAAAGCGGCGATGAGAAACCGTCCGAAGAGACTCCTTCTGCGCCCGCTCAGCCGCCTCCGCCGACGGATGAGGAGCTGCGGCGCGTGAAGATCACGGTGTCGGCTGCGCCAGGAAAGGGCAAGTGATGGCCGAGTTCATCAAGAACCCCGACGAGTACAACGATCCGCCGCGTCCGTTTTTCGAGCACATTGTCGCGCTGCGTTCCTGTCTGATCAACGCCGTGCTCTCGTGGGCTGCATGCTGTATTGTCGTGGGCGTGTTCTCCCCTACGGTGTTGGCATGGCTTAAGGCTCCTGCCGCTGCGTTGGAGGCTGCCGGGAAAATACGGATCGTGAGCCTCAACCTCACCGGTGGATTCAGCCAGATCATGTCCATCGCCATGTGGGGCGGTACTGCGCTGGGCTTTCCGTTTGTGATGTACTTCATCCTTCGTTTCGTTTTCCCCGCGCTTACAAAGCGGGAGAAGATCGCGATCCTGTTCTTCCTTCTGTCCGGGACAGCGTTCTTCGGCGTGGGCGTGGCGTTCGCATACGGACAGCTTGCGCCGAACGTCGTAAAGTTCTTCGACTTGGTGAACAGCTGGGTCGGCCTTAGCGTGACGGAGGTGCAGATCGAGAACTACGTGCCTCTCATCCTCAAGCTCATACTTGCGTTCGGCCTGGTGTTCCAGGTGCCGCTGCTCCTGTTCGTGCTGGGGTGGCTAGGCGTCATTTCGTCGGACTCCCTGCGCCGGTGGCGCCGGTTCGCGATCGTGCTCGCGTTCTTCCTCGGCATGGTGCTCACACCGCCTGATCCGATGAGCCAGCTTCTCATGGCCATCCCGCTCATTCTCCTCTATGAGGTCAGCATCTGGGGCGTGTACTTCAAGGAAGTGTGCTCCGGGGACCGTCCCTCCGCCAGGGGGAAGGCCGTGGGCAAGGAGAATCCATGAAGAACAGATGGCTGATCGTGTTCGGCTTTCTGAGCGCGATCCTGCTGGGGGCAGGCCTCTTCATGTTGCCGGTCTCGTCGCCGTCGCACACTTGCATGCGCCCGATGGACGCACTGTTCACGGCGTGTTCGGCGGTGTGCATCACGGGACTCTCCGTGATTGACATAGGGCGCGAACTTTCCCTTTTCGGCCAGTCAGTCCTTTTGTGTCTCGTGCAGCTCGGCTGCGCGGGCATCATGACATGCGCCACTTTTTTCCTTGTCGTGGTGGGGCGGCGCATCTCGCTTGCGAGCGAGTTCTCGCTGATGAACGCATACGGCGTCTCCGGCGTGCGCGGCTTCCGGTCGCTTGTCGTGTGGGTTGTAACCGCGATGCTGGTGATCGAGCTTGTTGGCACCGTCCTCCTGTGGCTGCAGTTCACGTCGGATCAGCCGTTCGTCGAGGCGCTGGCGAACGGACATGAGTGGTACAGGGCGTTTTTTTTCGCCGTGATGTCTTTCTGCAACGCCGGATTCTCACTAGACCCAGGCAGCATTTCAGGGTTTCAGAACCAGCCGCTGGTGCTGGTCACGATGGGCATGCTGGTGATCCTCGGCGGCGTCGGGTTTCTCGTCATCTACAACGTATGCACAGTCAAGTTCTGGCGGCGCAACCTGATGACGCGCGGACGCCTCACGCTCCATGCGCGCGTGGTGCTGCAGTGGACGCTTCTCTTCTCGCTTTTGATGTTCCTGCTGTTCTACCTGCTGGAATGGAACAGGTCTCTGTCGGACTACGCCGCCGCGTCGCGCCCCGCCATCGCCTTCTTCCAGGCGATCACGCCGCGCACATGCGGGTTCTCCGTGGTGCCCGTGGAGGATCTCCATCCCGCCATGCGCTTTCTTTCGGGGGTGATGATGTTCATCGGCGCGGCACCGGGCGGCGCGGGCGGCGGCATCAAGATCACGACGTTCGCCGTGTTCCTCACCACGATGTTCGCCATCTGCCGCGGACACCGCGACACGGTGATGTTCAAGCGCGCAGTGCCCGAGGCCGTCGTGCGCGAGGCCACGGTCATAGTGATCGTCTTCGCCGCGCTCGTCACCTGCGCGATGACCATCCTCCTGATTAGCGAGGAGGGGCGTCCGTTCGAGTACCTCCTCTTCGAAACAGTCAGCGCCGTTTCAACCACGGGGCTGAGCTGCGCCGACACGACCGCGTCCCTTTCCACAGTGGGGCGCATCGTGATCATGGCGTGCATGTTCTGCGGACGTCTTGGCGCCATCGCCATCGTCATGCTGATCGGCGGACAGGAGGAGCGCATAACCATCCGCTACGCGAAGGAGGAACTCGTTGTCGGGTAAAGAGAGGCAATGAAATGAATAAGTTCAAGATCGGATGCCATTTGTCGTCGGCTGGAGGCTACCTCGCCATGGGACAGACCGCGCGCGCCATCGGCGCGAACGTCTTTCAGTTCTTCACCCGCAACCCGCGCGGCGGAGCGGCGAAGCCCGTGGATCCAGCCGACGTGCGCGCCTTCCTCGACTACGCCGAGAACGAGGGCATCGGCCCCATCCTCGCCCATGCGCCCTACACGCTCAACGCCGCGGGCGCTGACGCGCGCGTGCGCGAGTTCGCGGAGTCAACGATGTCGGACGACCTCAAGCGCCTCGAGCTCACCCCCGGCGCGCTCTACAACTTCCATCCCGGCAGCCATGTGGGACAGGGCACCGAGAAGGGCATCGAGCTCATCTCCTCCATGCTCGTGCGCATTCTCTCCCGTCTCCCGAAGCCGCCAGCCACCACCATCCTCCTTGAAACCATGGCCGGAAAGGGTTCTGAGGTTGGCGGCACGTTCGAGGAGCTTCGCGCGATCATCGACGCCGTGGAGCCGAACATCCCCTACGCCTATCGTCTCGGCGTGTGCCTCGACACCTGCCACGTATGGGATGGCGGCTTCGACGTCGTGGGCGATCTTGACGGCGTGCTGAATGCGTTCGATTCCGTCGTCGGCCTCGACCGTCTCCACGCGATCCACCTCAACGACTCGCTCAACGTCCGCAGTTCCCACAAGGACCGCCACGCCTGCATTGGGAAGGGCAAGATCGGACTCGACGCCCTCGTGCGCGTGATCAACCATCCGCGTCTGCGCGATCTGCCGTTCTATCTGGAGACTCCAAACGACCTCGACGGCTACCGGGACGAGATCGCGCTCCTATCCTCCCGCCGATCCTAACTCTGCACTTGATTTCCCCCCGTTTTTTTGGCATAATATTTCAATTCATGTTTGGCTTCTTTAGAAGAAAAGAACAAAAAAATGCACAGCCCGTGATATGCGCGCGGGCTGACCACTGTATTTCGCGCAAAAATATTGACCCTGACGCGCTGAAAGTGCTCTACCGTCTGTCGGGTCTTGGTTATGTGGCATACCTTGTTGGCGGCGGCGTGCGCGACCTTCTTCTCGGGCGCAAGCCTAAGGATTTCGATGTGGGTACGAGCGCGAAGCCGAACGAAGTGAAGCGCGCGTTCCGCAACTGCTTCCTCATCGGCCGCCGTTTCCGCCTTGCGCACGTCCGCTTCGGCCAGAAGGTCATCGAGACGGCCACGTTCCGCCAGAATTCGCAGACCGTCGGCGAGATCATCGAACACGCGGCGGAGGGGCCGCTCGAGGACAACACGTTTGGCACGCCGGAGACGGACGCCTACCGTCGCGACTTCACGGTGAACGGCCTTTTCTACAACATCAAGGATTTTTCCGTCATCGACTACGTGGGCGGCCTAAAGGACCTGAAGAAACGCCTTATCCGCTCAATCGGCGACCCGATGATCCGCTTCCGCGAGGACCCCGTACGCATGATGCGCGCGATCAAGTTCTCGGCGCGCCTCGACTTCGCGATCGAGCGCAAGACGGAGAAGGCAATCCGTTCGCTCCATTCGTGCATTCTCACGGCGTCCGTGCCGCGACTCTGCGAGGAGTTGTTCCGACTGTTTTCATACGGAACGTCTGAGAAGGCGTTCCGCATGCTCTGGGATTTCGGCCTCATGGGCGACCTGCTGCCGGACCTGGCGAAGTTCATCGACTCAGACGGCGGGGAGAAATCTGCCACGTGGAAGTACCTCGCAGTGCTGGACCGCTACGAGCGCGCCATGCACGAACGCGGGGTGGAGGTCGCGAACGGACTGCGGGCTGCGGTACTTTACACCGCGATGGCAAAGAGCCGGCCTGGACGCTCCCGCGAGGTGGTGGGCACCATGCTCTCGTCCCTCAAGATACCGAAGGCGACATACTTCCTGGCCACGTTGCTGATCGACAGCGTGAAGCGTCTCTCGCAGCCTCCGCAACGTACCCGTCGGCGTTTCATCCACAACCGCGACTTCGCCGACGCGCTCGACTTCAACCGCATCGTGGCCCGCGCGGAGGGCCGCAGCGAGGAAACAATTGATGCCTGGGACGCTATGTCCCGGAAAACGTGCAACGAACAAGGTGACAAAAATGACAGAAAAGAAAGAAGCTGACGTCCAGAATGACGTCGATCCGGCCCTTCCCGCATTCGTGAAGGCGGCACCAGAGCTCATTCCCCTCTGGGACTGGTGGGTCAAGGAGGGAAAGTCCACGCTGATGATGCTTCTCGTCGTCGCCCTGGGCGTAGCTGGTTTCTACGGCGTGCGCGGATACATGCGCAGCCGCAATGCCGCCGCGAGCCAGGCACTTTCGCGCGCCAACACGCCGGACGAGCTGGCCACTGCGGTGTCCGAATACGGCTCGTCCAATGTCGGCACGGCGCTGAAGCTGCGTCTGGCGAAAAGCCATTACGACGCCGACCACTTCCAGGACGCGCTGGACGTGTACGAGGCATTGATCAAGGACGCGGTCAAGGACGACCCGTTCCGCGACATCGCCGTGCTCGGACGCGCCTTCTCGCTTGAGGGCCTCAAGAAGTACGCCGAGGCGTCCGAGGCGTTCTCCGCATACGCGGCCGATGAGGACAAGTCGCACGACGCATTCCGCGTTACCGCAAAGTTGGGCATTGCGCGCTGCAAGGCCCAGCAAGGCGACGTGGCGGGTGCCGAGGCTGACTTGAACGCATTGAAGGAGACCACCGTTGACGAACAACAGAAGTCGCGCATCGACTTCACGTTGGCCATACTGAAACACTACGACTTCAGCCGCGTTGACGCCTCTCCGCTCGATACGTTCAATCTTCCTGCGGCTGACGCAGCATTGCCCGCCCCTGCGGCCAAGCCCGCTCCTGCCCCTGCGGCCAAGCCTGCACCTGCCCCTGCGGCCAAGCCTGTACCCGCTCCTGCGGCGAAGCCCGCACCGGCTCCTGCGGCTAAGCCCGCTCCTGCTCCTGCGGCCAAGCCTGCGCCGGCTCCTGCGGCTAAGCCTGCTCCCGCCCCTGCGGCCAAACCCGCTCCGGCTCCTGCGGCCAAGCCTGCGCCGGCTCCTGCTGCTAAGCCTGCTCCCGCCCCTGCGGCCAAACCCGCTCCGGCTCCTGCTGCGAAGCCCGCTCCCGCGCCGGCACCTGCCCCTGCAACCAAGAAGTAAGAAACCAAATCCAAAACCCATTAAAAAAACCCATTAAAAAAGGAAAAAGCCATGGACCAGAATCGTAGAGACTTTTTGAAGAGTGCCTTTTGGACGAGTGCCGCCATCGCGGCCGCCAGCAGCAAAAGCGCACGTGCAGCGCAGCCTTGTTGCAGCGGCGCGGCCGGCAGCATGATGACGTATGCGGCGCCGCCCATCAAGACGCTCCGCGTGGGCGTGATTGGCCTTGGCCGCGGCCGGACGGGCGTGGACAACTTCACGTACATCCCCGGCAGCTATGTGAGCGCCATCTGCGACATCAACGCCGCCCGCCGCAACAGGGCGATCAAGTTCCTGAAGGACCACCATGCCCCTCAGGCGAAGGTTTACGGCGACAAGGGCGCGGATGACTGGAAGCGTCTCTGCGAGGATCCGGAAGTCGATCTCGTCTACAACGCGACGCCGTGGGAACTGCACGTGCCGATCGCCCTCTACGCGATGAAGTGCGGCAAGCACGTCGTCATCGAAGTGCCGAGCGCCTTCACGGTAGACGAGTGCTGGGAGCTCGTCAAGATGTCGGAAAAGACGAAGTGCCACTGCATGCAGCTCGAGAACTGCTGCTACGGCGAGTCCGAGCTGCTCGCGTACAACCTCTGCCACCTCGGCCTCCTGGGCGAGATCACCCACGGCGAGGGCGCGTACATCCACGACCTCCGCACGTACAACTACGGCAAGTGGAACGACAAGACCGGCGGCGGCGGCTACTGGAACTACTGGCGTCTCCGCCACAACATCAAGCACGGCGGCAACCAGTACCCGACGCACGGCCTCGGCCCGATCTGCATGGACATGGACATCAACCGCGGCGACCGCTTCGACTTCGTCGTGTCCGTCGATTCCAAGCAGGCAGGTTTCGAAGAGCTCGGCGCCCGCTACACGGGTGACTCGAAGGACGATCAGTGGCGTCGTTCGCTCAAGGTGAAGATGGCCGACATGAACACGAGCATCATCCGCACCATGAACGGCCGCACCATCATGGTGCAGCACAACGTCGGCACCGCCCGTCCCTACAGCCGCCTCAACCTCATCCAGGGTACGCGCGGCGTGGTGAATGACTATCCGCTGCGTATCGCGATCGAAGAGTCGCTCGGCAAGGGTGCGCACGGCTACGATCCCAAGAAGACAGAGGAAATCCGCCAGAAGTACAAGCACCCGATCTGGGCGCAGTCCGATGAGGTCAAGAAGGTGCTCGGTTCCGTTGGCGGACACGGCGGCATGGACACGTTCATGGTGCTGCGTCTGAGCTACTGCCTGCAGCTGGGCCTCCCGCTCGACATGAACGTGTACGACCTCGCGAGCTGGTGCTGTCTGTGCGAACTCACCGAGAAGTCCGCCGACAACCGCGGCCGCTCGATGGACATCCCCGACTTCACCTGCGGCGCCTGGAAGAACCAGAAGCCGTTCGGCTTCGAGGCCGTCGACTTCTCCAAGCTGGGTCAGAACTTCAACACCGTCGGCTGATCTCGGTTCTGAAGTAAGGAACAGTCGATGGGAAAACCGTTGAACATCATCGTGTGCGGGTCGCTCGTTCCGGACCCGCTCCAGACGCTTGAACCGGTCGAGACCCCGCAGGGTCCCGGCCTCAAGAACGAGCAGATGCTCCCAAGCGTCCTCGATCCCTGGGCAGCGTGTGCCCTCTACGAGGCGGCCGCGCTCGCGAAGGCGCGCGCCGGCTCGAAGGTGACGCTTGTCGCGCTCGGACCCAAGGCGAAGCTCCAGCAACTCATGATGACCGTCGCGCAGAAGGCGCCGTTCCAGCTCGTCGCCGTGAACGCGCCCGCCGGCGGTTTCACGGACGCGCAGGAGACCGCCACCGAGCTCGCGAAGGCCATTCAGGCGATTCCGGGCCTCGACCTCTCTTCCACGCTTCTCTTCGGCGGCTGCGCAAGCGCGTCCCGCGACGCGGGCGTGACGCTCCAGTTCGTGGCGGAGAAGCTCGGCATAGGCGAGTTCTTCATGGCCGTGGACGAGCTGAAGCTTGCGGACGACGATACCTTTACGGTGCTTGAGCGCGTGGAAGGGGGACAGTACCAGTCCTCCACCTGCGCCGGCTTCCCCGCCGCCATCGGCTGGGCCACGGGCAGCCTGCCCGAGCCCCCGAACAACCCGCAGACGGGCATGATGAACATGCGCGGCGTGATGCCCGCGCTCATGAAGGCGCCGGCCGCGAACGTCGGCACGGGCGGCATCGCCTACGCGAAGGCCGAGGTGCCCGCCGCGAAGCGCGACACGGTGGTGAAGAAGGACATGACGGTGGACGCGATCGCCGCCGAAATCGTGGAGTGGATCAAACAATGAAGATTGCCGCATACAACCTCTCCGGACAAGGCTCCTTCGCGCAGGACAAACCCGCCCTTGCGGAAGCCATCAAGACAAGCGGCGCGGACATCGTGCTGCTGCCGGGTACATCGCGCGTGCGTCGCGCCATCGGCGCGGCTGCGCTTTGCGCCGGCGCGCAGGTGGATACGAACGTCGTGAGCCTCACCATCGATGGCGAGACTGTTACCGCCCAGCGCTGGCTCTACCGCCAGCGCATCCTCGTCACGTTCTCTCGCGCGGCGCGTCCATGGGTGATCGTGACCGATCCCTCGCTCTTCGCCGAAATCTGCGCGAAGGCCGGCGTGGAGCCGGCCGCGCTCGACCCGGCCCCCGCGACCTCGTCGCGCACGAGGGTGAACGGTCTCGTGGCGGCTTCCGGCGGCGGCGAATCGACCATCAAGCCCGATGCGAAGCTCCTGTTCGTCGCGGGCGCGGGCTGGACGAAGAAGCAGGCGGACGGCGCGACGCACCTCGACGAGGCCGCGTCCACGATCACCGGCTTCCTTGCAAAGTCCGGCGCATCCCTTGGCTCGTCGAAGAGCCTCGTCGACATGCCGGAGGCGGCGGAGGCGTTCAAGTTCATGTCGCACATGAACCAGGTCGGACAGACCGGCGCGACGCCGCGTCACGCGAAGGGCCTCTCGACGTGCTGCCACGGCGAGGAACCGCACGTGGTGGGCTGGCGCTTCATCGGCGAACGTCGTGCCGTGAACCTGGACGCGAACTGTGGCTGGGCGCAGGGCAAGGCGGACGTCCTCTACGTGGCCGACGCCTTCGAGGTGATGAAGAAAGTCAACGAGCTGCTCTGACATGCCAGAGCAGCCGCAGACTCCGATGCGCAAATCGGCGATGGTCGGCGTCGTGGGACGCACGAACGCCGGAAAATCCACCGTCGTCAACCAGATGGTCGGCGAAAAGGTGTCCATCGTCAGCCCCGTGGAGCAGACGACGCGCAACACCATCCGCGGCATCGTGGAGGACACGCGCGGACAGCTCGTGTTGCTCGACACGCCCGGCCTCCACAAGGCGGTCGGACCGCTCGGCAAGCTCCTCAACGGCATGGCGCGCGCCACATCCGCCGGCGTGGACATCCTGCTCGTCGTCTTTGATGCGGCGCATGAGCCGCAGCTCGAGGACGAAGGCTGGATGCGCCGCGTCGTAAAGGAACATCCGGAAAAGGTCGTATTCGCGCTCAACAAGTGTGACCGTTCCCCGTTCTACGAGACCATGTTCCGCGATTTGTGGAAGGAAGTCACTACTGGGACAACGGGCGTCTCGCCCGTTGAAAACACTGGGACAACGGGCATCTTGCCCGTTGAACCACGTTGGGTCACCTGCTGCGGCATCCGCAAGGGCGGTTGCGACGCGCTTCTGGATGTACTTTACGACCTGGCGACCCCCGGCCCTGCGCTGTTCCCCGAGGACGTCGTGACCGACTACCCGCGCAAGCTCGCGATTGCGGACGTCGTGCGCGAGAAGCTGATCCAGCGTCTCCGCGACGAGGTGCCGCACGAGGTTGGCGTGGCGGTGAAGGATCTGCACGAGGACCGCAAGCGCGGCTGGGACGTGGCGGTGACGATCTACGTGAACCGTCCGTCGCAGAAGGGCATCGTAATCGGCCCGCGCGGCTCGCTCCTGAAGGCGGTGCGTCTGAGCGCGGAACCGGAGCTTTCCGACATGTTCGGCGTGAAGGTGCGTCTGGAACTGTGGGTCAAGGTCGAGCCCAACTGGATGAAGAACAACCGCCTCCTTGCGGAGATGGGCTACCTCGGCGCCACCCGCTGACTTAGTCATCACTCAAAAATTACCTGAACGCTCCATCGAGTATTGTTCACAAATCTTCTTGCCAACATTGTTCACAAATCACAAATATCAATTGCAGAGCGGAGGAGATCCCTCCTATTTGTATTGGTGGCAATGATGGCATTTGTGAACAATCGCATTCGTGCCGAATTTGTGCAGTACAGAGGCACGAATTGATATAAATTAACCTAAAATCCTCGGTTGAAAGTCTCACGCAGAG
>CACWIW010000069.1 GCA_902761035.1 uncultured bacterium | reverse complement strand
CTGTGGCAGTAGTCGTAAAGCGCCTCTGGTGACGGATAGCCGCCGTTGACGTCCCGCCACACCGCGCGGCACGCGCGGAGAATCGACATTTTCTTGCCGTTGGCGCGCGCCTCGCGCACGAGTTTGCGCACGGCGGCGATCTGGTCGCTGCGCTCGCCCGTGGGCACGCGCCGATTGTCCGCCTCGCTCGCGCGCGCGGTGTGGGCGTCCTCGATGATCTCACGCTTGGCCTTGCGCACGGTCCGCTTCACTTCCTCAACAGCTCTCTGAAGATCATCCACCGTCACGGCTGCATGGTGGGGCGAGGCGTCCCGCCGAGCCGTAAGGTGGGGCGAGGCGTCCCGCCGAGCCGCAGGGTAGGGCGGTCGCCCCGCGACCGTCGCACCGGACACGACCGGCTCCCGCACTATCGGCGGAACGCGGCCATGGAAATCCCTGAACGGTTTCAACTCCAAATACAACGACCTGTACTCCAGGTACATGAAATCGGGAACGACGACGTATGCCAGACGGCCAATCATCTGACGGTCGAGCGAGACAAGGGCGATCGTCGCGTCGTGGATGCGGCGGACCATGTCCTTGGCCTGTGCGGTCGCGGAGGCGTAGAACATCATGAGCGCGGCCGCCTAACTGGGAAAGCCGCCTTCCAGGCGGCGCGTTCCCGCCGTGCCCCAATTGAAAACTGGCAACATTGGGATTGGCAACACTTCCACATTGGCAACATTCCCGCTCCCCCAACGGCGGGGATTTTGCTATACTACCCGCATCAGAAAAGCAGGAGAACAAGCAGGTATAGACTGAAACAACCATAGACCCGTCGCGGTACCTTGCGCGGCAGGTCGTTCCGGTAGGGTCACGCGTCCCGCGCGCCGCGAGGAACAAGCCCAGGATAGGCAACCTACCCTGGGCAACGTACGCAATCTTGCGTATTTGGCTTTACGCGAAAATCGCCAGTTTTCAACCTAAAATCCTCTGTTGGAGTAGTGCAATGTGCCGTATGAGCGCATGAGACGTCAGCCAACGGCATGAATTTGCCGTCGGCTTTCGATCCCGCCCTGCGGCTTTTCCCTCATTCCGCCATCGGCAGGAGCATCTGGAGACCGTCTGCAAGCGGTTCGAGCGGCCTTCCTCCCAGCCATTTGCGGAACGCGACCTTCAGGATGAGCGCCCACGTGCGATTAAAGCCCAACTGCGGCGCAGTTGCGGAAATTCGTCCGAGGAAGGCGCCGATGCGCTCCAGCACGTGCCGGATTTCTCCCGACGCGGCATGCGTCGAAGTCAGGTGCATGAACCGCTTGCGCCCGCTTGTGACGATTCTTCCGACGATGCCGAGGAGCATGGGCCTTGACGTGACAGGCTCCATGTGCCTCTCTCCGTCCGCAAGCCTGCAGAATACGTTCCACCAGTTCGCGACGATCGCGGTGAGGCGCGCGGTCGCGCGCGTCGGCTTGAGCTTGCGCGTGACGAATCCGCCCCACCCCCACTGGTTCTTGTACTCGTCGAAGTTGTTTTCGCAGTCTCCCCTGTCCCTGTAGAGCTGCGTCAGCGCGACTGGATCCAATTCCGTGTCGTTTGTGACGAGCGCGAAGAAGTCCCACCGCCGCCCATCGGCGTCCTCTACGAACTCGAACTCCTGCTGCACCGGGACGACCGCGTTCTTTTTCGGCCGCCCCCTCGGGCGCCTGGCCGGCTCGGCTTTCGGCTTTTGCTCGGAAGGCCTGCGCACGAGCAGGCATCTGCGCGTTGTCGTCCACCCGTCCAGCCGAATGAAGGTGTCGACGCACTGCCATCCGCTCCCGCAGTCCTTCCACGGGTCCGAGAACTCCATCCGCCTGAAAAGCGCGCAGACGTTGCGCGAACGCTTGATCTTGAAAAGGTATCTCATGGCGCGTTCCTCGGCGTCCGCCATGATTTCCTCGTTGCCGTACCCCACGTCGCCTCTCAGAAGCCTGGGCCAGCAGCTCTTCGGCAGACCGTCCAGAAAGCTCCTCAGCCACGGCAGGCCGCACCGGCCGGAATGCTGCTTGCCCGGCGTGACGTCCACGCCGAGCGTCACTCTCGCCGCCCCGATGAAAAAGGTGTGGTAGTTGTAGCTCGGCCGCCCCGGCTTGTGCGGGTTGTAGCCGAGCTCCGCGCCTTCCTGGTGCCCGTATACGGTCTTCACCGTGTTGTCCACGTCCAGCACGTAGGCGAACTGGAGAAGGGACTCCGTCACCTCCCGCTCGTGCCGGGTCAGCCATGCGTCGAGCATGGCCTCGTCGCAGTTCTTGAGCGCGCGGCGCACGGACTCGTCGGACATAACCTTCGTCATCCCCAGCAGCTCCGCGCACGCCGTGTCATTCCGGATCCGCTCTATGTGGCGGTACCTCCTGAACCCGGCCAGGATCGCCAGCACCATCGTGCCGACCACGTCGCGCACCCTCGGCGCGTTCGGGCTCGTGTAGACGAACGGGGCGTCCTCGACGAGCCTGTCGAACATCCGGCTCACCTTCAGGAACGTTGCGAAGTACGACAGGCCTCCCCACCGCGTCACCTTCGCGTCCTCGTCCCAGCGTATGCCGAGCGGACCTCCGAAAGCGGCGATGTCGAGCGTGCCCCCTTGCGCTTCGAGGGAAGTTGTGCCATAATATCCGGCGACGGCGGTTTCCACGTTTCGTCCTCCTTTCAGTCTTTGAACAACCGAAAGTATACGAAATTGCGGAGCCGCCGTCACTCACCTTTTGGGTGAAAGCCAAAAAAATCGCAAACGCCTGTTGCTGTTGGCTTATCTGCCCTTCCTTGCTTCCCAACAGAGGACTATAGGTTCAATCAGTAAGCCGGATATGTGGGATGCGCTGCGTGTGTAATCACGCGGCGTGTCTGATATTCGTGTTTACTGATAGGCGTCTGGCGATGCCTCGCGTAAGACATTGAATTGAAGGCACGCCGCGTTTTTGTCCGTGCGGCACAGCGTGTTTTTGGAATGGCACGGACTGGCAGCAGACTACATGATGCCCACTTTAAAACTTGCGATTATTTCAAAAAGTACACCTTTTGAAATGGGTCAAAATTATATCACAACGGAGGCGTCCGTTGTGGCAAAATCTGCGCTTCAGCAAAAAATCTCAAACTGAAAGGTTCATCATGGAAACAGACCTCATCGCAAACATCTACGGCTACGCGCGAGTCTCTACGGACGACCAGAACGAGGATCGGCAGCTTGTCGCCCTGCGGGCGGCGGGCGTCACGTCGGAGAACATCTTCACCGACCACAAGAGCGGCAAAGACTTCAACAGACCTGCCTGGAAACGGCTTGTCCGAAAGCTCAAGCCCGGCGATCTGCTGGTCGTATCAAGCATCGACCGATTTGGTCGGAACTATGAGGAGGTCCTGTCCGAATGGCGGCGGCTCGTGAAGATACGGCAAGTCCATGTGCGCGTTCTCGACATGCCGCTTCTCGACACAACCACGGCGCGAGGCCTGCTTGCCGTGTTCATCGCCGATCTGGTGTTGCAGATACTCTCGTTCGTCGCCGAAACGGAGCGCGAACACATCCACACACGCCAGCGCGAGGGCATCGCCGCCGCTCAGGCGCGCGGGGTGAAGTTCGGGCGGCCGATGCTTGACCCGCCGCCGTGCTTTGATGAGGTCATCCGGCGTTACCGTAGCCGTGAGATTACGGTGCGGACCGCCGCGAGACTCTGCGGCATGTCCCCTACGTCCTTCTGGCGGAAGAGTAGTGCGCTAGGTGTTCCACCCTGACGCGAACACGGCATCGGTATCGCGGCGGTAGTACAGGATTCTGCCGACGGAAACAACTTCGTCCCTTGCGACGTAATAGACACAGTAGTTTCCGACATCCATCACGCGAACACCTTGTGAAGCAAGCGGTTCGCGCGGGTAGGGACGAAATCTGCTTGGCATTTCGTCAAGGGTGGCAATTTCGGAAAGAATCCGGCGAAGCACGTTCCTGGCGTCGTCTGGCGACCTCAGTTCAAACGCAATATAGGCGTAGATGTCACGCAGATCCTGATATGCAGCATCTGCGATCTCGATGTTCCAGCTCACAACTCAAACTCCTGCGCAAGATCCGCGCGCGCTTGCGCAAGGGAACGTTTGCGCCCTGCCGCTATGTCGTCAAAACCTTTGGCGACTTCCGCATCGAGCTGGGCATCCGTCAAAGTGGCGGCATTCATGAGCGAACGGGACGGATACTGTACGGCGAAAGGCAGGCCACGGTGAATCACTATCTGCCGATAGAACATGTTGATGGCGTTCGAGACGGGAACCCCGAGTCCGCTTAGAATCGACTCGGCCTCGTTTTTAAGTTCCGGTTCTATCCTCGCATAGAGATTTGCGGTTTTTGTCATTGTCTTATTCTCCGTTTGGCGACTTAAATTATAACAGATTGTATTGGCGACCGCAATACAACTCGCGCAGAAAGGGGATGCTAGAAGTAATTTCACAAAGTGTACTTTGTGAAACAACAACCTGCAAGTGCTGTCAACGTCAAAGAAGATCCGCATCGCGTGCCAGAGCCAGGGGAACTAGTGGAAGTTCGCCGTCGGCAGTGGCTGGTATCGGAGGTTACCCCCTACATGCCGGGAGGCGATGCCTATCATCGTCAGGACATGGTCACGCTGGAATCCATCGCGGAGGATTTCGACGGTGAACGCCTTTCCATCGTCTGGCAGATCGAGCCGAACGCACGCATTCTTGAAAAGGCGGGATTGCCGGAAATCAGTGGTTTCGACAAGAGCGAACAGCTCGATGCCTTCCTGAACGCCGTCCGCTGGGGAATCGCAACGAACGTGACGCGCGGCACCCTGCTCGCGCCGTTCCGCAGCGGCATCACCATCGAGGACTACCAGCTGGACCCGCTTGTCCGCGCGCTCGACATGGCACGCGTGAGCCTTCTCATTGCGGACGACACTGGCCTCGGCAAGACCGTGGAGGCCGGGCTTGTCGTACAGGAACTCCTGGTCCGCCACCGCGCCCGCACGGTTCTCATCGTCGCGCCCGCTTCCGACCTCACCAACTGGCAGCGCGAGATGCTGGCCAAGTTCGGCCTTCCGTTCGAGATTCTCGACACCGACAAGGTCAAGGAGTTCCGCCGCTCGCGCGGCATTCAGGCCAATCCGTGGACAGCCTTTCCCTACATCATCGCCTCGATGGACTGGATCAAGCAGGGCGAGGGATTCCGTCTTCTCAAGGAAGCCATGCCCGCCGAGATGAAGTACCCGCGCAAGTTCGACATCCTCATCGTCGACGAGGCGCACAACATCGCCCCGTCCGGACGCGGCCAGTACGCGAAGGCCAGCCTGCGCACGCGCGCCATCCAGCGCATCGCCCCGCATTTCACCCACCACCTCTTTCTTTCGGCCACGCCGCACAACGGCTACACCGAGTCGTTCACCTCCCTCCTCGAACTTCTCGACAACCAGCGCTTCTCGAAGAACGTCACGCCCAGCCCTACACAGCTGAACCAGGTCATGGTGCGCCGCCTCAAGCGCGAAATCGTCGACAGGGATGGCAAGCCCGTCTTCCCCGCGCGGAAACTTCTGCCCCTCGAAATCGCCTACACCGACGACGAGCGCCGCGTCCACAAACTCCTGAAGGATTTTATGGACCTGCGCCTCGACGCGGCGGAGAAGTCCGATGCGCGCCTCGGCACGCTCTTCGTTCTGTTGCTGCTCAAGAAACGGCTTTTCTCGTCCCCCGCCGCATTCGCCAAGACGCTGGAGAAGTACAGGCAGTCGCTTGCGGGCGGCGGTCGCGGGACGGCCTCCGAGCCGAGTGATCGTCGGCGAGAGGAAAAGTCGCTTTTCGACGCGATCCAGCGCGCGAAGGAGGACGCCGCCGACGAACGCGAGGTGGAGGACGCCGAGGACGAGGCGATGGAAAAGAGCGCCAAACTCGCCGTCGCTCTCTCCGACGACGAACGCAAGATTCTCGACGACCTCTCCAAGTGGGCCACCGCAAACGCGGCAAGCGTTGACTCCAAAGCCACGGCCATTCTCGGCTGGCTCGACTCGCACCTCAAGAATTCCGACGGCACCTTCAACGACGAGCGCGTGATCCTCTTTACGGAGTTCATGGACACCCACACGTGGCTCAAGACGATTCTCGCCCACCACGGCTACGGCGGCGAGTACATGATGGAGCTTCACGGCTCGCTTTCCCGCGAAGACCGCGACAAGGTGATCAACGCCTTCCAGACGAAACCCGGTCCCGAATCGCCCGTGCGCATCCTCCTTGCCACGGACGCCGCGTCCGAGGGCATCAACCTCTATAACTACTGCAAATACATGATCCACGTGGAGATTCCGTGGAACCCGACCGTGATGGAGCAGCGCAACGGACGCATCGACCGTCACGGACAGAAGGCGAAGGAGGTCTCCATCTGGCATCCCGTGGGCAAAGGCTTCGATCCCGACAAGGCGTCGAGCCACGACATCGGCGACATCGTGAGCGACGGCTATTTCCTCCTGCGCGCCGCGCAGAAGGTGAACAACATCCGCGAAGACCTCGGAAGCGCCGGCGCCGTCCTGAACGAGCAGATCGAGAACGCCATGCTCGGGAAGTCCTCGCGACTCGACGATACCTCCGCGCAGAACGAGCGCCGAAGCATCGCGAAGAAGATGCTCACGATGGAAAAAGAGCTTCAAGCGCGTATCGCCTCGCTGCATCAGAGGCTGATGGATTCGCGCAAGGAGGACTTCCTTACCCCGGAGAACGTCCGCAAGGCCGTCGAGACCGCTCTTGCCCTCGCGCGCAAGCCGCCGCTGGAGGAAGTGAAGGTGGGGAGCGGGAACGAGGAACTGACGGCCTGGAAGGTGCCGTCGTTCAACGACTCCTGGAGCGTCGCGCACGAAGGACTCAGACACCCCCACACGGGCGCGGTGCGCCCCATCGTTTTCGACGGCGACGCGGCGAAGGACAGGGACGACGTGGTGCTGGCGCATCTCAACCACGCGCTCGTGCGGATGTCGCTGCGTCTTCTGCGTGAGGAGATCTGGAAGACGGAGAAGAATTCACGCCTCCATCGCGTGTCCGTCCGTTCCGTACCCGACTTGAAACAGCCGATGGCTTGCGTGTTCAGCCGCCTCCTGCTCGTGGGCGGCGACCATCTGCGCCTCCACGAGGAACTGCTCTTTTCGGGCGGCGAGATACGTTCGGACGGCTACAAGCGCGAAAGCGGCGTGAATGCGCTGCAAGCGCTCTGGGAAGCCTCGCATCCGCTGGATCATGTCTCGGAGCCTGTTTTCGCACGGCTCAAGTCGCTCTTCGCGCGCAACGAGAAGTCGATCATCGAGACGTACGAACGGCGTTCCGAAGACCGTCGCGCCGCCCTCGAACCGCAGCTCGTCCGCAAGAAGGAGACGGAGATCAAGTCGATCAACACGCTGCTCGACGAACTCGAAAAGGGAATCCGCGCCGAACTGGAACGCGAGAACGCCCCGCAGGTCGTGCAGCTCGAACTCTTCAGCGAATTCGAGAAGGAGGAGCGCAAGCGCGACTTCACCGCGCTCCGCGCGCGCCTCGAACAGATACCGAAGGAACGCGAGAAGGAAATCGCAATCGTGGAACGACACTATTCCGACACGCGCTCGCTGAGCTTCCCGGCGGCGGTCGTGTTCCTCGTCCCTGAAACTCCCTCGTGGGGGGTGACCGCATGAAGAACCGCGACATGAAATACGACTGGATGCGGCTCATCGAGGTGTCGGGGCCGTTCCTCGCGCCCGCAGTCCTCGACGACGCATTCTCCACGGGACTCGACGGCCTCGACCGGCGCGTGAAGCGCGAGCTGGGGCACTACTACGAGGAATGGGCCGATACCCGCGAAAACGACGACAAGCAGTTGGACGAAATCCACCGGGCCTGGTGCATGGCCGTGCTGAAGGAGGGATTGGGATTTTCCGATGAGGACATCGGCGAGGGCAATGCCCATGTCGTGCTCGGTGAGGGTGGTGTGGGCAGGTTCTCGCCAGACCTCTTCATAAAGGGCCTCGACGGCAATCCCGCGCTCTTCGTGAAAATCCTCGATGCCGACCAGAAGCCCTCAGACCGCGACGCGGCGGACGCCTGGAAAGACACCTTCACTGAGAAGATGACCGCCCTCTGCCGCGCGAACAACGTGCGCGTGGGACTCGTTACGAACGGCGAGCAGTGGACGCTCGTCAACGCCTCGCCCTCCGGCACGCTCTCCGGCACCGCCACCTGGTACGCCCGACTCTGGTTCCAGGAGGACGAAACCCTCCGCGCCTTCTTCGCGCTCCTCGGCATGCGCAACTTCACCGGCGCGCCGAAGAAGCGTCTCGTCCGCCTCCTCGACGAATCGCTCAACAGCGTGGAGGAAGTGACGGACACCCTCGACCGGCAGGTGATGACGGCTATCGAGGTGCTGATCGAGGGCTTCGACCGCGCGGACGTGGAATCGAACCGTGAACTGCTGCGCGACGTCAGCGCCGCCACGCTCTACCAGGCCGCCCTCACCGTGATGATGCGCCTCGTGTTCCTCCTCTGCGCGGAGGAGCGCGGACTCCTTCTCCTCGGCGACGAACAGTACGACGCCCACTACGCCGTCTCCACCCTGCGCGGACAGCTGGAGCAGGACAAGGACCGGTTCGGCCCGCAGGTGATCGAGCGCCGCTACGACGCGTGGTGCCGACTCCTCGCCGCGTTCCGCGCCGTCTATGGCGGCGTGGCGCATCCCGGCATGTCCATCCCCGCGCTGGGCGGAAGCCTCTTCGACCCGGAGAAGTTCCCGTTCCTGGAGGAGTGCAAGGTCGATAACCGCACCGTCCTCCTTCTGCTCGAATCCCTCCAGCTGCTCAAACGCAAGGGCGGCGCGGTGCAGCTCTCGTTCCGGTCGCTCGACGTGGAACAGATCGGCTACATCTACGAGGGCCTCATCGAGTTCACCGGCGGCAAGGCAGACGAAATCCTGCTGGGTGCGAAAGGCGACAAGGCACACGTGAACCCGGAAATCCCGCTTGCGGAGCTGGAGAATCGCTGCTTTGAGGGAGATGACAAGCTCTTCGGCTATGCGTCCGAGGCCACGGGACGGAAAGTGCCGACGCTGGAGAAGGAGTACAAGGCCGCGCCGGAACTAGAAGCCGAGTCGCTTCTCTCCGAGGCGTGCCATGCGGACGCGGAACTGATGGAACGCGTGCGCCCGTTCCTCAACTGGCTGCGTCTGAGCGAATGGGGCGTGCCGGTCGTTTACCCGGAAGGCACCTACTTCGTGACCGAAGGCGAGGACCGCCGCGCCACGGGCGCGCACTACACGCCCAAGCAGCTCACGGAGATGCTGGCGAAGGAGGCGCTTGAGCCGATTGTCTATCGCGGCCCCGCCGAAGGACTGCCGCGCGCGGAGTGGCAGCTCAAGACGCCCGCCGAAATCCTCGACCTCAAGGTGTGCGACCCCGCGATGGGATCGGGCGCGTTCCTCGTGCAGGCGTGCCGCTACCTCGGCGACAGGCTCGTCGATGCGTGGGAACTCGCGGAGAAGTCCGGCAAGGCAATCGACTCCGACGGGCGCGTGGTGGAGGCGCCGCCGCCGGAGCCGATGACGAAATCCGCAGAGGAACGGCTTGTCGCCGCCCGCCGTCTCGTGGCGGAACGCTGCCTCTACGGCGTGGACATCAACCCGCTCGCCGTGGAACTCGCCAAGCTCTCGCTCTGGCTCGTCACGCTCGCGAAGGACAAGCCGTTCGGCTTCCTCGACCACAACCTCAAGTGCGGCGACTCGCTTCTCGGCATTACGGACATTGACCAGCTTATCCAGTTCCGCATGAAGCCCGATCCGAGCTACGGCGGCAACCTGATGAGCGCGAAGATACGCGAACTCGTCGATGCGGCGGCAGAGGAGCGCGCGGAGATACGCCGTGCCAAGGCCAACAGCATCGCGGACGTGAACATGCAGAAGTTCCACCACGAGAAGGCACAGGCGCTCACGCGGCACGTGAAGGACTACGCCGACTACTTCATCGGCCGCGTGCTCACGCTCGGCAAGCCGTCGAAGAAGACGGAAAAGGCGCTCGACGGCGATTCGATCAACGGCGCTGTTCTGCTCGAACCGCAGAGCGATTCCCTCAAGGCGTCGATTGTCGCGAAAGAGACGATAGCCAACCTCGCCTACGATCTTCCCGCCGGCCACACCGCCGCCCGTCGCCCGTTCCATTGGGCAATCGAATTCCCCGAGGTGTTCGTGAACGGCGGCTTCGATGCCATCTGCGGCAATCCGCCGTTCATGGGCGGCCAGCACATCACCGGCAACTTCGGCACGGCCTATCGCGATTACATCGTCAATTATCTTGCCGATGGCGCAAAAGGCTCGGCCGACCTCGTTGTCTATTTCTATCTTCGTGCATATTCGCTCATTCGGACGGGAGGATGCTTCGGCCTCATTGCTTGTAACACGATTGCCGAGGGCGCGACACGTCAGGTCGGTCTTGAACGGATGGTCAAGGCCGGTGGTGCAATCTATTCTTCCTATCCCAATATGCCGTGGCCTGGTACTGCTGGTGTTGCGATATCTCCAGTGTTTATGTGCAGGGGTGGGTGGCATGGAACGATACATTTGGGAGGAGAAAGTGTCGAGGTGATTTCGCCGTTCCTTTCTGCCCAAAACGAGTGGACTCCACAGAATCTTGTCGCCAATACGAATCAGTCGTTTCAGGGTTCCATTGTCCTTGGCATGGGTTTCACGATGTCAGAAGAGGACGCTAGGGCGCTCATCGAGAAAGACCCGAAAAATGCAGATGTGCTATTCCCGTATCTTAACGGTGAAGACCTTAATTCCGATCCTCTCCAACGTCCTTCACGTTGGGTAATCAACTTCTTCGATTGGCCGATTGAGCGTGCAAAGGAATATGAAGATATCTTCCCGATTGTGGAAGAGAAGGTGAAGCCGGAGCGTGAACGAAATAAGGACAAAATCGCGCATGATTTCTGGTGGCGTTTTTTGAGAAGCAGAAGCGAACTTTATCACGCAATAGGACGAGGCTCTTCTTTTGACAAGCATCCCGAAGGTTGGAGTAATGACAGTGCCAGACCCGAACGAGTATTGGCGTGTTCACTTGTATCTAAATATCTTGGCATAGTCCCTGTGCCGAATGATTTTGTTTTCACGCATCGTCTTTGTGTGATGAACTGGCAATGGTGGTGGTATTATGCGCTGCTTATTTCTCAGCTGTATGAATCGTGGGCGCGGAAAAACTCATCGACCCTTGAGACTAGGATGAATTATTCTCCGTCTGATTGTTATGAGACATTTCCATTCCCTATTTCACCACTCCCGCAACTTGAATCGCTAGGAGAGCAACTTGACACTCTTCGGCGGCAGATTATGCTTTCGCGCAATATCGGACTGACGGCGCTGTACAATCTGTTCCACAATCCGGCGGAGAAGGATGCCGAGTTGGAGGAGATGCGCAAGTTGCAACGTGAGATCGACGTGGCGGTTCGCGATTCATACGGTTGGCAGGACATTGACCTTGACCACGGATTTCACGAGGTCGGTTATCTGCCGTCCAACGACAACGTGCGCTACACGATTTCCGAACCCGCCCGTATCGAAATCCTCAAGCGCCTCGCCGCCCTCAACCGCCAGCGTTGGGAAGAGGAAGAGGCGAAGGGTCTGCATAAGAAGGGGAAGAAGGGATGATACAACTCTCGCCAAAGACTATTCAGCGGTTAACTAAGCTGATAAATGAAGAACCGATTCATAGAAGTGGCCCGATGTTGGTCGAGCTGTTTAATGAGGTCGGATTTCGCGATACATACGGCCGAGGATTCCCATCCCGTGGAACATTCACAGAGGAACATCTTAAGCAGATCAATGGGCGAGAAGAAATTGAACGGATCGTTCGTAGAGTATTTAATCCGCGTGAGTTTAGCGAATGTCCTGAGAAGTTTGTGGCTTGTGTAGATTCGTTTAACGCAGAGTTGAAATTTGACGGATGGAATATTTACTGGGATGAGGGCTTGAATGACATCTCCTTCAGAAGAGTAAAGCCAGCAGATGCTTTATCAAGTATTACTCGACGTAAAGTTGTTGTTGAGACGGAAGATGATTTTCTCAAAAAGGAGTTTAAAGATATCTCATTTGATGGATTGATTTCAATACCAAGCGTGCAAATGATAGTAGAGGCACGTCTTGTTGAGTTAAAACATTGCCTGGATGTCAATGCGCCGTTGTCGGCAATCTTTCTTACGGGCAGTATTTTGGAGGCCGTCTTGTTATCTGTTTCAACGGCAAATGCAAGTTTGTTTTGTAGGGCAACATCAGCACCCAAAGACAAGGATGGGAATGTGATTCCTCTCCAAAAGTGGCGGCTTGAATCATTGATAAATGTCGCAAAAGAATTGGGATTTCTGAAAGAGGATGTACATCGGTTTTGCCATGTAGTACGGGATTTCCGCAATTACATCCACCCCTTCGAACAAAACCTAAGAGGGTTCTCTCCCGATATTAATACGGCAAAGATATGTCTTCAAGTGTTAAAAGGGGCAATTGCGCAAGTACATGAAAAATTAAAGGAGGTGTCCCAATGAAAAATGCGTTGTGGAAAGTGTATGATTACGCACGGAGTTGTAAATGAAGTACACGCAGAAAGAACTTGAGAACATGCTGGCGGAGTTCCGTGCATGCCCGGCGGAACCGCCATGGTTGGATTTCAAAACCGGATTGAAGGATCCTGTTCAGATCGCAAAGTACATTTCGGGTTTGGCAAACGTAGCCGCATACGCTGGCAGTACGCATGGTTATCTCGTCTGGGGTGTGCAAGACGGGACACATACGCTTGTCGGAACGGACTTTGACCCAGATGTTGTTCTCGCAGAAAAGAAACAGCCTCTTCGTCTTTGGCTGAGGCTTGTTGTTAAGCCCCAGATACAGTATGAGTTCTACACTTTTGAGATAGAGGGCATGAAGGTTGTCATGCTGGAAGTCGAGGCGGCCTATCGGCAACCGGTGACGTTCAAAGGGTGTGCGTATGTTCGCATTGGTTCTGCGCTTACAGAACTTTCAAAGACGCCAAAAATAGCTGAGTCAATCTATCGGACGGTTGGACACGACTGGTCCGCCGAATTGGTGCGTGGCGAGGGCTTGGATGCACTTGATCCTGATGCCCTGGCATACGCGAAGCAGGAGTTTTCCCTGAAGCACAAAGGGGAGCGTTGCATTGAGGACATGTCCGAATGGGATGACATCACTTTCCTCAACAAAGCGCGTCTTGCGATAGACGGTGAATTGACGCGTGCATGTGTCCTTTTGCTCGGAAAACCCGAAAAGGCACATCTGGTGCGACCGGCATTTGCACGTATCACATGGCATCTGATGGACGGAGAGGGCAATACGCTTGATTTCCATCATTTTGGGCTGCCGTTCCTGACTGGTGCGCGCGATGCTCTGGCGAAAATCAGAAGCATCATGCTGCGGATAATGCCAGAGGGGGCGTTCATGCCCGTTGAGATTGCGCAGTATGATGCTTGGGTTTTGCGAGAAGCATTGCACAATTGCATTGCCCATCAGGATTACGAGAAACGTTGCGACATCGTCATATCCGAATTCCCGGATCGTGTGGTCTTTGCCAATGCAGGCGAGTTTCGTCCTGGCTCCGTGGAGAAGGCTGTGTTCTCTAATTCGAGACCCCGTGATTATCCGAACCAGCAGTTGATCGATGCGATGGTCGAACTGAATATGATCGATACGCTGGGGTCAGGTATTAGGCGCATGTTCATGACTCAGAAAAAGAACTTCATGCCGATGCCGGACTATGACCTTTCCGACAACGAGGTAAAGGCAACAGTAGTCGGGAAAGTGCTTGACGAACGGTTCACACGTGCTCTTATCAAGAAGACTGATCTGCCGTTGGATTGCGTTGTGGCCCTTGACGCCATACAGAAGGGGAGGAAGATCAATCGAGACATGGCTGTTCGTCTGCGTAAACTGGGCTTGGTGGAAGGGCGATTCCCCCATCTGTTTATAGCCAGTAGGCTTGCTGCCCAGGCAGACCGGGTTGAGGATTATCTTGATAGCAAGGGTTATGATGATACCTTTTATATGCAGAAAGTGCTGGAATATATTTGTCTAAAAGGAAAGGCGACACGTACGCAGATCAATGGACTGATTATGAAACACCTTCCCAATACGCTTGCCGATGCACAAAAGAGAACAAAAGTCGGTAATTTGCTTTCCCTTAAGATGAAAAAGCGTTTTGGTTGGATTGATAATGTGGGGAATGATAGGAAATCTATGTGGATTTTGACAGATAGAGGGGTTTCGGAGTGTAAGAGAAAAAACCCCAATTGTAAGAGAACTTGTAAGAGAAGTGAGAGTGGAAAGTGAGAGTGGGAAGTGACAATCTGAAAGGAAGTAATCATGCCGACAGCTAACAACCATCATGAAGTCGAGACGCCTCAGCCGAATGCCTGGACGCTTCCGGCGGCGAGGGACTGTACGTTCAAGGTCGAGTGTGCTGATGAGGGAGTGGCGTTCTCGGAGATCAAGCCGGGTGACGCAATGCTGCTTCTCGACGAGACGGGAGAGAACGCTTGGGGCGTAAGGCGCGTTTTTCTCGTGCGGCGTGAGAAGGGAAAAAGCATCGTCTATTTCGACCGGTTCGAGGATTTTCCCGCCTTGATTGATTTGCCTGACATGGATGGCAATCCGCTGGCATTACGCAAGATCGATATGTCGGTTATCGATCTTCTGTTTCTCAGTTATAATCAAGCCAAACTCGGTGACGAAGAGGACGCAGCGAGCGCAAGTCCAGAGCCAAACAACTATGCCGCATTTTGCACATACGGCGTCGGAGATGATCCGAAAGGTTTGACACTGCGGTACGTTCGCGAACTGTTGGAGACGATTGTCAAGGACGACTTGCTCGGCCCTGCGCAGGGTCGAGAGGAAGAGGTTGTCGGCTCGACGGTGCGCGCACGGTATATCGTAGGACGCCTCGGGCCGGTGAAGACGCTTTTGGAGAGTGCGGAAGAATCAAGTTCCGATGAGGATGACTCCGAAACGGAAGAAGAGGCGAAAGCAGAAGAAGAGGCGAAAAAGGCGGAAGAGAAGGAAAAAGCCCAAGAAAAGAAGAAGAAAGGCGAGGTTGATGGCGCAGACGCTTCGGAAGGGGAATCCGATGAAAACGTGGCGGACGATCTCGATACGCTCAAGTCGAACGAGCTGACGCCTTCCTCGATGGGCATGACGTTTTGCATCGACGCTTCCCTGCCGCAGATCGAAGTGGAGGTTGAATGGGGCAAATACACGCGCGAGACGAGTGCAACGGCAACCAAGAAGGATGGTACTCCGCTTAAGTGCTGGAAGCGTCACCAGATGGGTGGGAAGTTTACGCTTACGCTCCAAGAAGGAAAGATCCCGCCCGTTGCCCCGGTCACTGACGAGCCGAAGGTCGTTGTCACGGGGATCGTCTCGAAGCCGGTTGGCGGAACGGGGACGCGTCCTGTGACGCTCTTCCTCGCGAACAAGCAGGAAAAGCCTGGTCAGAACCAGGACGAGGCGTGGCTGTTCCAGCCTGTGTTGAAGGTAAGGTCGCCGGACGGGGCGGCGATTTTCAAGAAACGTCCGCTCCCCGGTCTCTCCGAGAACGACACGGAGATGAAGACGCTCGACATGATCTACCGCAGCAAGGTGGAGTTCGCCGTCGGGCACAACATCTCCGTGCATGTGGAGCCGTCGGCGGAAGACCACGAGCGTGCCGTGGAGATAGCCACGGTGGCGATGCCGCACTACGAGGTTCCGGCGACGGAGGTGCCGAAGATCAAGGACGGCGACAAGGACCTCGACCTTGACATGCGGAAAGTGGCGGCGGCAATCCGGGACGGAGAGGGAGACGCCATCCGCAACGGTGTCCTCGGCGTAATCGTAAAAGAATACGCAAAGTGGATCGAGGCGCGGCGGGCGGAAGTGCAGTCGGCGGGTTTCGACGCGGACTACAAGAACTATGCCGACGCAAACCTCGACAAGTGCGAGAAGATGCTGGAACGCCTCAAGGAGGGAATCGAAATCCTCGCGACGGACACCAACGCGCGAAAGGCGTTCGCGTTTGCGAACGAGGTGATGGCCGACCAGCGCGTCCACTCGATCTATGCGCTGAAGAGGCGTCAGAAGAAGGACGAGCAGACTGTTTCAGAAATCGAGAGCGTCGCGAAGAACCACTCGTGGCGCCCGTTCCAGATCGCTTTCATGCTGCTCGCGTTGCCCCCGCTGGCGAATCCCGCGCACAAGGACCGCACGGAACCGGTCGAGGCGTATGCCGACCTGCTGTGGTTCCCGACGGGCGGCGGCAAGACGGAGGCGTATCTGGGCGTGGCCGCGTTCGCGATGGCAATACGCAGGCTTCAGGGGAACATGGGCGGTCTCGACGCCAGCCGTGGTCTCTGCGTGATCATGCGCTACACGTTGCGGCTTCTCACGATCCAGCAGTTCCAGCGTGCCGCGACGCTTCTGTGCGCGATGGAGACGCGGCGGAAGGCCGATGCGGCGACCTGGGGCGCCGAGCCTTTCACGCTCGGTCTTTGGGTGGGCAGCAACACGACGCCAAACCGGCACGAGGATAGCAAGAAGATTATCCAGCGACTCAAGAGGGGCGAGGGGGCGAGCGGAGCAACCCCGGCACAGTTGAAGACGTGTCCGTGGTGCGGCAAGGAGATTGATCCAAGGCATGACATTGACGTACACGAAGAAGCGGAGAGCCATCGTACGGTTCTCCATTGCAGCGATCACCACTGCGTTTCTCGGCCGCGCAGAGTGATGACGGCATACCGGTGCTGGTTGTGGACGAGGAAATGTACCACAGGCCGCCTTCGATGATGATTGCGACTGTGGACAAGTTCGCGCAGATGGCGTCGGTGGGCGCGGTACGGATGCTCTTCGGTCGGGCGGAAACGGAATGCGACCGGCATGGTCTCGTGCTGCCCGACGACGATGCCTGCAACGGCACTCATACGAAGAAAGGAACTTTGCCCGCGACGCACCCGAAGTCCGTTGCGCGCATCCGTCCGCCCGACCTCATCATACAGGACGAGTTTCACCTGATCAGCGGCCCGCTGGGTACGATGGTGGGGCTTTACGAGACGGCGGTGGACGAGCTCTGCACGTGGAATCTGAACGACAAGTCCATCCACCCCAAGGTCATCGCCTCGACGGCGACCGTGCGTAAGGCGGACGAGCAGATCAAGCGCGTGTTCTGCCGCTCGTGCGCGGTGTTCCCGCCAAGCGGGATCGACGTGGCCGACAACTTCTTCTCGCGGCAGGACACGACAAGAAGCGGACGCGACTACATCGGCGTCAGCGCGCCCGGCTCGTCGCGTCATGAGGCGTTGATCAGGACGTATGCGGCGTTCCTCGCGGCCGGGCAGAATCTGTTCCAGAGTTTCGGGAAACTTGCCGATCCGTACATGACGGTGGTAGGGTACTTCAACTCGCTTCGTGAACTTGGCGGTATGAGGCGTATTGCCGATGATTCCGTCAGTTCTCTCTGCCGCAACATCGGCTCGTTCAACCGGGTCAAGCGTCCAGGCATGGCGCGGCGAAATATCCCCATGATCGACGAACTGACCTCGCGCGTGAGCAGCAGGGAGATCCCCGCGAAGCTCGACCAGCTTGAAACCGAGTTCGATCCAGCCTGGAAGAAAGGCGACCCGCGCGCGACGGACATCGTCCTTGCCACGAACATGCTCTCCGTGGGCGTGGACGTGAACCGACTGGGGCTGATGATCGACAACGGCCAGCCGAAGAACACGGCGGAGTACATCCAGGCGACTTCGCGCGTTGAGCGTTCATATCCGGGCGTGGTGTGTACGGTGTTCGCCTGGGCGCGTCCGCGTGACTTCTCCCACTACGAGATGTTTGAGCACTACCATGCCACGTTCTACAAGCACGTCGAGGCGCAGAGCGTGACGCCGTTCGCGAAGCGCGCGCTCGACAGAGGACTCACCGGCGCGTTCGTGAGCGCGACGCGTCTGGCGGACGCGGCGTGCGCACCGAACGCGGGGGCGGGCGAGATCAAGTCCACCACCGACCCGCGCGTGGTGTCGGCGAAGGAAGCGTTCGTGCAGCGCGCCGAGGGCGTGATGGACAGCGTCGATGTCGGGAAGTGGGTGAAGGACGAGCTGGAGCAGCGCATTGACAACTGGGTCAAGGAAGCAGGCGTCGGAGGGCGCACGCTCGTGTACAAGAAGAAGGGAAACAGCGGCGGCCAGTTCAACCTGCTGAAGGATGCAGGAAAACAGGCTTGGGATCGGCAGAACACAAAGATTACAGGGTGGGGACGATTCGTCCAAGCCAGTTGCTCTGGACGTATGGCCCCGGAGCCATGATCGACTTGCCGAACTTCTCGGTGATGACAATGGGTCTTGACTACTGGCGAAAGAGCGTTTGCCCGCCGATTCAGGAGCCAAGGCTTCTGGCCCATGTCCGGCAGATAGGGTTCAAGGATGTTAAGGAGCTGCGTCATCCTCCGTTGAACGACCAGGAGAAGGACGACTTGAAGGACGTGAAGTCCTACACGGGCGTGCCTGTACAGATATTTCCGCGTTGGATGCGGTGTACCAAGTGCAACCTGCTTGCACCTTACGACATCGGGCTTTTCAAGATGAAACCGAACCAGTTTCGCCCGGAGCTGACGCGTATCGAACATGACGGATGCGGCGGCGACGTGGTGCCGATCAGGTTCCTCGTGGCGTGTAAGTGCGGTCACATTGACGATTTCCCGTGGCGGTGGTTCGTACATGGCGGCGCAACGGGATGCCAGAAGACAATGTTCTTCCGCCAGCACGGCGCAGCGCTTCAGCCCGACAATATGTGGATCGAGTGCGAGTGCGGAAAGAAGATTTCAATGGCGACTGCGTTTGGCGCAGCAGGGAAGAAGAGTCTTCCGCTTTGTCGGGGGCATCATCCGCACCTTGGCTACGGCGAAGACAGTTACGATACCGAGCCTTGTCAGGAGCAGTTGCGCACGATCATTCTTGGTGCGACGAACAGCTGGTTCCCGTCCACCGTCTCGACGCTCGCCATCCCCACGCGCAAGAATGAGCTTGCGCAGGAAGTGGCGGATAACTGGTCGGTTTTAAAGGACATTGCGAACAAGCAGATGCTCGACTTTGCGATGACCATGTGGCAAAACATGGGGCAATTGCCAGAACTGCTTGAGCATACGTCAGAGGAAATATGGGCGGCCATCGAGGAAGAGCGCAAGCCGAAGAACGAGAAAGAGCCCGAAGACATCAAGACGCCGGAATGGAACGAACTCATCAGCGAGAATCCGAAGAACGAGTTTCCGAAATTCCAGTGTCGCAAGGGAACGGTTCCGCATGGATTCGAGGGCAAGATTGCGAAGGTGAGGCTGCTGGACAGGTTACGCAAGGTCAATGCGCTTTTGGGATTCACGCGGATCGAGGCGCGTGACGATTTCGCGGAGGACAAGAGCAAGGTGAAATTGGCGCCGCTTTGCAAGGATTCGCCGGACTGGGTTCCGGCCTGCGAGGTGTTCGGCGAAGGCATCTTCCTCCAGTTCAACGAAGAGGCGCTGGCGGCATGGGAGAAAATTGCAGCCGTTAAAAAGCGTGCCGATGACCTGCATAAGGTCTATACGTTGTTTCGGAAGACGCGAGGCGTTGACGAACATCCCGAAGAGGGATTCCCAGGCGCGAGGTTCTTCCTCTTGCACACGCTTGCGCACCTGCTCATTCGCGAGTTTTCGCTGGAATGCGGGTACAATGCGGCAAGTCTTCAGGAGCGCATCTACTCGCGGGCGGGGGATAAGCCGATGGCTGGAATCCTCATCTACACGGCGGCGATGGACTCGGACGGAACCCTTGGCGGGCTTGTGGCCATGGGAGAGCCGGATCGACTCGGCCCTGTGTTGAAGAAGGCGCTGGCGCGTGCGAAAACTTGCTCGTCCGATCCGTTGTGCAGCGAACATATTTTCAAGGCGGACGGCTCGCTGCACGGCGCGGCGTGCCATGCCTGCACGTTTGCTGCGGAGACGTCGTGCGAGACGGGCAACAAGTACCTTGACCGGGCTTTTGTGGTTCCGACATACGCGGTTGCAGACGTGGCGTTCTTTGGAAACGAGGAGACTGAATGACGATTTACGAAAGTGCGGCGAGGCTGGTGTCCGAACTTCCGCTTGCGAAGGTGGAGGCTGTGGCGCGTCAGATCGCGAAGATCCCGGATGGCGGGGTGAGCGCGGTGAAGCTGGAGTCGGCATGGGGCACGAGCGCCGTGAAGCAGCTTGTCAAAGATTTTTGCACCGCCGCCGCAGTGTCCGGGCTTTCGGGAAAAGAGATCGCGGCCGCACTTTTCGCCGCAGGGGAGACCATGCGGAAAGTCAGGTCGGAGACGCAGATCGACCTCATTTGGACAGGGCCGCAGACCACGGCCATTCCGGTACGCAGAAACGAACAGGCATTGTGCGAGCTGATCGACGGAGCGAAGAAAGAGCTGTTCATCGTGAGTTTCGTGGCGGTCAATGCGGAGAACATCTATGCGTCTATAGACAAGGCGATCAGCAGAGGAGTAAAGGTTTCTTTCCTTGCTGAATCGTCTAAAGAGCATGGCGGGACACTTGGCGATGGCCATATTGAGATGCTCCATAATAAGTTTCCCGGTGCAGTATGTTACAGGTGGAGCGTACCGGGTAACGCTAAGATTCATCGTGTCCATGCGAAGTGCGCTGTCGCCGACGGCGAGGTTGCGCTTGTGACGAGCGCCAACCTCACGGGCGCGGCGATGGACACGAACATGGAACTCGGCGTTCTTATCCGCAGCAAGGAAATCGCCGGCAAACTTGCATCGCATCTAGCCGCGCTTGTTGACGAGAACATCATCAAGGTCATTTGATAGGAATCGACGGAGAAAGAAGTTGAAGCCCAAAGGTGTGTTCAAGGAGATGCCGAACTGAGAAACTGGCGAGAAGAGAAGGAGACAAACCATGAACGAGCAGCTGAGTAAGATGAAGGCGGCGATTGAGGCGCGGGCGTTTCCCGAACATCTCGCGAAGATCGGCCTTCCGTTCGACGACGCCTACGCGCTCGCGATGCAGATGCATAATCCGCCGCAGTCAGAAACGCCCAAGTGATGCGGGTGGCGGCTCTATCCTTTGCGCGGTACGTCACATGCCGCAATATTTGAAGTAGCGGGTAAAAGGCATCCTGCAACGGGCGGGACGCCCGTTGTCCCAGTGTGCCGCCAAGATGGCGGCGTCCCCAGTTAGTGCGGTCCGCTCGGCGAGCGGGCCCTATCATTTAGGCCGCGACAAGCGCGGCCGCTCCCGCTGCGGCTTGCGTGGGCGTTCGTTCTTTCATAACGGGCTGGACGCCGGTTGCATCGATTTCGAGATATTTCTGATACGAAACTTAGACAAAAATTAGACATTTCTTATACAGTTACGTTACAACTCCCGCGCCGCGGTTTGCTATAATCTTGCGCGTCAGGACTGAAATCGAACTATGCAGTGAAGAAAAAGACAGATCGAGATGTTGGTGCGGACTGAACCTCGGCGGTGCCAGACGTTTCCAGCCATGCGACGTCGTCGTCCGCAGGGGCGGTCATCGAGCCGATGGGCGTTGACGCCATACGCTCGCGAATCCTTACGATTCGCGGCATGCAGGTCATGCTTGCATCTGATTTGGCTTTGCTTTACAATGTGCCCACAAAGCGACTGAACGAGCAAGTTAAACGAAACATCGACCGGTTTCCCGAAAGGTTCATGTTTCAACTTACGGCCGAGGATGTGGCAGATTTGAGGTCGCAATTTGCGACCTCAAACTCCGCGATGGGTTTTCGCGATTCTGTTTTGAGGTCACAATTTGCGACCTCAAAGCGTGGCGGTGTCCGCTATCTTCCGTATGCGTTCACGGAGCATGGAATCATCATGCTTGCTTCCGTATTGAACTCGTCAACGGCAGTTGCGGCTTCGGTGCGTATCACGGATGCGTTTGTCGCCATGCGTCGTGCTCTTGCGTCCATCGCGCCGCTTCTTGCCCGCATAGATGCGACTGAACGGCGGCAGATTGCGGATCAGGCGAAGAACGACGCCAATCAGGTCCGCAACGAAGAGCGCTTCAAGCTGATACTGGATGCAATGCAGGACAAGCGCTTTCCGCCGCAGAAGGTGTTCTACGACGGGCAGATATACGATGCGTTCGAGCAGATGAAGAAATTCGTGCGCATGGCGCGGACAGAACTGATCGTCATCGACCCGTACTTTGCCGACTCGGTGTTGCCGCTCGTCGCGCAGAAGCGGCAGGGCGTGTCGGTACTCGTGGTGAAGAACTCCCGGAACAAGCTGCTCCATGCCGTCGATGTGGCGCAGTTTAATGCCCAGTACGCCAACTCGCTTACGGTCAAAGTCTCCGACAAGTTCCACGACCGCTTTCTCGTAATCGACGAGACGGTGCTCATCCACGTGGGCGCGTCGCTGAACCACCTCGGCAAGAAGTGCTTCGCCTTCTCGTCAATGGACAAGTCCAACATCCCCGACATCGTGGCGAAGATATGAGGTACGAGCTTTGGGAATGACTGTGAGTTTCCAGATGTTTGG
>CACWIW010000068.1 GCA_902761035.1 uncultured bacterium | reverse complement strand
TCCGCCTCGCCGCCACGAAGATCGGCATCCACACGAAGTTCATCACGCGTGCAGGAGTGAAGATCTGATGAAGACGAACGAACTGAAGGAACTCGGCGCCGAGGAGCTCGAGGCGAAGATCCGCGAGGTCCGCAAGGAACTCAACGACCTGAAGCTGAAGCTCGCGTCGAAGGTTGACGTTGAAAAGCCGGCTAGGATCCGCCAGCTGCGCCGCGAAGTCGCGCGCATGCTCACGGTCCAGGCCGCCGCGAAGAAGGAGGCCAAGTAACATGGCGAATGAAGAAAAGCGCGGCGCACGCAAGGTCCGCAAGGGCACGGTCGTCTCGAAGATGGGCGCGAAGAGCGTCGTCGTCCAGGTGACCTACCGCGAGCGCCATCCCATGTACGGGAAGGTGGTCGTGCGCTCGAAGAAGTACCACGCGCACGACGAGGCCGACACCGCAAAGGTCGGCGACGTCGTGACGATCATGGAAACGCGCCCCCTGAGCGCGACAAAGCGTTGGCGCATCGTGGCGCCGGAGGCGAAGTGACATGATCCAGGAACTGACAAACCTCGTTGTCGCGGACAACACGGGCGCAAAGCGCGCCATGTGCTTCCGCATTCTCAAGCAGCGCAAGGAGTACGCGCACCTCGGCGACGTGATCCGCGTCGCCATCAAGGAGGCGAGCCCCACGGGTTCGATCCGCAAGGGCCAGGTCGCCACGGCGGTTATCATCCGCACGGGCGCGCCGATCGTCCGCGAGGACGGCCAGCGGGTGCATTTCGACCAGAACGCCTGCGTTCTCGTCGACTCCAAGCTCAACCCGATCGGTTCCCGCGTGTTCGGGCCCGTTCCGCGTGAGCTGCGCGAGAAGAACTACATGAAAATCCTGTCAATGGCCCCGGAAGTGGTCTAAGAGGAGCGCATCATGAGTATCGCACGTATTCGCAAGAACGACACCGTGATCGTGACTCACGGAAACGACGCCGGGCGCACCGGGGTCGTTCAGAAGGTGGACGCCAAGAAGGGCACGGCGATCGTGTCCGGCATCAACGTCCACAAGAAGGCCGTCCGCCGCACCGAGCGGACGCAGGGCGGCCTCATCGACAGGGAGTTTCCGATAGCCCTCTGCAAGCTGATGCCCTACGACCCTGACTCGAAGAAGGGCTCGCGCGTGTCCACTGCCGAGAAAGACGGCAAGAAGGTGCGCAAGCTGAAGGCCTCCGGGAAGATCATCTGAGGAACTCGTCATGGCTAAGCTGAAAGAAGAATACACAAACCGCATCATCGGCGAGCTCGAGCAGAAACTCGGCACGACGAACCGGATGCTTGTCCCGCGTCTCCAGAAGATCGTGGTCAACATGGGCTTCGGCATCGTCTCCAAGGACGAGCAGAAGGGCATCGTTGACGACCTCACGGCGATCACGGGCCAGCGTCCCCTCCTCTGCAAGGCGAAGAAGTCCATCTCGAACTTCAAGCTGCGCGAGGGCATGGTCATCGGCGCGAAGGTCACCCTCCGCGGCGACCGCATGTGGGAATTCGCCGAGCGCCTCATCAACGCGGCGCTCCCGCGCATCCGCGACTTCCGCGGCGTGCCGAACCGCGGCTTCGACGGCCGCGGCAACTACACGCTCGGCCTCAAGGAGCACGCGATCTTCCCGGAACTCGTGGAAGCGACGGGCCCCAATTGCGGCATGGACGTGACGTTCGTGACCAGTTCGAAGGACAACAAGGCCGCCAAGGAGCTGCTGACCGCGCTCGGCATGCCGTTTGCGGGGAGGAACTAATTCATGGCTAAGAAATGTCTGATGGAAAAGGCCGCCCGCCTGTGGACGGCGAAGGCCAAGGACGCGAAGCGCGTCGCCGAGGGCAAGAAGCCCCTCACGAAGGCGAACGTGCGCGCGTACAACCGCTGCCGTATCTGCGGCCGCCGCCACGCGTACATGCGGAAGTTCGGCGTCTGCCGTCTCTGCTTCCGCGAACTCGCGGTGAACGGTCTCATCCCCGGCGTCACCAAGGCCTCGTGGTAAACTCGGAAAGGAACTGAACAAATGACAATCGATCCCATTTCCGACATGCTGGTAACGATCCGCAACGGGCTCAAGGCCCGTCTCGTGCAGGTCTCTACGCCGGCATCCAACATTAAATCCGAAATCGCCAAGGTCATGAAGGCGTCCGGTTACATCCAGGACGCTTTTACGACCTCCGACTTCCCGAAGAAGCTCGTCATCACGCTCAAGTACTCGGACCGCGCCGAACCGGCCATCCGCGGGCTTGCGCGTCAGTCGAAGCCCGGCCTGCGCAAGTTCGTGGGCTGTTCCGAGATCCCGTCCGTCCTCGACGGCATGGGTCTCGCGGTGCTCTCCACGTCGAAGGGCGTGATGAGCGGCTTCGAGGCGAAGAAGCAGAAGGTCGGCGGCGAACTCATCTGCACCGTTTGGTAAGGAGTCCAGAACAATGTCTCGTATCGGTAAAGAACCCGTGATCCTCCCCGCCGGCGTCACCGCGAAGGTGGACGGCCAGAAGGTCACCGTGAAGGGCAAGCTCGGCGAGCTTTCCTACGTCATGAACGACGGCATCACGGCCAAGGTCGAAGAGGGCAAGATCGTGATCGAACGCAAGGACGACACGATCAAGAACTTCCACGGCCTCGCCCGTGCGCTCATCCACAACAACGTGGTGGGCGTGTCCGAGGGCTACAAGAAGCAGCTCGTCATCGAGGGCACCGGTTTCAAGGCCGTCCTCCAGGGCAAGCAGCTCGCGCTCTCGCTCGGCTTCGCCTCGCCCAAGATCTTCGACATCCCGGAGGGCCTCACGGTCACCGTCGAAAACGACGGCCTGCAGGTCACCCTCACGGGAATCAATAAGGAGGTCGTTGGCGAGTCCGCCGCGCGCATCCGCAGCTTCTATCCGGCCGAGCCCTACAAGGGCAAGGGCATCAAGTACCTCGGCGAACACATCCGCCGTAAACAGGGCAAGAAGGTGGCCTAATCTGAAGGCTGCCTGAATCGGAGAAAACGAAATGAGTTTCAACCGTAAAGACCAGCGCGTGAAGCGCCACCTGCGCCTCCGCCAGCGCGTGATCGGCTCAGTGGAGCGTCCGCGCATGTCGATCTGCATCACGAACAAGCACATGTACGTGCAGTTCATCGACGACGCGGCCGGCAACACCCTCGCCCAGGCCTCCTCTCTTAAGGAGACCAAGGCGAACCTCGAAGTCGCCAAGAAGCTTGGCGCCGCCGCGGCGGAGGCCGCGAAGGCGAAGGGCATCACGCGCGTCGTCGTGGATCGCGGCGGCTTCAAGTTCACGGGCCGCGTGGCGGCCATCGTCGCGAGCGCCGTAGAGAACGGCCTCTCGATCAGCGACAAACCTGCCAAGGAGGCTGAATAATGGCTATGAACCGCGACAAGCGCCGCAGCGAATCCGGCGCGACCGACGATCTCGACGAGAAGGTCGTGTTCGTCAACCGCTGCGCGAAGACCGTCAAGGGCGGCCGCCGCATGTCCTTCTCCGCCGTCATCGTCGTGGGCGACCACGAGGGCAAGGTGGGCGTGGGCTTCGGCAAGGCGAACGAGGTTTCCGACGCGATCCGCAAGGGCGGTGAAGCTGCCCGCAAGGCCATGCGCCCGGTGACCCTCCGCGTCGAGAAGGACGCCCAGGGCAACGTGGTGTGCGTGACCATTCCGCACGACGTGGCAGGCGACTGCGACGGCGGCCGCGTGATCCTCAAGCCGGCTCCCGCCGGTACGGGCCTCATCGTCGGCGGCGGCATGCGCCCCGTCCTCGAGGCCGTCGGCATCCGCGACGCCGTGGGCAAGTCCCTCGGTTCCAAGAACCGCCTCAACGTGGTGAAGGCCACGATGAACGCCCTCGCGCAGCTGCGCTCGGCGGCGGAGATTGAGGCGATCCGCGCGTAACAACTATCGGGGAAACCAAGGTTTCCCCGAACCCCTTCAATAAGGAATTGTCATTATGGATCTTTCATCCCTCACCAATACCCCCGGTGCGCGCAAGCGCGCCAAGCGCGTGGGCCGCGGCTGCGGCTCGGGCATGGGCAAGACGAGCTGCCGTGGCCAGAAGGGCCAGAACGCCCGCAAGGGCCACAAGCAGAAGCTCGGCTTCGAAGGCGGCCAGATGCCGCTCGTGCGCCGTCTGCCCAAGCGCGGCTTCAACAACGCCCGCTTCCGTACCGAGACGCTCGCCGTCAACGTGGAGACGCTGGAGAAGCTGTTCAACGCGGGCGACGAGATTACCTTGGAGACGCTTGCCGCCAAGGGCTTCAAGAGCGCCAAGCGTCCGATCGTCAAGATCCTCGCGAAGGGCGAGCTTACGAAGAAGTTCGTCGTGAAGGTTCCCTGCAGCGCCGCCGCCAAGGCGAAGATCGAGGCCGTCGGCGGCAGCGTGGCCGGAAAGGCCTGATGACTGAAGCCCGGGGACAGAGGAAAGACCGTGGACGGTGGGGATTGCCCTCCGTCCAGGGTCTTTTTCATCCCCTTTTAGGGACTGCTCGGTCTCTGTTTCCTTACACCCCATACGGAGTTTGAGTTATGTCGATGTTTAAAGGTTTCTCGAATGCGTTCAAAATTCCCGAACTGCGCAAGAAAATTTTGATTACGCTCGGCCTTGTGGCCGTGTGCCGTCTCGTTTCCCAGATCCCCACGCCCGGCGTTGACTGGCGTGCCCTCCAGGGTGCGATCGAGGATATCCGCAGCCAGTCTGGCGGCGGCATGCTCGACTGGTTCGACGTGTTCACGGGCGGCGCGCTCGGACAGTGCGCCATCGGCTTCCTCTCGATCTGGCCGTATATCTCGGCACAGATCGTTATCCAGCTTCTTTCCAGCGTGATTCCCTCGCTTGAAAAGCTGAAGAAGGAAGGCGAAAGCGGACGCCAGCGTCTCGCACAGATCACGCGTTACCTGACTATCGTCATCTGCGTGGTCCAGTCGTGGACGATCGCTACCGTTCTCTTGAACCCGCAGGCGCTCGGCATCAATGCGCAGATTGTCGTGAGCGGATCCCCGATGGGATTCCGTCTGATGACCGTCATAGGCATGACCTCTGCCGCGTTGTTCGTCATGTGGCTTGCTGACCAGATTACCACCTTCGGCGTGGGCAACGGCGGTTCGCTGATCATCATGATCAACATCACCTCGCGTCTCCCGCACGCCATCTTCGCTGCATACGAGCGGTACTTCGGCGGCACTGGGATGCAGACGGCCTCGCCCGTCGAACTCGTGATGTTGCTGGTGTTCGGCTTCCTCGTGGTGATGGGTACCGTGCTGCTCACGCAGGGCGTGCGTAAGGTCGCCATTCACGCGACGCGTCGATCCATGGCGGTGGGTAATACCTACGGCATGCAGCAGACGTTCATGCCGCTCCGCGTAAACTATACTGGCGTTATGCCGATCATCTTCGCGCAGCCGATCCTCCAGGTTCTGGGCTGGCTCTTCAAGAAGATGCCGTGGGATCCCTGCCAGTCGTTCGGCGGACAGCTCAGCGACATGGGTTCGGCCACGCACCTGATCATCTACGCGATCGTGATCATGTTCTTCTGCTTCTTCTGGGTTGCCACGCAGTTCAACGCCGTGGACATCTCGGAGAACCTGAAGAAGGACGGCTCCTACGTTCCGGGCATCCGTCCGGGCATGCAGACGGCCGAGTACCTCGACGCCGTGATGACGCGCATCACCCTTATCGGCGGCACCGGCCTCCTCATCGTGGCTCTCCTGCCGCAGATCCTTAGTGGTGCCTTCGGCATCCCGTGGGCGATTTCGAGCTTCTTCGGCGGCACGTCGCTGCTCATCATCGTGGGCGTGGCGCTCGATACGCTCCGCATCATGGAGTCGCACCTCCTCGTGCGCAAGTACGATGGCTTCCTGCGCCACGGCACGCTCCGCGGCCGCGGTGGGGTGTAATATGGAGACCGCCATCTTGGCGGCTAATGACTGGGACAACGGGCGTCTCGCCCGTTGCGGCAATGCCGGGGTGCAAACGCTTGCGCCCCGGCGCTTCTTTAACGGGGTGGGTGCGTGGCGGAAGACGCGGCGGGGAGGTGGAAGGGCTTAAGCTTCTATTCAAACAATTCGCTGTGGGTGCCGAGTCGGGCGCAGATGAGTTGAAGTTGATCTTCAACAATCCGGTAGATTAGCACAAGGTCGGACTCGACGTGGCAATCGCGGTAACCAGCATAGTCGCCGGTAAGCGCATGGTCGTGGAGCGTCGGAGGAAATGGTTCTTGGGCGCAGAGGAGATCAATGACTCTTGTGATTTTCCCTAGGTCTTTGCCGCGACGGACAGCTCGCTTGAGGTCTCGGGAGAATTGCTTTTTGAAGATGCGCGTGAGCATGGCGGTCAATCCTCTATTGCCAATGCCGCCTTCAGCATTTCCTCGGTACTGTCGAATGGCCCGTATGAGGGTTCAAGTCCCGCCTTGTCGCGGTCAAGTATGGCACGGGTTTCCGCATTGGGATATTCATTCGCCTCCTCTTCTTCCGTGCGAGTTTCGCCCAAGGTGATTCCGTACGGGAATCCACGGTGTTCCAAGGTGTACATGAGAAGAATGTTCATGCCTGTTGATGTGGTCATGCCGAGGCGGGAGAAAAGTGCGTCTGCCCGGCGTTTGATTTCGGGCTTGACACGAAAGGCGATAGTAGACGTACTCATTGCAGATGCTCCGATTTGTTTAACGGATGCGAGTAGTTTAACACAATTGCCTTACGGATGCAATAGCGGTTATGCCGATGCTCGAGCTGAATCTCAACCATCCCGTATGGAGAGCCACCATCATTGCGGGGCGCAACTTGTTGTGACCACAGGAATTGCTCCGTCTCGCGTCAACCCCTGCGCACCTCGCACAATTTCCAAAAACCGCATTTTCCGCTTGAAACCGGTGGTGTCACCCAACACGCTTGAAACCGGTGGGGGAATGTGGTATACTTTTCCTGTCTTGCCTCTCAAAAGGCGAGACATACAGATTACCCGCGCGGTTGCGGACAGATTTCTGTCCGTCGCCAGAAATGGTCGGGCGGTTTCAAAGAAACCGCCGCCGCGTTTGGGATAGCGTCAGGGTTAAGCCTCGGAAACTTACTCGTGATGACGCATCAAGAAGGCACTGCCTACGTGCAGTATCGCCTCCTTTGATGTATCATCACAGGTCCATCCGAGGCACCTACCCTGACACATCGAAGGAGGTGCCTAGTTTCCAGCACAGCCCCGATGTCTGAATAGGGGAAACAGACATGTCGGTGCTTCAGCCCGCGAGTGCGACGTGTCCTAATAGGAGGAGCGGGAGGAGCGAATCAAGATGAATGTCGTGCAGTTTATGCATCCGGGTGATGAAATTACGGTGCCAGGGCCTAATGTAGGATGGCATACAAAAGGGGGGCACAGGAGAAGATTGCTGTGTCACGCAGGTGAATATGTTGACGGTAACAACAACTGTTATCATGATGACAACTTGTGTTTCTGGAATGAGTACGAGGCACCGACATTTGCTCATCCGATACCTCGGCACCCAAAATGGAATTTTGCTCAATACTACCATACGATTATCAAGCCTATTCCGCCATCTCCCAATCGTCAACGGAATTGTCAAGACGATGCCTTGGACGAATGTTGCGACAACACCGATCCCTGTGTGTTTGGAGATACGTTCAAATACTCGAATTGTCAACAGGTGCCAAATGGCGACTTGTGGAATTTGCCAAAGGGTTCGTTGATTCTGTTCGGTTCACATCATGCCAACTCATTCTATCTTGATACGGTTTTCGTGACACAGGCCCCAGGTGTCACATATTCAGTTCCAATAGCCAAGCACCAGCTACCGTTTTCTGTCTCTAACAACTATAAAATTGTGACGTTGGACAACTTGATGCCGAGGCGAAACGGCAGAAGCAAGCGCAATCCTATTATCAGCCAGTTTATGTGTTATCGTGGAAAACTACCGTCAATAAATGCCGATAACCTTGTTGACGAGCAAGAGATCTTTTCGTTTACACCGACGCGGATTTTTAATACGACTGATTATAATAAGCGTTGTGAAATTGATTTGACGACATTGAATCAAAAAAATCAGACACGTGTCCATGCGAGTCGACAGTTTTCCCCAACTTTGACACAGGGCCACAAAACAATTGTTTTTAATGCGTTACAAACAGATGTGGAGACAATCTGGCACGAAGTTAGGGATGCCGTAATAAAAGCTTCATTTCTGCTCGGTTATCACTTTCCTTGGTAGACTTCAAAATAAGGAGCAACGAAAATGTTTTATCCAAACGTAAGCGATCCTACAAGCATACCATTAGGTACTCCCGACAGGACTTTATTCGTCTGCGTCGATAACACTTGGAAGCAAAAGGGAGTTCCTGCTTCACTTGAAGATTGTGCCAGAGGCTATTGGACAGAATCAAATCTCGAAGCCGCGCATGGTTACGACTGTGATTGGCTCATGGCTAGACATCACGGTAAAATTGTTGGTGTGTGGAAGATTGATAAGAGGAGGTGGATGGTTCCGTCAGCTACGCCTAAAAAGACGTGGCCAAATGACAACCCTACGGACCATCCCCGAAGAGGTTGTATTCTAATCCCTGTCGATAAGGAGATGGAGCAGCGCTTTATCGGTAAGGAAGTCCATCTCGGGCGATGTCCCAATTCGCTGAGGGGGTATTTCATGCAACAGGTACCGACCTCATTAAATGGTAGGGGGAATGCTTATCGTTCAGATGGCATTGCAGAATCGGAATGCAAGTAGAATTGCTTAAAAACATTCAATAGCCCAAGAAAGGAACGAGATCATGACAAGAGGAAATGAACTTAATGGAAAGCCTTATGCGGGAAATCCGCGCATAAGGTTTGAAGAGAGGGAAATATCATCGGAGACAACGCCAAGACGTGGGGTTCTACTCTTCTACAAAATCTTACTGATGACGATTGTCATTCTTTCGGCATGTTTGGTCCATGCTTCTTCTTACATAGGCGCTATAGAGCATGGCGCGTACACATGGAAAGTGACAGGTAAGGGAGGTTTGGCAATATGGCCCGGAGGAACATGGCCTGATTCGCGAGACCGTTTGGACATAAGGATAACGGGGGTAAGTCCTGCCCCTTATGGGACATTGACAATCCCTGATCAACTTTGGTTTGAATATGATTGGCCCAAAAATGCGTGTTGTAATGTCGTGGAAATCGGCTATGGCGCATTCAGTGGATGTAGTGGGATTTTAAATGTAAACATTCCAGACACCGTGCAGAATATATTCCCTTACGCATTCTCGGACTGTACAGCGTTAAAATCAGTTGAAATACCGGACTCTGTTATGGGTATTGACGAGTATACTTTTAAGAATTGTTCAAGCCTAGAACGCATTGAGTTTGGAAGCGGGCTTACTTGGATTGATCAGAAGGCTTTTTACGGTTGCGAAAAGTTGACACACGTCACTTTCAAAGGAAATGCACCCAGGGTAACTGGTTGGGGTAGTGTTGGTCTGTTCCCATCTTCGTGTATTATTGAGGTGAACGGAAACAGCACAGGATGGGACGATGATGGTGATGGTAAGTGGAATGGTTTAACTTTAAGATACTCTGGTAAAGTTACCTTCAACGCGAACGGCGGAACGGGTGATACGACGCGGACTGTGGCATCGGGTATGACGATAGGAACTCTGCCGACACCTACGCGGGATGGCTACGCATTTGCGGGCTGGTGGACTACTGAGAGTGGCGGAACTCTGGTGACAGACCAAACAATAATAAGTGGCAATGTGACGTTCTATGCCCACTGGGTTTGGATATATGTTGAGAGTGGTAGCGGTACTGTGGGTGATGTTGAGAGAAATGGAGCTGTGACTATCACAATTCCTGACGGTATTACGTGTGTCGGGGACATAGAATATGTCCCAGAATGGGGTAATGGGTTCAAGAATTATAGCAGTTTGGTAAGTGTAACGATCCCGAACAGTGTGAGAAGAATCGGGGATAGTGCGTTTTTAGGTTGTAGTGGACTAACGAACATGAAGATCCCCGACAGCGTGAGGAGTATTGGGCAATATGCGTTCTATGGCTGTAGTGGATTGAGGACCGTGGAGATTCCCAACAGTGTGACGGAAATCGGGAGGTATGCGTTCGCAGGTTGTAATGGCCTGACGAGCGTGACGATCTCGCAATATGTTTGTGCGCACGAACTTACATCTTTCTTCTGGGATTCTTCCGGGTCTCTCACGAATGTGGTTATTCGGGACGGCGTAACGAATATTAAGGGGTATGTATTTTATGGTTGGAGCAGTCTGACGAGCGTGAATATCCCTAATAGCGTGACGAACATCGGAAATGATGCGTTCTTTAATTGTAGCGGTCTTACGAGCATAAAGATACCAGATGGAGTGAAGAGTATTGGTGGTGGGGCATTCAATGAGTGTAGTGGCTTAACAAGCGTAAAGATCCCCGATGGCGTTACAGAGATCGGGAGGGCCGCATTCGGGGGGTGTACTGGACTGACGAGCGTGAATGTCCCCAACGGTGTGACGAGTATCGAGGGGTGTATGTTCTCACATTGCTGTGGACTGACAAGCGTGAATATCCCTAATAGTGTGACGAATATCGGAGATTGGGCGTTTCGTAAGTGTAGTGGGTTGACGCGCATGACGATTCCTGCCAGTGTGACTAGTATTGAGTATTGTGCATTTGAGGACTGCAAAGGATTGACGCATATCTACTTTGAAGGGAATGCTCCGCAGCTTGGTGCTGATGTTTTTCTTAATGTTCCTTCTTCTTGTACCATTCTCGTCCAACCTGGTTCAACTGGTTGGGGGGGGGCGATACCAGGCACTTGGCATGGGTTGCGGATCGAGTACATTGATGATGAATTGCTAGCTCCAGCCCCCTCGCCCCAGCCTAGGCCCCAACCTACGCCGGGATACGTGGGCGTAGAAGAAAAGAACATCGATGCGCCATACGAGGCACCCAAGGCCGTGACGTTACAAGGTGCGGTGTACGACGGCGACACGGTGGCCGGTATCGTGGAGCTCAAGCTCGGTAAGGTGAACGCCAAGAAGAAAACTAGCAAGGTGTCTGGCTCGGTAACGACGCTTGACGGCAAGAAACACGCAATCACGGCTGTCAAGCTTGAAGGAGTTGACGGTGTGTCGCCCAAGGCCGTTACGCTTGAGGTCAAGGACTTTGGGACGATGTCGGTCACCATCGGCGGTACGCAGTTCGCGGGTTCACTTGGCAGATGGCATGTGCAATCCGGAACCGTGGGCGGCAACTGGACGCGCGCGGATGCGCGGGTGTATGTGGACGGCGCGCTCGGCGAGCGCGCCCTACCAGAGGGGACGGTCGCGGAGCTGCTGCCGGACGGCGAATCGGTTGTCGCGTCGGGCGGCAAGTGGAAGTTCGCAAAGGCCGCCAGCGTCAAGTGGGCGAAGCCGAAGCAGGGCGCGACGTTGCCGGAGAGGTACGACGCGGAGTCCGGCAAGGGGCTCGTGGTCGATACGTCGGGTGACAAGACGAACCTTTCGGCCATGAAGCTCACGTACACGCCGAAGAAGGGCACGTTCAAGGGCTCGTTCAAGGTGTACGCGCTAGAGGGCTCGGGCAAGGCGACGAAGCTGAAGAAGTACACCGTCAACGTGAGCGGTGTGGTGGTAGGCGGCGTCGGCTACGGCACGGCGACGTGTAAGAAGCCTGCCGTGAGCTGGTCGGTGACGGTGAAGTAGGTGCAACGGACAAGATGCCAGTTGTCCCAGTTTTGCAACGGGCGAGACGCCCGTTGTCCCAGTTGACGGGCACATGTGAGCAGAATGTGCTATACTATTCGCCATGCGACAAATAGTGTTTCATGTGAACCGGGACAAACCGGGTGCCGATACTGTGCGCCAGCGCCTTGCGGCGCTGGCCGCGTCACTCGGGCTGTCCGAGTGCGGCCCCGGTGACCAGCCGGAAGTGGTTGTGGTGCTCGGCGGAGACGGCACGATGCTTTCCGCAGTACACCGTTTCCCCGGCATTCCGCTGCTCGGTCTCAACCTCGGTTCCCTTGGTTATCTCGCGGGCGTAGAGGCACCGCATTTCGACGATGCGTTACGCGCGCTAGCGTCGGGCGACTATGAGGTTTCTCGCCGTACGACGCTGCGCGTGGGTGACGCCGTGGCGCTGAATGAGGTCGTCGTTTCGCGCGGCGTATCCGGACACGCCGCCCAGCTAGAACTTTCCGTGAACGGTCGCATGGCGACGCGCCTTTCGGCCGACGGATTGGTGGTGGCTACCCCTACTGGCTCCACGGCGTATTCGCTAGCAGCCGGCGGTCCCATTCTGATGCCGGATAGCGAATCTTTTGTAGTCACTCCTATCTGCCCGCACGCCCTTGCCTCGCGGCCCCTCGTGATTCCCGATACAGCCCGCCTGACCGTTCGCGCCTGCTTGCGCGCGCAAGGAGAGAAGCTGGCCGTGTTCGCGGACGGCGCGCGCGTACAGCAGCTCGGTGCGGACGATGCTGTTGAGATTGTCCGTGCGGACGTCTCCGTGCCGCTCATCCAGTTGCGCGGCTACGATCCCTACGAAGTTCTTTCCCGAAAGCTCGGCTGGAACGGGAGCACGATCAAATGACGGAACTTGAAGGCAAGATCGGCTACACCTTCCATGACGTCGAGCTTCTCACCCATGCGCTCACCACGCCCGCCTGCCGCATGGACCATCCCGAAGGCGGAGACAACCAGCGCCTTGAATTTCTTGGAGATGCCGTTTTCGGGCTCCTTTCCGCCGATGCAGTCTTCGCCGCCTTCCCCGATGACAATGAAGGGCTGCTTACCGTACGCCGCACTCACCTCGTTTCGGGCGCTGCCCTTGCCGCCGCCGCCGAGCGCCTCGGTCTGCGCGACTATCTGAAGTTCAACCAGGGCGCGCAGCCGCCTCCGCCGCACGCGAAAGTGCTGGCGGATTCGCTGGAGGCGTTGATGGGGGCGGTGTGGCTCGACGGCGGGCTTCCTGCGGCCCGCACCGTATTCGCAGCGCTCGATCTGCCGCTCAATGCGAAGTTCAACGAATGGGACGCAAACCCCAAGGGCTACTTGCAGGTGAAGACGCAGGCGATGCATCCGCCGCGGCGTCCCGTCTACGAGGTCTTGCAGATGGGTGGCGTGGCGCACGCGCCCGTCGTCACTGTGCGCGTGAGCGTACACGGTCTCGGCGATGCCGTTGCCACTGCAGGATCGAAGTCCGCAGCAGAAGTCGCAGCGGCCGCAGCACTGCTTGAGAAAATCAATTTTTCCGACCACGCATGACAGCCAAGGCCTGTCGCTCGCAAAAATCTTAAAAATTCCCTATTGACGGCGGTCGGGGGACTGTGGTAAACTTACGGCGCAACAGGAAATTAGAATGCAATTCAACGTCCAGTTCTGGTGGTGGCGCAGCTTCGATGAACAGTCGGAGAGGCTCCGCGTACCCTGAGACGGTGAAGTGAAAAGAAGTTGCACCGAATAGGCAGACGGCCCCGCTCCGATGAGCGAGGCCGTTTTTGCGTATACGGGCCGAAGGGGAGAACCAATCAATCACCAACCAAAAACAAAAAGAGAAAGCAAATGAAAGAACTGACAAGAGAGATGTTCGAGGCACGAGCCGCCGGTGGCGGCATCGTGCCCGTCTACCGCGAGTACCTCGCGGACATGGAGACTCCTGTCTCCGTGCTGTCCCGCGCCGTGGACGAGGACGTGTTCCTCCTCGAGAGCGTGGCGTCGTCCGAGACGGGCGGACGCTACTCCTTCCTCGGCGTGAACCCCTACGCGACCGTCTATGAGAAGGACGGCACCGTGTTCATGCAGACGCCCGCCGACGGCGTGTCGTTCCTGCCGGACTCGGACATCCTCGCCGCGCTGCGGCGCCTCTTTGCTGAGCGGAACTTCAAGGCCGACCCCGACCTGCCGCCGCTCCAGGGCGGCGCGATTGGCTATCTCTCCTACGACGCCGTGCGCGTGTTCGAGCCGCGCGTGCAGCTCACGCCCGAGGCGGGCACGCCGACCGCCGCGTTCATCCTCACCGACTCGATCCTCGTATTCGACAACGTGCGCCGCACCGTGACCGTGATCGTGAACATCGACGCTTCCGCGCCCGCTGCCTACGACGTCGCGCGCGAGCGGATCGACGCGCTCTTCGCCAAGTTCTTCCGGCGCGAGCGTCCGGCGGTGCGGTTCAGCGTCGGCGCGCTCGGCGAGCGCGCCCTACCAGGTGGTTTCACGCCGGAGATGTCGGCGGAGGAGTACGCGGAAATCGTGGCGAAGTGCAAGAAGGACATCCTGAACGGCGAGTGCATCCAGGTGGTGCCGTCGCAGAAGTTCACGATGGAGACCTCCGCGAGCCCGCTCTCGCTTTACCGCGCGCTCCGCGTGGTGAACCCCTCGCCGTACAACTTCTTCATGAAGGTGGGCCCGCGCACGCTGATCGGGTCGTCGCCCGAGGAGCTCGTGAAGCTCTCGGGGCGCACCTGCTCGACGTGTCCGATCGCGGGAACGCGTCCGCGCGGCGCGACGCCCGAGTCCGATGCTGCGCTCGAGCGCGAGCTCGTGGGCGACGAGAAGGAGAACGCGGAGCACGTGATGCTCGTCGATCTCGGACGCAACGACCTCGGCCGCGTGTGCGAGACGGGCACGGTGAAGGTGGACTCCTTCGCGCACGTCGAGCGCTACTCGCACGTGATGCACCTCGTCTCGGACGTCTCGGGCACGCTCGCGGAGGGCAAGGACGGCTTCGACCTCCTGCGCGCCGCGTTCCCCGCCGGCACGCTCACGGGCGCGCCGAAGATCCGCGCGATGGAGCTTATCGCCCAGTACGAGAAGTCGCCGCGCGGCATCTACGGCGGCGCGGCCGGCTACTTCAGCTTCACGGGCGACATGGACTTCGCCATCGTCATCCGCACGATGATCCTCGACGGCACGCGTCTCACGATGCGCGCCGGCGCCGGAATCGTGGCGGACTCCGACCCCGTGAAGGAATACAACGAAACCGTCAACAAATCCAAGGCCGTGTTCGAGGCCGCCAAATTCGCGGAGACGCTATGATACTCATGATCGACAACTACGACTCGTTCACCTACAACCTCGTCCAGTACTTCCGGGGACTGGGCGCGGAGATGGACGTGGTGCGCAACGACAAAATCGACGTGGACGGCATCCGGGCGCTCAAGCCCCAGGCGCTTGTCCTCTCGCCCGGACCCGGCAACCCCGACTCCGCCGGCGTCACGCTCGCCGCCATCAAGGCGTTCGCGGGCGAGCTGCCGCTCTTCGGCATCTGCCTCGGACACCAGTCCATCGCCCAGGCGTTCGGCGCGCGGATCGTCCACGCGAAACGCCTCATGCACGGCAAGACCTCGCCCGTCCATCACGACGGGAAGGGCGTGTTCCGCGACATCCCGCAGGAGTTCGCCGCGATGCGCTACCACTCGCTCGCGGTCGACCCCGCCACGCTTCCTGCCGAGCTCCGCGTGAGCGCCACGGCGTCGGACGACGGCGAGGTGATGGGCATCCGCCACGCGACGCTGCCGATCGAGGGCGTGCAGTACCACCCCGAATCGATCGGCACGCCCACGGGCATGCAGCAGCTCAAGAACTTCCTGGAGGGCCTCGCATGAACACGCAGGAGACGTTCGCCCGCATCATGGGCGGGCAGATGACGACGGAGGAGATCAAGGAGGTCCTCACCGCCTACCACGAGAAGGGCGTGACGGCGGACGACCTCATGGCCGCCGCGTCCGCAATGCGCGCCGCCGGCGTGCACGTGGCGTGCGAGAACCCCGACGCCGTGGACATCGTGGGGACGGGCGGCGACTTCGCCGGCACGTTCAACGTGTCCACCACGGCCGCGTTCATCGCGGCGGGCGCGGGCGTGACGATCGCGAAGCACGGCAACCGCGCCGCGACCTCGAAGTGCGGCACGGCCGACGTGCTGGAGGCGCTCGGCTACGACCTCAACACGCCGCCGGAGGCCGTCGCGGAGGGCATCCGCGCGAACGGCATCGGCTTCCTCTTCGCGCGCAACCTGCACCCCGCGATGCGGTTCGTGGCGCCCGCGCGGCGCGAGCTGAAGTTCAAGACGATCTTCAACTACCTCGGTCCGCTCACCAACCCCGCGGGCGTGAAGCAGCACGTGATCGGCGTCGCCGCCCCGGCGCTCCTGCGCACGTTCGCCGAGACGCTCGACCGCCTCGGCTCGCGCAGCGCGCTCATCGTGTGCGGGAACGACGGCATGGACGAGATTTCGACGGACGGCGTGACGCGCTTCGCGATGCTCCGCGACGGCATCGTGAGCGAGGGCGAGTTCGACGTGTCGCGTCTCTGCGGCGCGAGCTATCCCGCCCAGGCGATCGCCGGCGGCGCGCCCGAGGAGAACGCGATGATCCTGCGCGGCATCCTCGGCGGCGGCCTGCGCGGCGCGTACCGTCTCGCGGCCGTCATCAACGCGGCGGCGGCCATCTGGATGGCGGACCGTGCGCGCAGCCTCAAGGAGGGCATCGCCGTGGCCGAGGAGTCGATCGACTCCGGCGCGGCGCGCGCGAAACTCGAGAAGTTCCTCGGCGCGGGTGGACGTCCGGCAGGCGGCAACATCCTCGCGGACCTCACCGAACGCCGTCGGCGCGACGCCGAGAAGGCATCGAAGACGCGCGACTTCGCGGCGGCGTTCCGCGGCCCCGGCATCCACGTGATCGCCGAACTGAAGAAGGCGAGCCCGTCGAAGGGCGTGATCCGTCCGTACTTCCGCGCGGCGGAGCTGGCGGAGGAGCTGTCGGGGGCGGGGGCGTCCGCGCTCTCCGTGCTCGCGGAGCCCCACCGCTTCCTCGGCGGCGAGGACAACGTGCGGCGCGCGCGCGAGGCGAGCGACCTGCCGATCCTGTTCAAGGACTTCGTCTCCACGGACTTCCAGATCCTCCGCGCGCGCGCGGCCGGTGCGGACGCGGTGCTGCTCATCGCGGCCGTTTTGGACGACGACGCGCTCGCCTCGCGGCTTCGGTACGCGCGGTCGCTCGGCATGGAGGCGCTCGTCGAGACGCACACCGCCGAGGAGATCCGCCGCGCCGCGGCGGTCGGCGCGAAGGTGATCGGCGTCAACTGCCGCGACCTCAAGACGTTCCACACCGACCCCGCCATCACCGCCGGTCTGCTCGCGCAGATCCCCGACGGCGTGGTGAAGATCGCCGAAAGCGGCATCCGCGGTGCGGACGACATCCATACCCTCCGCGCGGCGGGTGCGGACGGTTTCCTGATCGGAGAGACATTGATGCGGGCCGAACGCCCGGGAGAAAAATTGAAGGAGCTCATGAAATGAAAAAAGGACACTACGGACAATACGGCGGTCAGTACATCGCCGAAACGCTGATGACGCCGCTGCGCGAACTCGAGGCGGCGTACAACGAGGCCAAGGCCGACCCCGCGTTCCAGGCGGAGTTCCAGGAGATTCTCCGCGACTACGTGGGGCGCGAGTCGCCCCTCACGTACGCGCGACGTCTTTCGGAACACCTCGGCGGCGCGCGGATCGTGCTGAAGCGCGAGGACCTCAACCACACCGGCGCGCACAAGGTGAACAACACGATCGGGCAGGCCCTGATCGCGCGGCGCATGGGAAAGAAGCGTCTCATCGCGGAGACGGGCGCGGGTATGCACGGCGTCGCCACGGCGACCGTGGCCGCGCTCTTCGGGATGCCCTGCGAGGTGTACATGGGCGCCACGGACGTGGCGCGACAGGCGCCGAACGTCGCGCGCATGCAGATGCTCGGCGCGACGGTGCATCCCATTGAGGAGGGCAGCGCCACGCTGAAGGACGCGATGAACGAGGCGATCCGCGACTGGATCACGAACTGCGACGACACGTTCTACGTGATCGGCACGGTGGCGGGTCCGCATCCGTATCCCACGATGGTGCGCGACTTCCAGAGCGTGATCGGCGTGGAGGCGCGTCGGCAGATGCTCGAGAAGTACGGCAAGCTGCCCGACCAGGCGATCGCCTGCGTGGGCGGCGGGTCGAACGCGATGGGACTCTTCGCCGGCTTCATCGACGACCCGGGCGTGAAGCTCGTGGGCGTGGAGGCGGGCGGGAAGGGCATCGCCACGGGCGAGCACGCCGCGTCGATCTGCGGCGGACGCGTGGGCGTGCTGCATGGGTCGAAGACCTATCTGCTCCAGACCGACAGCGGACAGATCCTCGACACGTATTCCGTCTCCGCCGGCCTCGACTACCCCGGCGTGGGACCCGAGCACGCGTACCTCGCGGACATCGGCCGCGCCGAGTACGTGCCGATCAACGACGACGAGGCGATTGCCGCCTTCGACGCGCTGTGTCGTTTCGAGGGCATCATACCCGCGCTCGAGTCGAGCCACGCCCTCGCCGAGGCCATCAAGCGCGCACCGCAACTTCCGAAGGAGGCGATCCTGCTCGTCAACCTCTCCGGCCGCGGCGACAAGGACATGGACAACGTCATGGAGTGGAAGAAGCGAAGGATCTAGCCGCTCTAGAACGCCTAGAACTCCTAGATATTCTAGCCTTTCTAGAAAATCTAGATTTCCTAGAATCCCTAGAAAGCTTTTGCAATCGTCAACCTCTAGTAAAAAGAAGGAATTTAAAATGAACCGCATCCAGAAATGCTTTGAGCGAACGCGGGCGGCGGGCCGCCCGGCGTTCATCGCCTACCTCACGATGGGCTACCCGAACCTCGCCGCGAGCGAGGAGGCTGCCGACACGCTGCTCGCGAACGGCGCGGACATCCTCGAACTCGGCGTGCCGTTCTCGGATCCCGTCGCCGACGGCGCCGTGATCCGCACGGCCGCCTACGCCGCGCTTGAACAGGGCGTGACGCTCGCGGACATCCTCGCGCTCGCCGGGCGCCTTCGCGCGAAACACCCCGGCGCGCCGCTCGTGGTGTTCAGTTACTACAACGTGATCTACAGCTACGGGCTCGAGAAGTTCGCCGCCGACGCGGAAGCGGCCGGCGTGGATGCCGTCCTCTCCGTGGACCTGCCGCTCGAGGAGCGTGACGAGTTGCTTGAGGTGTTGCGTCCGCACGGCCTCACCTTCGTGCCGCTCATCGCGCCCACTACGTCGCTTGAGCGCACAATCGAGGCGGCGAAGGGGCTGGAGGACAGCTTCCTCTACGTGATCACCGTGAAGGGCATTACGGGCGCACGCGCCGAACTTCCGCCGGAGTTGAAGGAACGCCTCGCCACCATTCGTGCGGCCGTGAACATGCCCATCGCCGCCGGATTCGGCATCTCAACTAAAGAGCAAGTCAAGGTGATCGGCGAAGTCGCCGATGGCTTCATCGTCGGCTCCGCGCTCGTCAAGATGCTCGCCAAGGACGGCAAGATCCATCCAGAAGAGCTGTCGTTTTGACCGCCCCAAAGCGCGTCCCTCCCGATTGGGTAAATCGAGCGGGAGGGACCGCGCTTGTCGCAGCCTATTCGGGGAAGCGGCACTCCTGCCGCTTCCCTAGCGTGTCGCAAGTGCGAAGCGGCGTTGATTTTGCGTTTGTCAGCGCGGGGTTAATACAGTATAATAAAGGCGAATAAGCGATAAAAGCGAAAACCATTTATTTGGAGGTATGAAATAATGGATCGAATCAAAAATCCTTTTGAATGCTTGATTGTTCTCTATAGAGTGGGTTAGAGAGATGAGTGAAGAGATGTTGAAACAGCAGTGTGGAGATTGGCGGCTTGAACGGGAGATCGGTCAAGGCGCTTATGGCGTGGTCTATCTCGCCGTCGGTTCGGACGGCGTGCGGGCGGCGGTGAAGGTTTGCCGCCGCGATGCCGTCGGTGACGAGCGCTATGAACGCGAGTTGCGCGGGGCGAAGCTCTACAGGGCGATACCTCCGCAGGAGGGGCTTGTCCGCATGAGGGAACTCGTGGAGACGGAATGGGGCTTTTACACGGTGATGGATCTTGCGGATGACGAATTCGACGGTCCACTGAAAGCGGCGTCCGGTTATCGTCCGAAGACGCTCGCCCGCGTGATCGAGGGCGAGAAGGCGTTGCCGCTCAAAGAATGTGTGAAGCTCGGCATCGCGCTTGCGGGCGGACTCGCCACACTGCAACGCCATCATCTTCTGCATCGCGACATCAAGCCAGGGAATGTGATCTACATCGGCGGGAAACCCGTACTTTCCGATCCGGGACTCCTCGTTGACGAATCGGAGGCTGCTTCGCTCGTCGGGACGCCGGGTTACGTCCCGCCAGAGAACTTCACCGCCGCCGCTGGCGATATTTACAGCCTTGGACTCACGCTCAAGGCGGCGAGCTTCGGTAGGAAATTGGAAGACCTCGACAAGGGTCCCGCGCAGGAAGCCGATACTAGTGCGCCTCTCTTCCCCGCGTGGTGGCGCATCCTCAACAAGGCGACCGATCCGACGCCGTCCCGGCGTTACCAATCCGCCAAGGCGCTCATCAAGGATCTTGTAAATCTTCGCCGGAAGATTGCGGTCGCATCAGTCCTGGGATTGCGCGTCGCAAAAGTCGCAATCGCGCTTTTTGTGATTGCCGTCATTGCCGTTACCGTGTTCGCTGTTGTCGCCAGCAGACGCGCACAAGATAAAATCGCCCAGCAGTCCGAAGAACTCGAGAATTTAAAACAATTCAAGACCGGCTGGGAAAATCACGTGGAGAGCATGAGGCGCCGAGCATTGGAGGACTTCGAGAAAAGCAAAAAGGCTTTGAATGATTCCTTAAAGAGTTTGAAAAATGACCTACAGACACTTCCAAAATGAATCGACGCGCTCCAGCGTGCTGAGGGCGGTTGCCGACACTGAAAACGAGGCTGCGTGGCAGCGGCTCTTCGACCTATACGCCGGATTCGTATTTTCGATTGCACGCTCGAAGGGACTTAACGACGCGGACGCCGACGACATCGTCCAAGTCGTATTCACGGACCTTGCACGGAACCTGCCGACATTCCAATACGACCGTGCGAAGGGCAAGTTCAGGGCGTACCTCTCGGGGCTCGTCAACTGGCGCGTCATGGACAAATTGAAAGTGGGAAAACGCGACACGGATCTGAAGGCGTCGTTTTGGGAAGAGGCAAAGGCGGCGTCTTCGGGCGACGATGGTTTCGCCGAACGCGAATGGCAGGCAGCCGCGCTGGAGGAGGCGTTGCGCCGCATCAAGCCGGACGTGAATCCCGAACACTACGCGGCATTCGTGGCGAGCGCGATTGAGGGACAGGACACCGAGACCGTGATGCGGCTCTACGGCATCTCAAGCGACAACCTCTACCAGATACGCAAGCGCCTCACCGCGAAACTTCGCGAGACCGTGGCTTCCGTCCTTTCCGAGATGGACGCCCCCGACAGCATGTAGTGCCCATTCGTGCCATGTTCAAATTGTTGAACTTAATGTTTCATCGTTTTGTGTGTCATAAAAGATGTCTTGATTTGCTCGGTTTGGTGTAGTATAATTATGAGCATGAAAAATTGCCTAAAAAGGAGCAAATCATGAATCCGTTCAGACATGGATGCGCGGTGGACGGCGAATACTTCTGCCCAAGGCCGGAGCTTGAGCGGCAGCTGAGATCGTTTGCCGAGTCGGGGCAGAACGTCGTCGTGCATGGCGAACGGCGCATGGGCAAGACTTCTCTGATCATGCATGCCATAGGCGGCATGCGGAAGATCCGCATGATCTACATCGACCTGTACTGCATACAGACACTTTCAGACTTTTGCCGAAGAGCCATGAACGGAATTGCCGAAGCGGGCGAGAACATGTCCTTCATCAAAAAGGCGATGGCGTTCATCCATCGGTTGCGTCCCACGCTGTCCTTCGACGTCAACACGGGCGCGCCGCAGATATCTGTGGACACGCGCGCGGCAGGCGCGCCCGATTCGCTCAACGCGGTCATGGGCATGATCCGTCGGCTCGCGGAGGACGAGCGGATATGCGTCGTGTTCGATGAGTTCCAGGACATACTCGACATCGATCGGTCGGACGTGATTCTTGCCGAGATGCGCTCGACCATCCAGTTTCAGCCCGATACGCCGTACTTTTTCTCCGGGAGCGTGCGCAACGACATGATGCGCATCTTCGACGACAGCCGCAGCCCGTTCTTCAAGTCTGCGGCGACGTTCACCGTTGGTCCTATCAAATTAGCCGAGTTTGAGAGGTTTATCGCCGGCCGGTTCCGCAAGGGGAACCGGAAGGTCAATGCGGACACCATACGTAAGTTGATCGGATATGCTGATTCCGTCACGGGCGACGTTCAGGAACTCTGCGAGGCGATCTGGGACACTACCGAGTCGGGGGCGGAAGTGACAGTAGCGGACATTCCCCGCGCCCTTGACTGCGTCTTTGCGCGCGAAGGGGAGGCGTTTGGAGAGTCGATCAGGCAGCTGACGCCCCTGCAGGTATCTGTCCTGAGGGCTTTTTCCGAGTTGGACACGTCAAGCATATTTTCAGAGGCGTTCATGCAGCGCGTTGGCACGACAAGCACAGGGGCCTTGCGCACGGCGATCAACAGACTTGTCGCCAGGCGGATCATCTACCAGTTCGGCGGGAAATACAGATTCGCCAATCCGTTCTTCAAGGCGTGGCTTATTACAAGAATGTGACAAAACGGATCGGTCAAACAGCCGGAGACATGTCGTTGTTGAAACGATTCCTTACCCCTCTTGGATGAAACATTGATCGATCAGATCATAGCAGGCGCGAATGACTTGAAACATTTCTTGCGTTGTCAGATTTCCCATCTCCGCTCGTATATCACAGTGCCACTTGGCAGACACCCGGCTGAGAGAGCTCGGGCAGACCTGCTTTTACGTTGAAATGTTTCTGATTCGGTTGAAGCATGACATTAAAGTAGGTCAGATTTCGGACTAACTTTAACGTTGGCATGTTGACATGTAAGGCGGCAAGACGACGCGAAAACAGCTTGAGATTGATTTCGTCGTCAATACCGGCTTCAACAAGATCTATATCCAATCTGCGTACGCCCTGCCGGACCAGGTGAAACGCGAACAGGAAACGCTTTCGCTCAGGAAAAGCGGCGACTTCTTCAAGAAGATCGTCGTCACGGCGGCGAACGCGCCGGCCTTTGAAGGGCAGGACGGCATAACCTACATCGGCATCATATCGTTTCTTCTTGACCGGGCGTTTCTTGAGAGTACCGTATCATCTGCAAGCAACGAGCCAGGCGCATTCCCGACGTAATGGAGTTCATTCTATCCTATCG
>CACWIW010000067.1 GCA_902761035.1 uncultured bacterium | reverse complement strand
GTCAGTCTCAAGTTCGCGCGTTGAAGTGGCGTTCTGCGCGAGTTTCGAGAGAACCTTCTGGTAGAAGCGGCTGCGCATCTCGGGCAAGACTTCCGCAAAGTTCTTGCGGAAATCGCCGACGCCCGCACCCCACGAGAGGCTTTCCACGTCGAAATCCACCGCACCGTTCTCGCGCACGGACATCTTGCATGTGTATTTCGCCGACGTACACCATGTGAAGTTGGTCGGGGCGGGCGGAGCGGACGCACACCAGGTCCACGGCGCCCACCAGGACGACGGCGGCGCAACGGTCTTAGGCGTCGTGATCGTCCCGAACTCGTCAGCCACCGGATCGTAGTACGAGCAATACGCGCGGGACGATGTCTCCGCCGGAGTGTATTCGTTCTCTGTCCCGATCCAGAAGGTACGCCCTTCCGCCTCGACGCGCACGAGGAGCGTGCCGAAACTCTCTGGCTTCGGCACGTTCCGGCGCGAGGTAGCCGTGCCCTTGAAGCCACGCACGTCATTCGCCGCCATCACGAATGACGGATCGAACCCGGCGGCCTCAAGCATCGTGAACAACACGTTCATGCGGTCGCCGGTCGATGCGTAGCCATCAGCAAGGGCGCGATCCGGAGCAGAAAAAGCGATGTCGAAAGGAAGCTCGAAGAGCCCTGGCCCGGCCGTGCGCAGGCGGCGCATGAGCAGTCGGATGGCCTTGATCTTCTCCTGCGGCGTGCGGCAGTCCTTGACGGCCTGGCGCGCGGCCTCTCGCACCGCGTCGCTGCCCTCGCCGCGTGCGCGGGCAAGGGCGTCCACGAGCGCCCGCCCCGTCTCTTGCCAGTCGGCTGCGGACACGCTCACGTAGGGACGCCACATCGATGCCGGCGGCTGGGACGGCTCGTTCGGTACGCGCGGCGGGTTCTTGCGCGTCCAGCGGTGTACGCCGTTTGTTCCGCTGTCTTTGAGGTCCTTCTGCTTGATTCGGAAACGCATCCCCTCCGGGACGTGCAGCTCGATCTCGTCGAATTCATCTGGGTCGGATGCGTCAAGGGTAAAGAGGCCCGTGTAGGGGACGGGCGCGTTCGTGACCGTCCTCACCACCGTGGCGCGGATCACGCTGCCAACCTCGACGCCCGGCAAGTTCACCACGAGCTTCTTCGACGCCGGATAGCGCGAGGCCGAGGCGACCCAGTCCGCGTCCATGAGGTTCACTTCCTTCGGAGTGAGCTTGCGCACCACCCCGTTGCGGTTCGAGACACTTGCCTCGATCACCTCCACGCGACGTGTGGACGGGCTGTAGTTGTAGATCATCTCCGCAGCGCCCTTCTTGCCCTTGTAGGTCAGGACCTCCTTGACGAATGTGTTCGTGGAAACCCAGCTCGTTGGAGAGGTGAAGTGCGTCACGGTGCGGTCCTCTATCCAGCGGAGGTTGGCGTTTTCGCTTTCGAGCGACGCGAAAACGGGGTTTTCACGCTCAACTGTCTCCGTCTCCTGCCGGTCGCGTCGGAGCGCGTTGTACGCTGGCACCTCGAACGTCACGTCCTTCACGTACATCTTGCGGGACGCACGCAGCACGCCGTCCTTCACCTTGCATTCGCGTGTGAACTGGTAGCCGTCCTTGCCGATCGAACACGCGCCGGGCAGCGAAACGGGCGCACCCACGGATTCTCCGAGAGAAATCCGCACCGTCTCCTCCACACCCGCCGTGGAGTAGATTTGCAGCGGGAAACGGCGCTTTTCAAGCGACGTGGAACCGTCCAGCAACATGTTCGCGAGATTGAGTCGGCGCGTGACGAACGGCAGAGACAGCGTATTGCGCGTCTTCCCGCGCAGCACCGCCTCCGGGAAGCGGGCGACCGTCTTTGCCGACAGGCGCGTCTCGGTGTCGCGCAGGTCTTGCGGACTGACTTCGACCGAAAGCAGCTCCGCGCCGGGCGAGACCGCACGCAAGTATCCCTCGAACATCCGGCGGAGTTCCTGCGGCGTGCGCCTGAGGAACGAATGGCGGAAGACGGTGTCGTTGACGCCGCCGAAGTCAAACGACGTCGTGAGAAGCAACGCCCCGTCCGCCTCAAGCGAGCCTTCGGAGGCAATCTTCAGCGTGTTCTTCTCCGCAGACGGAACTGGCGACGTGAGGAGCGTCTCGCCGTCAGGACGGGCGACTAGATACGAGCGGTTCGAGAGGTATGAGGGAAGCAGGTCGTGCGTAGATTCGTCCGTTGGATCCATGAGGCGATACTTCCTGTTGCCCTCGTCCACCGCTACGATCGCGTGGTTGAAGAACGGCCATGGCACGGAGGCATCCATTTTAGCCCCGGCGTGGATCAGCACGGGGTAGGCATTGAATCCAGCGATGCGCAACATTTGCACGAGAAGCGCGGCCTTGTCGCGGCACACGCCGTAACGGTTCTCGAACGTGATGTGTACGTCGTGCGGCTCGTAGCCCGGTGCCCCCTCCTCCATCGTGATGCCCATGTAGCGCACTTCCTGCGACACGAACTTGAACAGCGCGCGCATCTTCGCCTCGCCCGTGGAGCAGCCCTTCACGATGCGCTTAACCTCGTTCGTCACCGCCGGGGTGGAGGTGACGAGATGCGGCAGGCTGATGTTCCAGTACCAACGCGAGACCGTCTCCCAGTCCTTGGCCGTGGAAATCCTGAGCGCCTGCACGCACGTGGCAAGCGGCGGCATGTCCGGTTCCGGGAACGCCTGCGGCACGTCGCGCACGTCCCACCGGAGAAGCGTGCGGCCGTTGCCGAGCGGACGGTCCTTCGCGCGCACCACGGTTTTCCCGAACGGATGGCGCACGTTGGCGTGGCGCACGGGGTTGGAATCAGGCTGATCGACCGTATAAACGGTGGATACAATCGGCGACGTGAGTTCGAAGAGCTGCATGTCCGCCCAAGTGCCCGTCATGCGTGCCTTCTTCGTGCGTCGCGCGTAGCGGATGTGGCGGATTTCGCCCACGGCAAGCCCGGAAACCACGCAGGACATCGTCTTGTCGAGCGGATCCACGATGTTCGCGCTGAGGGAGGAGTTGTCGGTGGCGACCTTGAGAGTCTTCTCGAAGTCCACTTTGCGCACCTTGCCGTCCACGCCGACGATCTCGACGAGGAAAATCTTCGCGTCGCCGTAGCGTTCCGAGAAATCAAGCGAAACGGCCGCCGTCGAACGCCGCCCCTTCTCAGTGAGCACCTTGATCCATTCGTCGTCCCACGAGATCTGCGTGCCGTCCGGCTCGTAGGCAACGTGGATGCGGTCGTCCACCACCACGCGGTCGGCGTCGGGGAAAAGAGCGGTCGTGGCCTTGGACGCGGCGGCGATGACCGCCGCCTGATCGGCAAGGTACGCGGCGGGCATGTCGGGGATTTCCGAAGCGCCAACGGCACCCGCGAAAAGGCCGATTAATCCGAACAGCCCCCACTTGAATTGACGTTTGTCATTTGTGAACAATTGCGGCATTTGCCACTTGTGAACAATCTTTTTCATGTTGTCCTTTGGTTTTATGGTTGGTTTGTTAAAGGTTTTTCGGCTCCTCACTTGCAGAAGCACACGACGAGCAGTCCGGCGATGAAGCAGTACGGTCCGAACAGCCAGAACCCGCGTCCGCGCAACGTACGCAGGAGGATGGCAAGCGAGAAGTAGCCCACGACTGCGGCCACGACCGCCCCAAACGCGACGACACCCCAGGATGGTTCGCCCACGAGTTCCTCGGGAGTTGCCTTGACGGCCTTGAGGATGTGGAGCAGGGCGTCGCCCGCAATGAGCGGCGCGCTCATGAGAAACGAGAACTCGGCCGCCGCCTCAGGCGACACTCGCCCCGCGCGCGCCGCCGCGAGGGTCATGCCGCTGCGGGAGACGCCAGGCAGGATCGCGATGGCCTGTCCGCACCCCATCAGAAAGGCACGGAGGAATTCCACCGCGTTTGTACCGCGCGGCAGGAAGCGCCCGCGCGGCAGGAAGCGCGTGCCGGCCAGCACCGCGCCCGTGAACATCAGGAGCGCGCCCACCATGCGCGCGTTCTCGAACATGTCGTCTATCGACTTCTTGAACGGGAAGTAGATGGCGACGGCGGGCAAGGCCGAGACAATGATCTTCGCCACGTACCCCCAGGCCTCGCGTCGGCGTTCCGCGTCCGATGCGAACAACCCCGTGAAAATGGACGCAATCGGACGGCGGTAGAACACGAAGATGGACGCGAGCGTGCCCACGTGCAAGAACACCTCCAGCCTCATGCCGGGCGGGTTCATGCCAAGCAGATGCTGCCCGATCACAAGATGCCCGCTGGACGAGATAGGAAGGAACTCGGCCACGCCCTGCAGTATGGCCAAGACAGTCACATCAAAAAACTCTTTCATCTGTGCATTTCGCTCTGATTTTCTTCGATTTTCGCCTTCGTTTCTAGCAAGCCATCTGGAAAAACGACCATGCGGCTTGTGAAATTGCCATACATTCTACCAAATCCGGCGGCGATATGGTATAATTATCGCATGTTCAAAGCACTCATTTTGTCCATCGGTCGCGTATCGCTCGTCTGGCGCATCCTCGCCGGGTTCGTGTTAGGCATCGTTGGCGGACTTCTAGCGCAGCGGAGTTTCTCCCCTGGCACGCTTTCGCACATCCTTCCTATACTCGCGCCTTTTGGCGGTGTGCTGGTGGCCATGCTCAAGATGGTCGTCTACCCAATCATATTCTTCTCGCTCGTAATGGGGGCGGCGAGCCTGCCGCTGAGGCAGTCCGGCAAGGTTGGCGGCACCGTACTCGTGTGGTATGCGCTCACCTCGCTCGTGGCAGCGGTGCTCGGCGTGGCGCTCGCGCTCGCGCTCAACCCATCCATGGCCCAGGCCGGCACGGCGGCCTCCGCACACGCCGCCGCCGCACAGGAAATGCTCGGCAGGTCGCAGGGGGGCGGCACGTTCGCGTCGTTCTTCCTCGGACTCTTCGTCAACCCCTTCGAGGCGCTCGCGCGCGGAAGCTTCCTCCCGATCATCGTCTTCTCCATCCTCGTGGGCATCGCCGCGCGCTGTCTGCTGGATAGCGGGGACGCCAAGGCCGAAGGACCCGTGCGCGGCCTCCTCACGGTCTGCGACGGCGCCCAGCGCGTCGCGTTCAAGCTGATCGACTGGGTGATGCTCTACTTCCCCATCGGCGTGTTCGCGCTCACGTTCACGAACTTCGCGGAGAACGGTCCGCTGCTCTTCGGACCCTACCTCCGGATCGTGTCGTGCGTGCTGGCGTGCGTACTGGTGATGATTTTCGTCGTATACCCCGCTGCCATCGCAATTTTCCGGCGCGAAAACCCCTTCCGCGTGCTCGCGCGCCTGCGCGGACCGATACTGACCGCCTTCGTGACGCGCTCGAGCGCCGCCACGCTGCCCGTGAGCTTCCGCGCGATGGACGAGGCGGGCGTGCCGCGCGCCATTTCCTCCTTCTCCCTCCCGCTCGGGGCCACGGTGAACATGGACGGCGTGTGCGTGCATCTCCCAGTGTTCGCGATCCTCGCGGCAAACATGTTCGGCATGGAGCTCACGGCCGTGCAGCTTCTCACGCTCGTCGTCTCCGTGATGTTCGCCTCGGTCGGCGCCGGCGGCGTGCCGGGCGGCTCGGTGTTCCTGCTCTTCATGGTGCTCGACAACATGGGCCTAGCGCCGGACCAGACGGCGATGATCGTCGCGCTCGCGCTCGGCATCAACCCGATCCTCGACATGTTCGAGACGTGCTGCAACGTAACGGGCGACAACGTGTGTACCTACGTTGTAGGTGCCCCAAAAGCTAACCCCAAATGAGACATTTCAAAAATGTTCACAAATCTTCAATCTTCATTGTTCACCAATCGGCAATATTAATTGATATTGGTGGCAATGTTGATTTGTGAACATTGAAGATTTGTGAACATTCAAGTCATTGGAAATTGAAAGTGGAGAAATTGGTATGACATTCTGGTTCTTCGTTCTTGGCGTGCCGCTGTTCGGCTACGGCCTTTTCACGGTGCTCAAGCCGCAAATGGCCACGCGCTTCCTGCTCGCGTTCCCGCGTAACCGCGTGGCTGCACAGGTACTGTGCGCAGCCGCGTGGCTGTGGACGGCGTATGAGATTGACACGATAGGTATCGAGGTGTTCGACCGTATCGTGCGTCGCTTGTGGTTCTTATCGTCCGATATTCCGGGGATGGTGTGGATTCTTGCGATTATCCTCACAATCCTCACATGTCTATGGATGGAGAACTTGCTTTCGCTCCGTGCCCTCAGCGCGTTGTTGATGCTCTTCCCGGCGGAACTCTTCCCGGCAGTGCGCCTTTGCGACACGTCCTGGCGCCTAACGCTTGTCGTGTTCGCCTATATCTGCGCTGTCATCGGAATGGTCGGCATGTTCTATCCGTGGCACCTCCGCCGCCTGCTCACATGGCGTGCCGCGAAACCGTCGCGTGTCCTAGCCTTCGGCGCCACCTACCTCGCAATCGGCGTGCTGTTCCTCGTCTTAGGCACCCTCAGCGCCACCCACGCAATCTCCTAAGTCGCTGCTCAAAAACAAGTCGTTTCTTGCTTTCTCTGCGCTCTCAGCCTCTCTGCGCCTCTGCGTGAATCTTTAACGCCTACTCGTCAAGCTCCAAGGTCGCTTCGTAGCCGCGCAGGGCGTCGGGCAGGGGAATCGGATAGATGCCCATCGACTGCAACTGTGCGTTCGCCTTGAGCCAGTAGCCGTATGCCTCCGCCTTGTCGAGCATCTTTCCAGATGCGGGGGAACAGAGACGGGCGAGGTGCTTCTCGGCTTTCTCCCGGTAGGAAACTTCAAGTTTCTGACGCCGTGCCAGTGCTTCGAGGTAGCCGTCGATGTCGCCGCCATCTGAAAGGTAAACACGAAGATCGCTCTTGATTTTTGCGACTATGCGCTTGAGGTCTGCCGTCTCGGTGAAGTCCGTCTCCGCAATGCGGATTGGCTGGCGAAGCGACGCCTCGAATTCTGCGTCTGTTGGACGTGGACCGTTGAACACGGGGACAGGCCGCCCCGGCTCGGCAAACGCCGCCATAAGCCGCTCTGCGGCGTTTGTGAACGCCGCAGAGGCGGCTTCGACGCGCTGGCGGTCGCCGGTGATCGTCTGACGAGCCAGCGGCCTTGCGTTGCGGTAGGCGACAGGCTGCGGAGACGCAACCGTCGGCGGTGACGGCACGGTAGGGTCGCCGTTCCCTGCCGACGGCCGCCGGGTGAAGTGTCCCACCAGATACACGGCAATCCCGGCTGTGAGCGCGGCAACGATGGCGGAAACAACCACCACGCGCTTTCGGACACCGCGCACTTCGCCGTTCGCCTTCGAGCCGTCGGCGGCGACAACCTTGATCGCCTTTATGCCCTGTGCGCGCAGAGCCTCGAACACCTCTTCGCGCGAAGAGGCGTTCATAGAATCCTCATGTCGGACTCCGTCGCTCGTCCTATATACGTAGGTGAACTTCACTAGCCACTAACCACTAGCCACGAATCACTTCTTCTTCGGAGAAGGTATAGGCAGGGCGTTTGCGGGGCCGCGTTCCTTGCTGGCGTTGATGTCCTCCCAAATCGCCTTCTGGACTGCGTTCGTGGGGGCGGGCGCCCAGCCCTCGCGGCACGCCTTGCGGTAGGTCGATTCGATGTAGGGGATCACGCCAAGCTGCTTGAGGTAGGGCGAGCAGCGGTTGATTACGTCAATCGGAAGCTCCGCGACAGGCGAATCGTCGAGCTGCGTGGGGTTGCCGATGAAACCGGTGAGCGGGTTGTTGTATTCGCTTCCGATGCCGCCGCAGAGGTAGCAGAACGCGCGGAGCAGTTCCATCTGGGTGCGGCTCTTCACGTTCTTGTCCTTGAACTTGCCGATGTTGACCTTCGCCCACTTGTCCTCCGGCGCGACGAGTATTGCCGGGTCGGTCGCGTTGTCAACCACGATCACCACGGCCTTCGCGTCGTTGCCGAGAAGGTACTTGTTCACGTCCGCCACGTCCTCCGCCTTCGCGTCGAGCGTGTCAATCCTCACGCGCAGGAACTTGCCGAGCACGTTCATCGTCTTGGCAATGTCCTTTGTCTCGACCGTCTGCTGGAGGTTCGCATAGACGATGCGCCCCTTGCCCTCTGTCTTGCGGACGATTCCGCCCGCGTAGGCGATGCGCTCCGCCCGCTGCTTTGCGCGGTACGCCTCGCGCTGCTCCGGAGGCAACGCCTCCAATGCGGCCTTGCGCTTTGCGTAGAACGCCTTAAGCTCGTCCTTGGTCATCTGGTTCATGGGCTTTTCCATGACCGGAATCGTGGGAAACTCCGGGTCCGGGGCCCCGAACGACATTGCCGCGCACAGTGCGGCGGCAGCGATTAAGAGTAGTTTTTTCATTGTTTGTTTTCTCCGTTGTTGATCGTTTCTCCGCTGGCGGTTGTTTCTCCGCTGGCGTCAGCGCCGCCGTTGGCTGCGGCCTCCGCCTCCTTAGCCTCGCGCATCTTGCGGTATCGTTCGAGCTGGTAGTAGGTTGCTTTCGGAACCTTGAGGTGCGAGCAGCCCTTGTTTTCCAGCATCTTGTTGCATCCCTCGATGAACTTGTCGTATTCTTCGGCGGTGTATTCGCCGCTCTTGCGGATTTTGCGCAGCTCCTGTTCGAGGTCGCGCTTGTACTGTCCCATCTCAATCAACTGGTCGAACTGCTCCTGCATGACCTGTCCGAAAGTCTTGTTCTCCTCGCGCATGATCTTCTGAATCTCCTTCTTGATCTCGCGCACCTGTTCGCGGAGCTGACGGTTGTACTCGTTGTCCTGTCCCTCGGCGAGGGCGACATCTTCCGTGAGGGACTTCTCAAAGTCGCGTCCGATCTTGTCGAAACGCAGACCGCCCTCGATCTGGTCGCCAGGGGTGATTTCAAGGAACCCGCCGATGAGGTCGTCGCTGTCGTACTTGAACTTCTGCGGCGGCTCGGGCTTGCGGGGAATCACGCGGCGAGGATACTTCTTCGCGGTGGAGGGCGCAAGACGCGGATTCGGCTTGGGGGCTTCCGGTTCCGGCTCGACCTTCGTCTCTGCTACGGTGACCGGCGCGGGTTTTTCCACCTTATTCGTATCGACGGCGGGCTTGGGAGACTTCGGTTTCGCCGGCTTGACCTCCCTGACGCGCTTGGGCTTTGCTTTTCCCTCGTCCTTGGGCGCGGGAGTACCGTCCTTGAAGAAGAACCACGCACCGATAGCCAACGCGACCACGGCGATTCCCGCGACGATGCCGCGCACAGCCGACGGTGACTTACCGCCCGACGCCCTGCTCGCCTTGCCCTCGTGAACGGCAATGGCGGAAATGCCGCGTTTCTTGAGTTCGGCCCACACGGCGGCCTTGTTGGGAACGTCAAGTTCAAGCGACTTCATCTCGCCGGACTTGTCCCTGTATGTGACGTTAAAAATCATTCTACAATTCTCCGCTGATGAATGTGGCCGCTCATTATATCATTTTTATCGGATTTTTGGTAGATGGCAATCTGATAGAAAAAAACGCGCCCTCCTGGTCGCGCCCCGTCGCTCCCGCCCCTGTCGCCCCCAGTTGTCCTGTGCCGGGCGATATCATCGCCCGGTTCTTCGTTTCACCATCCCCCACTAATTCCCACTAAATTTCCAATCTTTGTTGATTTCCGCACCGGAAATAGTACAATACTTACATCGGTAAAAATCCGAAGTTGAACCCCGTATTTTGACAGATATCAAGACTGATGGCTGAATGGATGAAGACGATGGCGCACGAGTACGCCGTTATATCGATCATGGGGCTAAGGCAGTCCGGGCGACGCCCTGCCAAAGATTTCGTAGCGGGTACGGGCCCTGTCAATACTCTTCGGTGGCCTCTTTGATGAGGGTATTGAGGGTTTCACCGTTCTCCAGGAGGAAGTTGCGAAGGTCGTCGTTGACTTCGGTCAGCGTGGTCGGATTACCTGCGGTGCTGCATTCGGCGAGTCTATCCTCCCAGCCCTCGATCTTCTTGAGGATCTCGGTGGCGACTTCATGATCGATATTGTAATAATCTGCCAAGAGGGAGGCGAGCGTGCTGAGGTTCCGCTTCGCGATGTTTTCGCGGGATTCGTGGGAGGGCTCTTCCTTGATTTCGATGCGTTCGTGGATGGCGTGGGCCTTGCGATGGGCTGTGTTCTGTGTGATCTTGGGCTGGATGATGTTGGACTGCGAGAGGTCTAAGTCGTCGTCCTCGATACTGTTTTCGTTCATGATGTTGCCGGACGAATTGGACTTCTCCGGCTTGGACCTTAGGGTGATGTCGTCGGAGTTGTCATCGCCACCGACCAATTTGACTTCGAGGGCCGCGATGTTGTTGAGCAGAGCCTGGGAGTGATCGAGACGCGCCTGGAGCTGTTCGGGGGTGAGGCCGAAGTTGATGCGCGAGCGCTTGCCGTCGTTGACCGTCTCGAAGACGACGTGACCGTCTTCGAGGGCGATGGCCATGCCGGTGGCGCCGCCAATGACGGTCTCCTTGTGTTCGGTGTGGTTCTCGCGTATCCAGTCGTAGCGGGTGTCTTGGTCCTGGAGACGTTCGAGGGCGGTGGAGAGTTCGTCGATGAACTCGAGGTAGTCCTCGGCGTCCGCCTCCGACAGGCCTTCGAAGGAGGGATTCTTTTTGGTGACGGCCATGGCATCCGACAGTTCGGCGTTGAGCAGGATTCTGGGGGTGCCGCCGGTGCGGTTGATCTCCTCGCGGACGGCGGCGATGTCCCGCTTTTCCTCCACGGAATAGCCGGCGTGGAGCTGGTCGTAGGTCCTGAGCTGGTTGTTCGGCGCACGCCGCGCGTTGAGGGCGGTGATGTTGGCGTCGATGAGCTCGCGGACTTGCTGGCGGGTGAGCGGCGTCATGGCAATGCCGCTGCTCAGCGTGTAGCCGGGGCCGAGGCCGAGGGTCTTGCGGACGGCCTTCATGGCTTTTTTGTCGAGGCCGCCGGCCTCCATCGCCTTGGCGAAGGCGACACGGATGGCGTAGGAGTCCGTGCCGTCGACGGACTTGTGGTTGAAGACCGTCCAGGTCTTGTGGTTGTTGGCGATGTCGAGCTTGCCGGAATCCGTGATGCGGAACTCGCCTGCGTTGTAGGTGCCCTTGGAGAGCTTCTGGAAGTCGTCCAGCGAGAAACGCAACTTGTGGAGATCGAGGGTCTTTTCGGGATCCTTTTCGCTGACCACGGCGCTAATCTGGGAGTAGGCCTTGTAGTCGACGCTGTCAAGCAGCGGATCATTGACGGCTCTGTTGAGGTGTGGCATGGGGCCCTCCTTGGTTTGACGTTTCTTGTGTTGACGGTTTTCTTTGCCCTGTATACACGCGGCGGCGGAAAAGGTTACACAAAAATGCCCGGATCGGGCGGCGGCGCCCCGTCCGATGCCTGTCGGACGGGGGGCTCCGGCGGCGCGGCGCGGAAATCGGACACGAGCTTCTGCCAGGCGGCGGCGGTGTCGGCGAAGGCCGCGAAGGCGATTCCGACGCCGCCCTGAGCGAGTGCGTCGGCCGGGAATGTGCGCTGGAGGCGGACGCGGCCGCAGTCGGGGTCCAGCGAAAGGGTGGCGCCCGCCGTGTTGCGGAACAGGTCGTTGGCTTCGAGGAGAACGCGCATGAGGCGGTCACGACCCTCGGGGGGCGGTTCGCCGAGGTCGGCGACGAAGAGGACGGCCCCGCATTCGTCAAGCCCGTGCAGGAGCACCGTAACGGAATCCCCGTCCGTCGCCCCGGCCTGTATGGCGCACACATCCCCGTCGGTTTCGATTTTAGTGCCCAGCTCCTTGGAGAGCGCGGCGATGATGTCGGCAAATGTCATGTCTAGTTCCTTTCTAAAGTTATCCTCATTTACATTCCTGCGCGAAGCGCGGGCAGCAGGCTACTTTACAAACAATACTAAACCGCTATAGACGTAAAGGCCGTCGTCCTTGATCGTAAAGGCACGTCGGCGTTCGCCCTCCGCCGCGATGAACTTCACGTTGTTGGTCGGCTTTGACGTCCAGCCGACGATCTTCGTCCCGTTCCGGACCTTCCGCTCGCCGAGCTTCACCTTGATCGTCGCATTGTCCGCGTAGGCAACGGAGTAAACCTTGTTCTGGTGGTTTGTGCAGCTTGTCGTGAACAGAGTCTCGCGTTGTGAAAGGTCGAACGTGCAGCCGCCAAGCATCGTGCAGCCGTAGAAGTACGTCTTGGCGATGGGGCAGAACCTGCGGTGGACGTTCATCTTTGACGACCCGAGCATGTACTGCGTGTTGCCACGGTTCTCGTATTCCCCTATTTCCAGATTGGCGTTAACCTGCAGAGCACCGTTACACACAAATTTCGTCGTGCGCATGTCGAGTGCCGCATCGAACATGAACCAGCCGCCCTTTTCGTTTGCCACTATGGTGCCGTTCGTCAGCGCGGAACGGATGCTGAGGTTGTTCCACGTGGTTATCTCCAGCGTCTTGCCGCCCAGATCGGTGGCGAGGCCGGCTTTGCCGTAGATCATGTTGTATTTGCTGGCGTCTCCGCCGAAGTACATGTTGAGGTACGACGTATCGGAATCGGCAAGCGACGCCACAAACACGCCGGGCTTCGCCGTCTGGCCCATCGAGCGCAGCGTGTTGGCAATCGTGCCGCCCTTGAGGACGACGTTCGTGTAGCCGTAGTTGCCGCGCACGTCGAATGCCGCGCCGGTCAGAACGTTCACCATTCCCGTGCCGAACGCCGTGAAGGTGTCTCCGCTGTAGGTGTAGTTGTTGTCTGCGGGGGAGTCCGGCGGACGCACCGTCCCCGCCTCCACGTCCGTGCCGCCCGTGTACGTCTGCGACAACGCCGAGACGAACGTGCCCGCGCCCTTCTTCGTCACCTTCAGGCTGCCCGCAAGCGTCATCGACGTGTTCCGCGACGTTCCGCTTGGAACGTCGATCACGACCTCGCCGCCCGCGACCGACGACGTCACGGTGAACGCCTTGTCGCCGAACATCATGCTGGACGGCAGTTTCAGCGAATTGCCCTTTATGTCGATCTCAATGCCCTCGTCGAACTGGTAAACCATCCCCACCGTCGCATCGACCTCGCCGAGTCCCTCGGGCATTGTGAACCCCGTCATGATGAACATCGAGGGCGACACCCCCTTCGCCTTGATAGCAACGTATTCCTCGTATGATGAGAAACGTACCTGCATGTCGCTCGTCACGCCGTCGGTCCATTCATCGGGATACGGCGTGCCGTCCGCCGCGAAGAACCGCCATTCGTCGTTGGCGACGTCAAGCGTGGCGTATGCCGGCGCAACGGTCGTCTTCACGTAGAGGCCGTCCCCGCGCGCGGCAAGCGCGATCTCGCGCTCCTCCGCCGTCCAGCCGTCGCCCGTCAGCGAGAAGGAAATGGAAAGGTCCGGCTGGCTGCTCCATGAAACAAGCTTGTCGCCGACGTTGATCGTCCGCGCGCCCACGTAAACCATCACGGCGGAACCCTCGGCGAACGCGATTCCCCTGCTGCCGTCGTAAGTGGACGAGCGGTCGGACAGGTCAAACACGGGCGAGAGGTGCGTCGCGTCGCCGAGCGTGACCTTCGGGAAACCTCCGCATGTACTCTTCGGCGAGTAGCGCCCGAGAACCGTCACGTTGTACAATACGCCGTTGCGCGGATAGTACGCCCCGCGCATCACGAGGTTGCTCACCGTCAGCGGCTGCTCGCCGCCGAGGGCCTTGCCCTGCGCGACCTCGAAGTCCGCAAGCGGGGCCGAGACGCCGTTGCCGTGCGTGTAGAAACAGCTGTTCGCGCCGTTCGACCCCGGCGAGATATTCGACACGATCCGTCCAGAGTCAACCACATGCGCGCTCCAGACGATGAACCGCGCAGAACCGTTGGCCGTCAAAGTGTGGCCGTTGAGAGCTATGTCGATACCTTGTTTGTTGAGGTTGAGATTGAAGGCGTCGTCAGCGATGGTCTTTATCGACGCATCGCCTGAAAGGGAGAGGCTCCCGATATATGAAAAATTCCACGCGGTCTGGCTCCCGCTGGCGTTCCCGTAGATTGCGCCATTGCCATCCGGCCCGTCGCCGGCAATCGTCATATTGTAGCCGTTGAGCGTCTGATAATCGGCATTGATGACAACCTGTGCGTTAGATGCGACGTTGATGGATGAACCCCACGTGCCGAAACCGCAAGTAGGGGCTGTGGATGCGGTACGCGCAAAGCTGATCTTCCCTGCTTTCACGTCCGTGCCACCGGTATAAGTCTGGTACTTGTTTGAAGTGTACGTCCCCGCGCCAAGCTTGACCACCTTCACCGAGTTGGAGATGGCGACCGTGGAGTTCTGGAACGTGCCGCTCGCCACGTTGATGCGCAGCTCGCCGCCGCTTCTCCCGACTTCAGGGCCCTCGGCGAACGCAGTCTCGGACACGCTCGGGAAGAAAGTCCCACTCACCGTATCATAGAGGCCAGGCACCTCGTCCGACAGACGTTTCGCCGGGATGTATTTGCGCACGAGAGTTGTCTGAGGCTTGTAGATCGAGAAGGAATAGATTTTGAACTTGGACTTTTCTGCCACCGCCCCTGCCCGATTTCTCGCAGGAAGGAACATCGTCTGCGCAACCGCCGTAGTTGATTTATCACTTGTTTTATTAAGAGTGTAGCTCGTCCCGTTTATCTTCATGGTTCGGTTGGCCGATTTCGGCCCCCAGGTGGCCTCGATGGCATACCGCGTGTTGGCTACAACCGTGCAACTAGAATAATGATCAACGCCATTGTATGCAACTGACCATTTTGAGACATTGCTCACCGGCCATATCCACACACCATAGATGTTGTTGTTTCCGCCGTTTGACGCGCTGATGAGCGGCTGCCAGACATTTGCACCTGTGTTCCCGGTGTATATTACGTCCGCGACGATTTTGCTTTCCGCATCTGGTCTTACACCTGTATCAATGTATTGCCCGGCGTCCGCATAAACGTATTCCAGCTCCGCGTAGCCAGGCGGAAGCGCAGACGAGTAGATCGAGCCAGCACCGGCAAATCCCGCGACGGTCAGGTTGTGCCCGTTGAGATGAATGCCCGCGTCGGCGGCGATGTTCACCGTGCCGAGCGAGGACCAGTCAGCGTCCTCCGTGAGCTTCACGTACTCCGTGATGTTCGTATCGGCATACGACGGCACCGCCGCCGCCACGCAGATCGCCGCAAGCGCGGCACGAATTGTCTTTGTTTTCATATTTGCTCTCTTTCTTTAGTGAAAATCGCGTGTGAAACTCTTGCTGTGGCTATCGGTCTCATCGCCGCACATTATATCAAAATTTCCGTTGGCGTGCGACGAAAACCTTCATGTACTGGATGTCGTGCGCGATGCGCGGATTCCCCACGTCCTTCATCGTGAAGTTGTGGACCATCGGCTGCATGCCCCACACGACGCCGCGCGCGAACTCCACCGCGAACTGGTCTGGATACTTCGCGACGATTTCCTCCACGTCCGGCCTGTCTGGATTCACGCCCCAGAGCGGATCCCACGCCGGCACGCCGCCAGGCGTCGCTTACGAGCCGAACACGACCGCCGCGTCGCGGTAGATCACCGTGGCGGCCGGCACGGCCTCGTGTTCGGGCAGGGTCCCGTACCCGACACGCTCCCAGCTGGGGTGCGGCAGGATAAACGCCTCGAAGAGATCGAGATACGACTCGCTCGGCGTCTCGGAGGAAAGGATGAATCCGGGATTGTCCTCTTCGCCATCGTCAGCGCAAAGCCCACCCGGGCACCGGCAACCGGAACGTGCTTTCGCCCGATCTCCTGATTCGGCATGGCAACCTCGCCCGCGACTGCAAGCGCTGCGGTTATCGCGGTGCGGATTGTCTTTGTTGCCATATCAGGACGAAAATCGGACAGATGCGCTACGGACGCGGAATCTCGGCGAAGCGGCAACGGATGACGCGCACGGGGCCGATGAGGCCGGAGTCGCGCAGGGCACTGCCCTTCTTCGGACCGGCAATCGTCCACGTGCGGCGCTTCGCCTCGGGCTGTCCGGCGTCGAACACGAGGCGGTTGTACCATGTGTCGGTCACGGACACCTTCAGCGTGTTCTTCCCGGCCTTCACCGCGCCCGTCAGCGGGATGCGGTATGGTTGGCTCCACACGTCGCCGAAGTCCTTGCCGTTCACCTCCACCTTCGCGAGGGACTCCACGCGCCCGAGGTCGAGGACCACGATGGTGCCCTCGTCAACCTTGTCCAGCGTGAAGTCGATCATGTAGTCGGCCGTTCCCGAAAACGCCTTCGCCTCCGGCGTCGTGCCGAGTTCCTTCCACGGCTCCAGCGCGTCGATCGTGTCGAAGGACATCCGCACGTTGTCCGTCGTGCCGTCCGCACGGGTGATCGTGTAGTCGCCGCTCTCGAACGGAATCGGATAGCCGCCGCCGTTCTCGCGAATCAACGTGGTTGATTCCACCTGCGGCAGGGTCACGGCCCCGCCCTCCCCCATGGAGAGGGAGACGACCTTGCCGTCCGGCAGACGGACCTTCGCGGAGAAGGACTTCGGCGTCTGGTAGGCGGGATCGCACTCCGCCCAGGCGTTGTTCACGGTAATCTTCGCCTTGCGCGTGTCCAGGGCCGCCTGGACTTTCGCGCTCACGTCGGCCCAGCGTCCGGGCGTCTTAAGATCACCGTAGCGGGCTTCGAGGACCTTGCAGATTTCACGCGGACGGGCGATGTGGTCTGGCCCCGCCGAGGCGAGCGTCTTGCCGTCCTTCGCGATGCTCACGACGGCGCGCGGATCGAGTTTCCCGCCGCGCTTGAACACCACGAAGCACGCCTTGTGCGGGGCGAGCGAGAGTGCGACCCACGTGCGGCCGTCCTTTACGGACGCAGTATAGACCTTCTCGGAGAGGCCCGTCTCGGGATGCCAGATCTCGACCTCGCCTTCGCAGCGGAAGCCGACGGCACCGGCGATTCCCACGCCCTGGCGGGCGGACGCGAGGAAGTACCAGTCCGCGTCGTCCGAGCGGCGGTGGTTCCAGACCACGCCTTCGGCGATGAGATCCTTCGCAATCTTCTCGGCGGCGAGCACGGATTCAAGCGAACGCCCCACGTAGATGTTCTTGGACGACTTCATCGCCGCGAGTGCCTTGTCGAAACGCGCCTGCATCGCCGCGCCGCCGCGCAGCGTCGAGATGCTTTCGGGGAGTGCCGCGAACGCGGCCTTGGCGCCTTTCTGCACGCCATCGAGAATTTTTTCCATCGTCTCGGGCATCATGCGCTTCGACTCGGGGACCCAGAGGACGCGGTACGCGATGCCGTCGGGCGTCGTCCACTCGCCCTTGTCATTCACGAAGATGCGCGTCAAAAGCGCATCGGGATTGCAGTAGTCGAACTTGTGTCCGTCGGGGAACGGGGCGTTCTCGTCCGGCTTGTGGTCCCAATCGTCGCCGAGGTACCAGAGGACGTCGTTCGCGGGCTTGCCGGCCTCGAGCATCGCCTGGCAGCGCGCGAGGTAGGCGGTGAAGTCGGGCATGAACTTCCACCACGTCTGTCCGCGCAGGAACGGCGTTCCGATGCCCGCGCCGAAGGACGTTCCCGGCGGCAGCCAGTCCGTGCGCGGGTTGTGCGTGTAGGTGTGGAACACCATGTGCGAGACGCCGCGCGCGAGATGGAGGTTCGCGACGTACTTGAGGTCGCGGAGCTTCTCGTCCCACGTGAGCTGTCCCGAGGTGAACGCCTCGGCGGCCACGCTCTTCTTGCCGTACAGGTGCGCGGCGGAGGCGCAGGGATAGACGGGCTTGTAGTTGTGGTCGCCCACACCGCCGTGGTGGCGCGGCTGCCAGAACTCGCACATCGGGATGTCCGCGTACTTGTAGAAGCGCAAGATGTCGCCGGGAATGACGTCGCCGAACGCCGTCTCGAAGGTGATGTCCATGCCGCGGTCGTGGCAGCGCTTCGCCATCCGCGCGAAGAAGTTGTCGGCAATGAGATCGCCGAGGAACCCGCGCCAGTCGTTGAGGAAGCGTGCAGACACCTCGGGGCTGTCAACCACGTATCCGAGGATTGCGGGCATCCATTTGAGAAGGTCGTAGCCGAGGCGCTCGCGGAACACCTTGTCGAGGCCGGGCGTCCAGGTCTGGCGGCTGCACTCCCAGCTGTCCATGAGCATCCGGGCCATCTTGCCCTTGACGGGACCGCCCTCGCCGGAGAGACGGCCGATGTAGTTGTCGAACTGGACGTCCGCGCCCTTCGGCGAGAGCTTGTCGCACTCGAATCCCGTGCCTTCCTTCGGCGCGGGGCCGTTCCGGCGCATCGTGTTGACCTGTCCGACGCGGATGACCGCCCATTTGCCGGCGGGGGCGTCCCACGCGAACGTGCCGTCCGGCTTCATGAACTTCGAGACGTCGCGTACCTCGGCAGACTTCACCCACGCCGACTCGCTCTGCTTCGCGGGCGGGTTGCGCATCAGGCTGCGGAGCGTCCACCCGGCCTGCGCCTCCCAGTCGTCGTTGCGGGCGGTACTGAAGAGGCTGATGCGTCTGAGCTTGATCGCGTGGCTCCGCGGCTTGAGCGTAACTTTCACCTGCTTCGTCGTCGTCTCGTCGCAGGAGAACGTGAGAGGCCTGTCGTCCTGCCAGTTGGACTGCGGAATCTCGCGCGTGAAGAGCGTCTTGCCGTTCGCCTCGCAGACGACGGTCGTATCGGGATTGCAGCTGAAGATGTGTCCGAGGCTTTCGACCGCCGGCAGCTCCACCGTGCGGATCGTGACCGGCTCAGCGAAGTCGAACGTGATCGTGGCCGTCACGCCGCCGTCGATCAGGACGGCCGTTTTGTTCTTCTGCCATTCCACCCAGTCCGCCTTGATGTTGCTCATCACCATCGCGGGCTTGAGCGCGCTGTTCCACTCTCCTGCGGTCGCGGGGAACGCGAGCACGACGACGTCGCGGTAGTCCTTCGGGTCGGGGGCGGACGGCGCGAGCGTCGGGAGCTTCACCTCCACGCGCTTCCCGCCCTCGACGTCAGTGCGTCCCCAGACAAGGTGGCGCATGGCGTTCTCCGGCTTGATCCACGGGCCGCCGCTCATCGCCCAGCCGGGACAGTTCTGCATCGTGAACGTGAGGCCGAGCCGTTTGCACTCGTCCGCGACGAACCCGACGAGGCCGTCCCACGGCGCGCTGAGGCACGTGATCTGCGGCTCGACGCCGGGCCACTTGCCGCCGAACTGTCCGTGGAAGAGGTGGATGCCGCTGATGCCGGCCCCCTTGATCGCCTCAAGGTCGGCGGTGATGCCGGGCTTCGCGACGTTGCCGCCGATGAAGTGGAACCACGTCTCGGGCCTGTTCGCCACGGACGGGTCGCGGAACTCGCCTTCGGGAAGTCCGGTGGCGAACGCCCCGCCGCACAGCGCCACGTACAGCGCGGCAGAAACACCAGCCAGCGTTTTCTTCATTTGTCTATTCCTTCTTCGCAACATTAGCATTCCATTCGACCTTTTGCGACTGCCGTTCAAGGTCGTTGGTCTCTCCATGGAAGATGGGCTGTATGTTAGCACATCCTTCCGTGGTTCGTCAATCCCCGGCGCTTGGGTAGTCGCATCCCGCTTGACCCGCACAAATGCGTGTGGTCTAACTTGCCGCGTCTAACAAAGAAGGCGTTGTCCACAAATAACTTTTACACTTCGGCGAATCTGCCGTGGTACAAGCCGTCCTCGGCGAGCCGCTCACGATCCTCTGGTGAAGACCCACGCGCACCTCGACACGCAAGTTGACAAGGCACACGGCCTTTCGCCGTGATTCCGCGCCGAAATCTCACGAAGAGACGCAGAAATACAAGGCCAGCCCGAACCATGATACGGCATCGCTAAATCCGCCAAGGAAGAGCTTCCAATCACTTTCCGTGATCCGTGACACCTAGATGTCAGGAACGTGACACCTAGGTGTCAGAAATTGGGGCTCTAAAGGCCATAACAAGATGGTGCGCACCAAAACCTTCGACGGTGCGCAGCATTGAAGTGCGCCAATTGTGTCAAAATGACACACTCATACCAGTGTCCTATACTTTTGTTGCGTTATACCCCAAGGTGTATTGGACCAAACGGACATATCAATGTGCTTGGGAGGATGGGAGGCGTAATCTCCTTCGCGCACGCGCGCCCTTATTTGTATGCAGGGAACCCGTCGTGCCCGCACTCGCGACATGGACGTTTACATGCGCAAGAGTGTAAAAGTTATTTTTGGACAACTCCTAAAAGGAAGGAGATGGATATGCCAACGCTAGAAAGAGTGGTAAGACCTCGGCGGAACAGGATTTCTATAGAGGTTCCACGAGAGTTTGGCCAGTACACGTTCAAGATTGTAATGATCCCGATAGTCAAAGAAGAGAAGCCGAAGTACGATAGCGATGCGGATGTGACGTTATACCAAGCTTTTAGATCGCGTGTGTACCCTCCTCGGACACAGCCTTTACTCAACTTGTCGTAAAGGCGAGAAAGGAGTACGGATTGAAAATTGGTACACCGTTACTGCAATGCGTGTGGGCTTCATGTGAGACGATACGAAAATCCTCCCTTTAACCCTCATGCAATTTGTCCAAAATGTGGAAGACAATTTGAATACGCAGGGATGTTACCTGAGAATCCATCAGTGCCTGGAACAAATACTAGCAAATGTCCTCATTGTGCAAAAACAGTAAGCTATGATTTTAAAGCTGGAGATAATACATGCACATGTCCAGAATGTGGAGGCGCGATTATCGTTCCAGGCTTGGGTGCAAATTGGTTTTTCCCCGAAGATAATCATGACGAACCTATATATGATGCTCCTTATTTTATGGCGGAACATCCAAGTATCGCATTTGAACGCACAATAGCATGGGAAGTTGTCCTAGGATATGGGAAACGACCTGATGATGTCATAAAACAAATAGAAGACGAGAATGCGTTAGCAGGTCCATATTCATGGGACTTGGCTTGCAAGATAGGAAAGATAGTACAACTATGTACACGTCTCTCTGAGGGTGTCCCAGATCGCCCATCACAAGCCAAACGTTGGTTTAATGATCGCTTTGGTCATGTGATTCGCAATAAAAAGTTACAGGGAATAAAACCACCAGAGCACCCTCGCCCTAAAGGGTTTTGGGAAAATCTATTTGGGTAAGTATGCATGAATAGGATGGTGAGCGCGCCCTACCATCGGCCGCGACAAACGCGGCTGCTCCCGCTGTTGGCACGACAAGCGTGTCAATCAAGGGGATTACTCAGAACTCGGAATCCGAGGTCGGCGAAATCCCGGGTGTTACGCGTATGGAATTCATCAACGCCCCAATACTTGAGGGTTTCCGCAAGGCGTACGTCGTGTATGCGCCTCCTTGCGAAGTTCTTTGATGCGGCACGACGCCAGACCGCGTTCATGACTTCTGGTGCGGTTGGGACGTCAACGACAGTCCAGACGGGATTACATCGATAGGCAGAAATCACCGCCACCGCCTCGGATGCCGATAACGGGTGATTTTGCACGATCGGATTGCGCAGAAGGCAATACAATTCCACAAGGGTCTGCTCCGCAATTACGAAATGCGGATCATCAACATGTGACTCGACAAAGGCACATGCCTCTGCGTGCTTGGCATCGTCTGGATTTGATGCCGCGAAAATGACGTTTGTGTCGCATGAGACCATGTATCAGCCCCTTCACTCGTCACGATTCTCATAAATCAGTGCGCGCCAGTCCTCATGGGCGAACGGGTCAGCGACAAGCCCTGTCGGGCGGCATACTGGAACTGACCATCGCTTTGGTGTCTTGACAACATCAGCGGGGGCGTGGACGTTCATGAAGAGTTCAAGTGCGCTGCGGAAAACATCCGCAATGCTTGTTTCGCGGATTTCAGCATATCTGCGGATGCGCCCGAAGAGAACATCGGGAATCTGTACTTGAGTGCGTGTCATGGTGATAATTATACACCATCATCATTTTGGCGTCAATGGGGTTGTTTGAAGAAAACATCAAGGGGCGAAGCGTAAGCGTGTCCCACGAACTCCGGCCACCTCTTCTTCAAGGTGAAGGTAGAGCTACCATAGACGGCTATCAGTCACAAAATCGCGGCGGCATTTCGGGGAACGAACGCCGGAATCAACTTCTTGATTCGAGACCATGTTCCAGATTCGGCAACGCCGAGGTCGTAGTTGCTCTGGAGATTGAGCCAGAACTGCGGCTCCATCTTGAAATAGGCACCGAGCCGAAGTGCGGTATCGGCTGAAATGGCCCGCCTGCCATGTACAATGGCGCTGATGCGCGGAGCGGGCACGCGAATGTCGATCGCCAGTTGGTTCTGACTGATACCAAGCGGCTCCAGAAACTCTTCTTTAAGGATCTCTCCAGGATGAATCAGGTTTTTCGTGCGCATTTTCTTCCTCCTCAATGATAATCAACGATTTCGACTCCTTCGGCGTTGCTGCCATTCCACATGAAACATATTCGCCATTGGCCGTTGATGCGTATGCTCCATTGGCCTTGCCGGTCTCCATTTAATGACTCCAGATGGTTGCCAGGGGGAACCCGCAAGGTCTCGACCTGCGTTGCGGCGGCAATCATGTCTAGCTTTCGCAGCGCAATCCGCGCAATCGCATTGAACCGGCGGCTGGAGCCGGTTTCATACAATTCACGCGTGTCTTTGTCCCTGAAAGATGAAATCATGTTGCGTAGTATATTACGCGCCGCGTAATATGTCAAGCGCAAACAGGCGTATTGACGCATTACAAGATTGTGGCATCGCAACTCGGTTCTGTTACAGGAATTGTAAAAGAATGGGGGCAGGAGGAGCCGCTCAGCCGCTTGGCATGGGTTATGCTATGTTGCATCTGATATGCAACGAATACACGACATCTACCGTCCGACGGAAGAGCGCACGCGCGACTGGCGCGAGGTCGAGCGCATGCTCTCCGACGAGGAGCTGAAGGAACAGACCGCACGCTGCATGAACTGCGGACAGCCGTTCTGCCACGCCTACGGTTGTCCGCTCGGCAACTTCGTGCCCGACCAGAACCGCGCCGTTGCGCAGGGCGACTGGCGGCGGGCCTACGCGCTCCTGACGATGAACTCCGACTTCCCCGAGTTCACTTCTCGTATCTGCCCCGCGCTCTGCGAGGCAAGTTGTGTGCATGGCCTCGACGAAGAGGCCGTCATGGTACGGCAGAGCGAGAAGCGCATTATCGAGACGGCATTTGAAAACGGCTGGGTCGTGCCGCAGCCACCGGAAAAGGAGAACGGGAAATCAGTTGCCGTCATCGGCGCGGGTCCGGCGGGGCTTTCCGCCGCCGTCACGCTGCGGCGCAGAGGATGGGTGGTCACGGTTTACGAGCGGCGCGCGAACATCGGCGGACTCCTCCGCTACGGCATTCCCTGTTTCAAGCTCGACAAGTCGCTCATCGACCGCCGCCGCACGCTCCTGGAGGAGGAGGGCATCCGCTTCGTGACGGGCATCGAGGTTGGCAAGGATTTGTCCGCCGATTGGCTCGCAAAGCAGAACGACGCGGTGATCGTCGCAATCGGCACGCCCGCCGCCCGCGATCTCAAGATTCCCGGACGTGAGCTGGCCGGCGTCCATCTCGCCCTTGAACTCCTCGAGGGACAAAACCGCTTCCTCACCGGCGAGATCGATATGCCGCCGATCAACGCCAAGGGCAAGGACGTACTCGTGATCGGCGGTGGCGACACGGGCAGCGACTGCGTGGGCACGGCGATTCGACACGGCGCGAAGTCCGTCACGCAGATCGAGATCATGCCCAAGCCGCCGGACGAACGCGACGCCTCGACGCCCTGGCCACTCTGGCCTTATATGCTTCGTACAAGCTCCAGCCACAAGGAAGGATGCGAACGCCGGTGGAACCTCAATTCACTGAGGTTCATCGGAGACAATGCGGTTTCGGGCGTCGAAGTAGAGACCGTCGAATGGGAGTTCTCGCCCGAAGGCAGACCGTTGAAGTTCCACGCCGTACCGAACACCAAGGAGATTATCAAGGCCGACCTCGTGTTTCTCGCTATGGGCTTTACGGGCGTTCCGACTGATCATCCCGTCGTCGCGCAGCTCGGTCTCGCCCAGACGCCGCGTACGGCACTCATCTCCGACGCACCGCGCAACATCTACTGCGTGGGCGACTGCGCTTCCGGCGCGTCACTTGTCGTTCGCGCCCTCGCCAGCGGCAAATCAATACCTCTTGAATGAAGGCATACGGCCATGAACCAGCAAAGCAAATACGAACGACAGCAAGGACTCTACCGCAGCGAGTACGAGCACGACGCGTGCGGCGTGGGACTGGTGGCGAACCTCTCGGGAGAGGCAAGCCACGCGATCGTCGTCAATGGCATGACGATCCTGAAGCGCCTCATGCACCGTGGCGCGACGGGTAACGACCCCGAGACGGGCGATGGCGCCGGGCTGCTGATGAAGATCCCGCACGGGTTCTTCAGGAAGATTTTAGAGAAATTATCTCACGCAGAGGCACAGAGAGGCAGAGATGCAGAGAGTATTGGAATAGCAATGGTTTTCGGAGGCGAAGGCGAGGAAGAAAAAATCGAAAAAGCCATTTTCGGGGAAGGATGCGAAGTGCTAGCGTGGCGCGACGTGCCCACCGATCCTTCGGCCATCGGCAAAGATGCCAGAAAAGTGATGCCGCGGATACGGCAGCTTTTCGTTACATTACGACATTCGACAACCGACAGCGGACAACGGTTGTCGGATGACGAATGTCGAATGTCCTTCGAGCACCGCCTCTACGTCATCCGGCGACAGATCGAGAAGACCACGACGAAGACCTACGTCTGCTCCTGCTCGTCGCGTACGATCGTTTACAAGGGGCTTCTTCTCGCCACGCAGATTGAGAAGTTCTATCCTGACCTCTCCGATCCCGATTTCATCTCGCCGTTTGCTATCGTCCACCAACGGTACTCGACCAATACCTTCCCCTCGTGGGAGCTTGCACACCCCTTCCGCGCGATTGCGCACAACGGGGAAATCAACGCGCTCAAAGGAAATCTGAACGCGCTCGCCGCACGCGAGCCGTCACTCGCGTTTCCCGAAGCGGCGCGCTCGGTGATCGCGCCCTACCAGATTGACATCAAGAAGATTCTGCCGCTCATCGACAAAGGACAGAGCGATTCTGCCTCGCTCGACAACATGTTCGAGCTGCTTGTCGCCGCCGGACGCGACGCGCCGCACGCGATGATGATGCTCATCCCGCAGGCGTGGGGCGCGAAATACCACATGGGACACGACGTGCGCGCGTTCTATGAATACCATTCGGCCCTGATGGAACCGTGGGACGGCCCCGCCGCCGTCGCGTTCACGGACGGCATCAGCCTCGGTGCCGCGCTTGACCGCAACGGACTCCGTCCAGCCCGCTGGACGCTCACGAAAGACGGACTCTTCGTCCTCGCTTCCGAAACCGGCGTCCTCGACATCGCGCCCGAGAACGTCGCCCGCCACGGCCGCCTCAAGCCCGGCTCGATTCTCTGGCTCGACCTCGTGAACCACCGCCTCATGGAGGATGCCGAAGTCAAGACCTACTACGCTCGCCGACAGCCCTACCGCCGCTGGGTGAAGGAAAACCACATTCCCGTCACGGGTCTCTTCAACGAAATCGTGCCGTCGAGTACTGATGGCCGGACTGTGTCCGGCCAACGCGAACGCTTCGGCTGGACACTGGAGGATATCGAACTGATTCTCAGGCCAATGGCCGAGACCGGACACGAACCCGTCGGCGCGATGGGCAATGACGCCGCGCTCGCGTGCTTGAGGGCGAACGGGCACTTTCGCCTGTTCGACTACTTCCACCAGCTTTTCGCGCAGGTGACGAATCCGCCGATCGATCCCATCCGCGAAGAGCTCGTGATGTCGATCATGACCTATATCGGCAACCAGGCAAACATCCTCTCGGAAACGCCCGAGCACGCGCGGCTTGTGAAGATGACGCGTCCGGTGTTGACGGACGACGAACTGGAGCGAATGCGTAACATCCCCGATTTCCCAGCAAAGACTCTCTCTATGTGCGTTGGGGAACGGGGAACGGGGAATGGGGAACGGGGAACGGGAAATGGCGAACGGGGGTGGTTGAAGGCCGCACTTGATCAGCTCGCGGCCGATGCGCTACAGGCAGTGAAGGATGGCGCGAAGATCATAATCCTTTCGGATCGGAATTTTTTAGCCACAAAGGACGCAAAGATCGTAAAAGAATCTGGCGATAAGAATTTTCGTGACTTTTGTGATCTTTGTGGCAAAAAAAGAATCCCATCCCTCCTCGCTGTGGCGGCGGTAAACAAGGCACTGGCAGAGGCGGGTGTGCGCCCTTCGGTCGGCATCGTGGTCGAATCGGGCGAAGTGATTGAGGTGCACCACTTCGCCGTCCTGCTCGGCTTCGGCGCGACAGCGATCAACCCTTGGCTCGCACTGGCCACGGTATCGCAGATCGGTAGGGCGGGCACGGCGCGGCCGGAGTCCGCGCCCTACCTGGCCACAACCAACTACGTCACGGCGGTGTGCAAGGGTATCATGAAAATCATGTCGAAGATGGGCATCTCGACCTTGCGCTCCTATCGCTCAGCGCGCATCTTCGAGGCGGTCGGCCTCGGCCCGAAGCTCATGGAGAAATACTTCAGCGGCGCCGTTTCGCCCGTGGGCGGGCTGGAGCTGGAAGATATCGAAAACCTCATTGAAGGGGTTCGGGGGAACCTGGGTTCCCCCGGTAGTTGTCCTCCCGGCGGCGAATACCGCGCGCGCAAGGGCGGCGAAGAGCACCTCTGGAACCCGCAGCGGCTCATTGACTTCCGCGAGGCCGTGCGCCACAACGACTACGCTCGCTTCCACCGCTACACCGACGACATCGACCAGCACAGCCACGTGACGCTGAGGTCGCAGTTGGAGTTCGTGAATGGTGCCAATGTGAAAGTGTTGCCAATGGCCAATTCCAATTATCAATTGGGAACTGGCAACATTGGCACTGGCAACAATTCCACACTGGCAACATTGATCGAGCCTGTCGATTCCATCGTGAAGCACTTCGTGGGCGGCGCGATGTCGCTCGGTTCACTCTCGCCGGAGGCGCACGAGACGATCGCCCTGGCCCTCAACGGACTCGGCACGATGTCCAACTCCGGCGAAGGCGGCGAGAACCCCGAGCGCTTCGGCACGGAGAAGAACAGCGCGATCAAGCAAGTCGCCTCGGGGCGCTTCGGCGTGACGATTGAATATCTCCGCTCGGCAAAGGACCTGCAGATCAAGCTCGCACAGGGCGCGAAGCCAGGCGAAGGCGGACAGCTCCCCGCCCACAAGGTGAACGACCTCGTCGCCCGCCTTCGCCACGCGAAACCCGGCACAACTCTGATCTCGCCACCGCCGCACCACGACATCTACTCCATCGAGGACCTCGCGCAGCTCATCTACGACCTCAAATGCGCGAATCCCGAGGCACGTGTCTCGGTGAAGCTCGTCTCCGAAGCGGGCGTCGGCACCATCGCCGCCGGTGTCGCCAAGGCCCACGCCGACGTTGTGGTGATCTCCGGCTTCGACGGCGGCACCGGCGCCGCGCCGCTCACCTCGATGAAGCACGCGGGCCTCCCGTGGGAAGTCGGCCTCGCAGAGGCCCACCAGACGCTTCTCAAAAACAACCTCCGCCACCGCGTGAAACTTCAGGTGGACGGACAGCTCCGCACGGGACGCGACATCGTGATCGCCGCAATGCTCGGCGCGGACGAGTTCGCGTTCGGCACGTCGATGCTTGTCTCGCTCGGCTGCGTGCAGTGCCGCAACTGCAACCTCAACTGCTGCCCCGTGGGAATCGCCACGCAGAAGGAGGAACTGCGCGTGAAGTTCGCCGGAAAACCCGAGCATCTGCAAGCCTACTTCCGCTTCCTCGCGGAAGAAGTGCGCGAAATTCTCGCCTCGTTGGGTCTCCATTCCCTCGCCGAAGCGCGTGGCCGTGCCGACTTGCTACAGGCCAAGGGAGGTACAGCATTTGACTTTTTGGATTTATTGGCCACAAAGAACGCAAAGGATGCCTGCGGTAAAAATCTTTGTGACCTTTGTAGCCTTTGTGGCAAAGAATCTGAAAACTACGACACCCGCGAGCTGATTCCTGCTGTGGAGAGCGGCGAAAGCACTCTCGTGCGCACGGTCTCCAACTGCGACCGCTCCGTAGGCGCGGCGCTTTCGGGGTGGCTTGTCGCACGGCGTGCTTCCAGCCCTGAAGGTCTCACCGTCAACTTCACCGGCGTGGCCGGTCAGTCGTTCGGGGCGTTCCTCGCAAAAGGCATCACCTTCAACTTGCACGGCGAGGCCAACGACTACATCGGCAAGTCACTTTCCGGCGGTATCATCACGATCGCCCCGCCGAGTCCTGTGTTCGGGATTATCAAGCCCGAAGAAAATGTGATCGCCGGCAACGTGATCGCCTACGGCGGCACGTCGGGCGCGATCTACATCAACGGGCAGGCCGGCGAGCGTTTCGGCATCCGCAATTCGGGCGTCACGCTCGTCGCGGAGGGAATCGGTGACCATGGCTGCGAATACATGACCGGCGGCAAGGTGCTGGTACTAGGCCCGACAGGCGTCAACTTCGGCGCGGGCATGACCGGCGGCGTCGCCTACGTGCTCGACGAATCAGGCGACTTCGACCTCAAGTGCAACCTTGATTCCATCGATCTCGCCGGCGTCGCGTCCGATTCCGAGGAAGAGCGCGAACTTCTTGCGCTCCTGCGCGAACACGCTGCCCGAACCGCGTCGCCGCTTGCCGCGCGCATCCTAGCCGACTGGCCCGCGTACCGTCCTAAGTTCGTCAGAGCCGTGCCTGTCGCCTCCGCCTGAGCGCGAGCGCCTTCTTACAAATTGGTGTACGTACCACTTGATGCTTTACTGTACACCAAAACTCCTTTTACTAGCGAAGTCTTCCAGATGCGATTCCTAAAGCCATTACTCCGACTCGCCCTCACTAAGGAGTTGTCCAAAAATAACTTTCACACTCTTGCGCATGTAAACGTCCATGTCGCGAATGCGGGCGCGACGGGTTCCCTATATATAAAGGACGCGCGCGCGCGTCCTTATATTCTACGCTCCCTGAGCGCATTGACATATCCGTTTGGTCCCATGCACCTTGGGGTATAACGCAAAAGTCTAGGCCCCTACTATGAGTGTGTCATTTTGACACAGTTGGCACATTTAAATGCTGCGCACCGTCGAAGGTTTTGGTGCGCACCATTTGATGTTTTGCTGCGCACCATTTCATGCTCTGCTGCGCACCAAAGCAAATTCCGCTCCAAACCGGCCTTTTTCCACGAGGCTAGTGTGTCAAAATGACACTCTCGCCGCTAACTTGAAAATGAGAAGTCGCCCGATGTCTGGGGCGAGAAGAACGCCGCCTTCCGCCGCCTCGGCAGAGCATCACGGGTGGATATCAACCCTTTGAAAGGTTTGCCGATTAGTGTACCACATCGTCGTGCGTGGCGCAATGGGGAATGCAAACAAATGAAATTCACCTATACATACCGGTCTGGTGACGGACAGCGCACTAACAGGTCTGACCGGTTTTCTCCGCAGCACGGTAGAGAAAACAGGTCTGACCTGTTTTCTCCAAGCGGCAAAGTGAGAAAACGGCGACAGTTGAAAATTCTTATATCACGCTTACCCCGATTTTTTACGAGCCCCCCGTGAGGCCATAGCTGCGGCCGTGGCGGAGGCTTCACACCGGGCCCCTTAGTCTGCGTTTCGCGGGCGCGCTGAGCCGCGCGCCCGCGAAACGCAGCCCGCATTCTCGGAGCGAACCTCCGCCCCGCTCCGCCGCCGTGCCGCATGAAAATATCATGGTTCGGGCTGGCCTTATATTTGCGTCTCTTGGTGAGATTACGGCGCGGAATCACGGCGAAAGACCGTATACCTTGTCAACTTGCGTGTCGAGGTGCGCGTGGACCTCCACCAGGGGATCGTTAGCGGCTCGCCGATGACGGCTCGCACCACCGTTCCAACGTCAAAATGTAATATTCCCGCAGCTAGCATTCGCCGAAAGAGTTTTGTACGAAAGTCTTAACGATTTCCGGGCATGAAAAATGCGTTTGACCCTTGATTTTATTGGCTCAAACGCACTTTTTAATGGCTCGGGCGGCTGGATTCGAACCAGCGACCAATTGATTAACAGTCAACTGCGCTACCACTGCGCCACGCCCGAACGTGGTGAAAACGGCGTATATGATACCATATCGGACGCCGATTAGCAAGAGGGCTTTTTACCTTTTTTCAGGCACGTCGCTTTTGTAGAAAATGTAGGCCCCCTTCTCAATAAGTTTTTCGTTTACCTTGTCGCCCGTGACGATGCGTCCGCCCATGTAGTAGTACGTTGTAGGCGCGCGCCACGCCGCGCCGGCAATGCTGTATGGGGTGAGTTCCTCGCTCACCGGACCACCCTTGACATAGCCTGGCATAGCCTCCAATGCCGCAAGGTTGCGCGGATCACGGGAGAGAATCTGCGGCGGCCGTTCAAGTTTTCTGCCCACAACGGTCTGCTGATGCGAAGTGTCCGCACTTGGCACAGGAGACCTTCTCTTCTTCTTCGGGATAATCAGCCTCGCCGTGCTCCTGAAAAAGCCGCCAATGCCGGCAAGGACGCCCTTCTCCTCTTCCTTAGGTGGAGGCGATGCCTTAGGTGGAGGCGACGCAAATTTTGGATGCGCTGGTTTTACAATTGGAGGCGGCGCGGGCTTGACAACAGGAGCAGGCGTCACGGCAATTACCGACTTTGCAGGCGGCGGCTTGACGGCTATGATTTTCGGCTGTTGCTTCGGCGGTGGTGTCGGCTTCTGCACCGGCTTCGGAGGTGTCTTCGCCATCTGTGGCTTTGGATGCTTATGCGACGGTTTCGCCACCGTATGGGGTTTCGCCACCGTATGGGGTTTCGCCACCGTATGGGGTTTCACCACCGTATGTGGCTTCGCCGCCGCATGGGGTTTAGTCGGCGCGGCCCGCATCACAACGGGCGTTGGTCGGCGTCCGTATACGGCAGCCATAGTATCGTTCTTTCCGTAAAGGACGTCCGCAAGGTCGGGGTCGGCCTGCACTAGGCGTTTCGCCTTAACGTCCGGATCAGACACAGGCCGCGCCGTCAGGCCGAGTTTGGCGCGTACGCTCGGCATGGCGAAGAGCATTCCGCAACGTTTTCGCCCGCGGTGTTTCTTCTTATGCCATGCGTTCGGTGCTCCGTATGCGATGTGGGAATGGCACACGACCCGTGCGTCCGTGATCGAGTAGATTTGCTTGAGGTGAGCGATCAGCTCTCTCAGCGCGTCAAGTTGCTGGAGCGAGACTGCCTGGTCGTGATGGCCGACGACCTCAATGCCGATGGAGTATTCGTCACAGTCCTCCTTGCCCTGCCACATAGACCGTCCCGCATGGAACGCCTCGCGGTTGTGGTCGACTATGCGGTAGACCGTTCCGTTCTCAACAACGCAGTAGTGGGCCTCTCCGCGCTCGCTCAGCTTGTTGAGCGAGCTTTTCGCGTGCGCCTCGGTGGTGTGCAGCACGATGAGCGTCGTGGCCTTGCGCAGGGGGCGCTCCTTGTTTCGCGGCGACCGATAGGAATCATTCATCACCAACGGTGCCGCGAGAAGCGGCGCTGACGCGAAAAGCGCCAGCGCCAGCCACATCGCTTGCAACCGTCCCGGCATCCCTCCGTCAGATGTTGAGCGCGGTCTTCGACCACGGCTCCTTGCCCGCGAGGAGCGAGGGAGTGGTCATTTCGGGCGGCACTGGCAAACCCAGCAGCTGCAGCGCGGTCGGAGCAACGGCGCTCAGTTTCGCAAGCGGAGTGAGGCGCACGCCCGCCGCGTCCTTCGCCACGTAGAAGCAGTCCACGAGGTTCAGCGTATGCGAGGTCTTCACCATGCCGGTCTTGTAGTCGACCATCTGCTCGGCGTTTCCGTGGTCAGCGTAGATGAGCACATGGGCGTCAAGTTCCATCAGACGCGGCATGATCTTGCCGATGCACTCGTCTACCACCTCGACGGCCTTGGAGGCGGCCTTCGGGTCGCCCGTGTGGCCAACCATGTCGCAGTTCGCGTAGTTGACCACGATGAAGCCGTAGGGGTTGTTCTCGAGGCGCTTGAGGAGCTCGTCGGTCACGTTGTAGGCGTCCATCTCCGGATGGCTCGCGAACGTGGCGGGGTCGAAGCGGCTCTTCACCTCCACCTGGTCCTCGCCCTCGGAGGGCGTAGTGGACTTGCCGTTGAAGAAGCTCGTCACGTGGCGGAACTTCTGGGTCTCCGCAAGGCGCAGCTGCTTGATGCCGGCGCGCGACACGACTTCGCCGAGGAGGTTGTCCATGCCGCCACCCGCGCCCATCGCGCCGAGCAAGTAGTCCTCGAACTCGTCCCAGTAACGCGTGAAGCCGAGGTACGTGACCTTCGGCATAGCGTGGCGGTTGCCCGCATAATCGGCGCAGACGAACGCCTGCGTAAGCTGGATCGCGCGGTCCTGACGGTAGTTCGTGTGCATGATGCAGTCGCCGTCCTTGACGCCCTCGTAGCCATCCATCACGCAGCAGGGGATGTATTCGTCAGTCATGGGCGTGCCGTCGGGGGTCTTATCATTTTCGTAGGATGCCTTCACGGCCTCCTCGGCGTTCGCGACCTTGCGGCCTTCGCACGACACGATACAGTTGTAGGCGAGATCGGTGAGCGTCCAGTTCTTCACGCGGTCCATGCCGTAGTAGCGGCCCATGACCGTACCGATCGTACAGTTGCCTACGGCCGCCATCTCGGTCTTCAAACGGGCGATGTACTCAAGCGTTGAACGCGGCGGCGTGTCGCGTCCGTCAAGGAACGGATGCACCACGATCTTCCCGGCGGGGTTCTCCTGACGCGCACGCTTCATGAGTTTGTATAGGTGTTCCTGGTGGGCGTGGACGCCTTCGTCCTGCAGGAGGCCGAAGAAGTGCAGCTGACTCGCGTTCTTCTTCCAGTTCTCCATCAGGTTCGCCCACTTCGGGCTCTTGAAGAGCTCGCCGGAGGAGAGACCGTCGTCGATGCGCTTTAGCTCCTGCACCACGATACGCCCCGCGCCCATGTTGAGGTGCCCTACCTCGGAGCTTCCCTGGTAGCCGTCCGGAAGCCCCACGGCCTCGCCGCAACAGTCCAACAGACAATGTGGATAACGCGCGCGGATCTGGTCAATCACCGGCGTCTTCGCCGCCACCACGGAATTGCCCTCGTGGTACTCGTTCACGCCCCATCCGTCGCGGATGATCAATACAACTGGTCTCATCTTTTGATTTCTCTTTCTCTCTCTTTAGTATGCACTTCAGCCCAGAACGGCGAATGCCGTCCTGGGCGCGAACCGGATTTGGACAACCGGTCAGTAAACCACTGTCGTGGCAGGAGCCGCAGGTGCCACAACTGTCGTAGTCGTGGTGGGAACCACTGTCGTGGCGGGAACAACCGTCGTAGCGGGAACCACCGTCGTGGTGGGAACCACCGTCGTCGTGGTGGCGGGCACTACGACCGCCGTTGACGTATAGGGGTAGCCGTATGCGTCATACCACACGCCGCCATACCAGCAGCTACGGTAGAGGTGGTGCGGACGCGGACCGCGATGCCAGCCGTGGAGGCTGGGCGGCGGCGGACGGTGGAAACCTGGACCATGGTGAGGACCATGGTGGGGGCCACGCATCACGGGCACAGGGCCACGGTGGGGACCACGAGGACCTGGGCCGTGGCCCGGACGCGCCATCGTGGTGCCGACGCAGGCGCAGGCAAGCGCCGCTGCAAGTATGAGTTTGTTTATTTTCATTGTTTTTCCTCCTGTTGGGTTACACATGTGGAAAGGCAGACAGCCCACGTAGAACTGACACCTTTTCCGAAAAAATCACATTGGATAGTCGAGCGCCTCCGGGATCATGACCGTGGTGAGGCACTTCGCCGCGCGATCCTTCGCTAGGCGTGTGCCGGCGAGCGATTCATCCAGCGCAGCACGCAGCGATGCGAACGCCGCCTTGTCCTCCGCCGTCGCGGCATCGAATCCGTATACCACGCCAGCACAGACCTTCGCGGCTTCGCCGGCCACATCCGCCACGACCGTGCCGAGCAGGTCGTTGAACGTGTTGAGGTAGCTCGGAAGCTCCGGCCCCACCACGGGATGCTCCGCGCCGTTGAACGCAAGGAAGCGTATGTCCTGCCAGAGACTCGTGGCGGCCATGAGCCCAGCGAGCGCGTCCGCCAGCGGGAACACCACGCCGTGGCGCTGCGAGGAGCCGAGCTTCTTGCCGGCGGGGTCCTTCGCACCGGCCGCGAACACATGCGTCCACGCCCACAGACGAAGCGCCGCCGCAAGGGCGTTTGCGCCGTTCTCTGCGGCCTTCGGACACGCGGCGAGCTCTTTTTCCCACGCCTCAAGCTGCGCAAGGAACACAGGATTCGCCATCGTCTCGGAAATCTGGCGGCGCTGCACGGCCTCGGGGCCTTCGTACGTCGCGTCGAGCTGCATGTCTGTCCACTTGTAGAAGAGGAATCCCGGACAGTCCTCCGTGATGCCGTAGCCGCCCATGAGGGTCACGGCCTCGCGCATCACGTTCGCGCCGTGGCCCGTGTTCCAGAGCTTGCAGCTCGGGCACAGGATGTTGCAGAGCGCCTGGAGATAGACATAGCGCACGGTGACGTCGGGATCCTCCATCGGATCCTTCCCCTCCGCGAGCAACGCGGCGGCGGTAGCCATCGGCGCCTTCATGTTCTTCAGCATCTCGCGGCCCTTGCCGAGCTTCGCCTTCGCCTCGTCCTGGATTAGTTCGAGCGCGTCGAAGCGGCGGGAGATGTCAAAGCCGAGCGAAGACGCGGCCTCGGCCGTCGCCCACACGTCGGCAAGGCGCTCCGTCACATCCTCCTTCATCTGGAGTCCCTGCTGGTAGCGGGGCGAGGTCTCATCAACCCCCGCCGCGCCGCGGAAGCGCGTGCGCTGGTAGCGGATCACGGGCTCGATCGCGCTCATGAGCGAACCCGCGCCCATCACGCCCACGCCCACGCGCGTCTTGGAGAACACCTGCGCGATGATTTCGGAGTGCGCGAGGTTCGGCACGATCTGTCCGTCCTTGATCGTGTAGCCGCCCACGATGCGCGAGGCGGGCACGACGACGTCGATCACGGGGTCGCCCGTGTTGGAGAGCTGGTGGACGCACTTGAGCGTCTGCGCGCCGCGGTCGAACTTGCCGGGGTCCGTGGCCTCCACGATCACCATGCAGCTGCCCTTGATGCGGTCGTCGCCGGAGTTGACGGCCACCGTCACGTAGTCGGCGATCGCGATGTTGGTGATGAAGCGGCCGCGCTTCTCGACGCGCAGCTTCGGCTCCTCGCCCTCCTTCCACTCCGCCACGCTCACGCGGCCGCAGAGAACGCCCGTATCGACGCCCACGTAGGGAAGCGGCTCCGTGAGCGCAAACGACCCGCGCCACGTCTTGCCCGTCTCGTTGCCGGGCGCACAGCGCGTCATGTAGTAGGCCTTCTGCTCGTCCGTGCCGAGTTCGGCGATCGGACCCATCGCAAGGCCGTTCACGAGCGCGGACGTCGCGGCGCCGTTGTCCACCCAGCTCAACTCGTATGAAAGGAGCGAGGAGGCAAGGTTCTTCGGTCCGTCGAAGAGGCCGCCGTATTCCTGCTTGAGCGTGCTCGCGGTGATGCCGGAGGCATCGAACGCCTCGAACGCGCCCTGCTTCTCGGCCGTCCAGTCGTGCGTCTTGCGCTGGCCGCCCGCCACGAGCTGGGCCACGATGCCGCGCGCCACGCTACGCGCACCCGCCACGGCCATTTGGATATCGTATCGCTCGGCGAAGCGCCACATAATCTGGCGCACTTCGTCGCCAGGGAGCATTTTCATCGTCGGACGCTCGGTCGTTTCAGTCTGCATGTCGTTGTCTATTCCTTCCTTGCCCCGCATTATACCATATTTTTCGGGCGTATGGTACAGATTTCACGGGTTCTCTGCCATTCAACGCCATTCAACGCCTCTCCGCCCCGGCACGCACGACCTCGAACGAGGCGGAGTCGAACCTGCCGGAGAGCCTGACGGCGATACCCTTCTCCATGAGCGTGCGGCCGCTCACCGGCCCATCCGGCAGCTTGGCGTGGAGCTTCGCACCCTTGTTGATCTCTGTCACGACGTACTTCGCGTCGGGATCGAGTCCGCGCAGACGCAGCGTTTCCTCCACGATGATGTCCTTGTCGAGCCCGAGCGCGAACAGCGCCGCGCCGCTCTTGTCTTCGCTCGCGAACATTAGTGCGGACATTCTCCCGTCGTATGGCGAGACGAGGCGGTAGAGGTCGCCGCGCTGGACGATCGGACGGATGCGCTTGTAGTCGGCCACTGCCGCCTTCGCAAACTCGACATCCGCCTTCGAAAGCTTCGTCGGATGCAGCTCGAAACCCATGCGTCCGGTCATGGCCACGTCGAAGCGGTACTTCATCGACGAGCCGCGCCGCGTGACGTGGCAGGCCATCGCGCTCGCGGGGTAGAACTGCGACGCGCCCCACTGGATGAACACGCGGCGGAACGGGTCGGTGTTGTCGCTCGCCCAGAACTCGTCCGCATAGCGCAGGAAGCCGAAGTCCATGTGCCCGCCACCCGAGGCGCACGCCTGCACCATGATCTGCGGACGCTTCACCTGGAGCTTCGCGAGCAGGTCGTAGAGGCCGATCGTGTAGTCGTACCAGAGGTTCGGTTGGCGATCTGGCTTCAGGTATGTGGAGCCGGGGTTGACGATGTTCTGGTTGCTGTCCCACTTCACGTAGGCGAGCGTGGGCACCTGCGCGTACACGGCGTCGAGCTGGTTGAAGATGTTCTCGCGCACGGCCGGGTTCGTGTAGTCGAGCACCACCTGCGAGCCGCCGCGCCCGAGGAGGAGCGAGCGGTTCTGCTCGCGGAGGATCCAGTCGGGATGCGCCTCGGCGAGCCAACTGCCGACGTTGCACATTTCCGGCTCCACCCAGAGGCCGAACTTGAGCCCGCGCTTGGCGGCCTCGTCCGCGAGCCAGGCGAGACCGTGCGGCAGCTTCTCGGGGTTCACCACCCAGTCGCCGAGGCCCGTCTTGTCGCGGTTCTTGTCGTCGCGGGCGTACTTGCCCTTTCCGAACCAGCCGTCGTCGAGGACGAGCATCTCGCCGCCCATCTCCTTCACGCCGTCCATCATGTCGGTGAGCGTCTTCTCCGTGAAGCTGAAGTACGAGCCTTCCCACGTGTTGAGCAGAATCGGGTGCAGCACGTCGCCGTGCGGCATTAGGTGGCGGCGCGCCCAGCGGTGGTACTGGCGCGACACCTCGCCCTTGCCCTTCTCGGACCACACGATGATCGCCCGCGGCGTGGTGAAGGTCTTGCCGGGGTCGAGGACGTACGGACCCGTCTCCATGTCGATGCCGGCGAAGACATCCGTCTCGCGTCCGTTCCAGCTGCGCCGAACGCGCTTCTCGGTGGTGCCGGTCCACTCCAGCGCCACGCCGAGCACCTTGCCGTGTTCCTCATCTACTTTGTCGCCAAAGCTCACCATCATCGCCGCGTTCGACTCCCATGCGTCGCGCGTGCCCGCGAGCGAGCGGTACTGCGCGATCTGTCCGTTCGCGACGGTCGCCTCCGTGACATTCCCCTCGTACGCCCACACGCCCGTGAGCGTGAGCACCTTCACGACATCGGCCCGGCAATTGATACGCGAGGCGAAACTGTCGGCGCGGAGCAGCCTCACCGGCCCCGGTTCCTCGTGGCGCAGCTCGTACCACGTCTCGACTGCGTCGCAGTCGTTCCACGTCCGAACGTGCCGCGTGATATACACGGGATAGTGCTCGTCCTGCATTTTCACCGTCACGACACGTCCGCCCTCGATGGCGGATTCCGTCCGGCCCGTCTCCTTCAGACGGAGCGTCACCGCGCCGTCCGCATGGATCATCTGGAGTCCTGCGTGTTTTACGATTTCGCGCTGCGCGCTCGGGATGACCTGCCCAAAGGAGAGCAGTCCCGCCATTGCAATGTCAAAACCTGTCATCGTTGTGTTCCTTTTTGAGTTGTTCCTTTTTGTGTTTTCGTTTGTTATTCTTTTTCAAGCCGGACAGGTCCGAAAAGACCAGACCTGCGAAGTGGATCGTTCGGCTTGTGTGGATTCACGGTGGTGCGCGTGAGGCGCTTCTCCGCCGGAAGCGACGCGTCGCCGATGAGCCTGTTCGCCCAGAGGTTCGCCACTTCGATTTCAAGTAGATTCTCGCCGTCCTTCCACGTGCCCTCCGGAACCGCAACACGCCACGGCCAGCACCACACCGAACCGAGATCCTTCCCGTTCAATTTCACCCGCGCAAGGTTTGACACGTCACCGAGGCTGATGTGCGTGGGCGCTTCCTTGCTCGTCACCGTCTTGCGGTACGTGGCAATGCCCGAGTAGTGCTGGATGCCCCACTCCGGCCGTTTCGTCCAGTCGTCAAGCGTCTTGAACTCCACTTCGCCCTCAGGTCCGCCCCACGCCGGATCGAACGAAACCTTCCACTTGTCTGGCAACTCAGCAAGGACACCGTAAGAGCGGAAATTACTTTTCTTCGTCGTGAAGATGGATGAGAACATTGACTTGAACATGCCTGTAGACCCATGGGAAAATACGACGAATCCACTTTCATTGGGTCCTAGCTCAAGTTCTACTTCAACAGTACCGTCGTGTGCATATTTCCACCTCGGCAGCTCTCTACGCTCGCCCGTAAGCGGATCCCACCATTCCACGGACTTTACACCATTCACCCTAAAATGAGCCCCCCCTATAATACGCAGATAATCATCACGATGGCTTAAGAAGTAGATGTCCTTATCGTCAAGCCTGCGATGGATGTAACGCACATTGCCTCCTCCCATGTGATCTGGACGCATTCCTACGCAAGAAGCGACATAACTAAATGAAGGATAGAGTTCCTTCTGCATGCTACGCAGACGCCACGGTCCCATGTTAAACGCGCCAAACTCCTGCACGGGGCCAAAAACCTTGCTCTTGTCCGTCGCACACGTCCAAGAGGCATCCGTCTTGAAGGTGACGACACGACCGTCCGTGTACTTGATCACGAAGGCAACAATAAGACCTGCCGGATTGGGCGAGTCATCCCAGTTGTCCGCCAACACTTCGATTACATTCTCACCGGGCTTCAGCAGGTTGATCACGTTAGCATACGAACCGACGTCGTGGAAATCAATCCCCTCGCCTACAAACTTGCCGTTCAAGTACAGACGATATGCGTTGTCTGCGGCAATTACAACAGATGCGCTTTTCACATTGCAGCAAAACTCGCCCTTATAGCATCTTTCATGAAAATCCCTATCCGAGAATCGAGACACCGCCAACATCAAGTCGCGTTTAATATCTTCCTTTGAAGGCTTTTCTAGTCTGAACGTCTTTCTGAACCAGCGCGAACCGTTTGGCTGCTTCATCACATCCTTTTCGCCCGCGCTCCATATCCATTTCGCCTCATTCTCTATCACGTCCTTCGCCATCTCAAGAACTGCGTTCTTATCGTTCTTATCGTGAACATGGAAAGGCTGGGCGACTTGCGCGGCACTCCGCCGACAATCTTCACTCCCGCCTCCGCACATTCGAGAATCTTCTTCATCAGCGCGGGCGTCATCGCATCAATCTTCGGCAGCACGAGCACGCTGTACGTGGCACCGCCCTCGAAGTCGATCTTCTTGTCGATGAACTTCGCCCGCGACATGAACACCTCGGGCGAACAGCCGTCAAACGAATATCCCTTCCGGTCTGGGAAGTCGCCTTCCTTGAAGGCGTCCTTCGGCGGCTGGAACACCATCGGCGCGCCTTCGGGCAGGAGGTAGAGGATGTCCGCGACGGGACGCCCCTGCCGCAGCAACCACTGGCAGCGCGTGAGGTAGCGGTGGTAGGAATCAACCATCGGCCACCACGTCTGGTTGCGGTGCCAGTTGACGCCGTAGTACCCGCACATCGTCATGCCGGGCTTGTCCGTCATGCTCGGCTGGTGCTGGTACGTGTGGAACTTGAAGCAGTTGATGCCGAAGGCGAGCGCCCAGTCGCCCTGCGCCTTCATCGAGCCGGGGTACTGCTTCCAGTAC